>JAWQFW010000138.1:0-14194 GCA_035968095.1 Oscillatoria sp. PMC 1068.18
TTTAAATAGGTATTCAATATTTTCTTTCCAATCTTTTTACAATGGCTATCTAATAGCAAAACATATGTATAACTTACCGGAGACTAAACCAGAACAAGAATTTAAGACTTTTTTGAATTGGATTAGGGAGGAATGTTTCCCTGGAAAAATCAATCGTTCATGGGCAGAAATTCTCTTTATTTATTCATCAGATGAAAGAGATGCACTTGATAAATTATTTAACTTGTTTGAAGAATATATTGAGCAAAAACGAGCTTCCTTCGGGGTAGCAAAGGGAAGCGGAGAAATCTTAGGAGATATTGTTGAACCAACTTTCGAGATCACTTGAATTTTGCTGATATCTATCAAGCAGCTTGAGGATGCTGTTGCATCAAACCAGATAACTGATCGATACCGCGATGGAGATAACGAGTCACCGTCATCGGACTAATCCCAATCCGTTTCGCAGCTTCCTTACGAGACAAATCACGCAGAAAAACAAACTCAATTGCTACCTGAGTTTTTTCTTCAAGTTGAGAAATTGCACCATGTAATTGTTGGCGATCTTCTTGCCAATTTTGCATTAAATGATAGCGAGGATCGACCAAAGTATCCTCCAAAGTTGCTGTAGAATCAGGTAAAGAACCAACCCTAGCATCTAAACTTAAAAGCAAGCGATTTTGTAAAGCTAGCTTGCATTCGCGCCATTCTTGAAGAGAAACACCTAAACCATTGGCAATTTCCAGATCCTTCGGCATTCTCCCCAGAGCGATCGTCAACTTTTTCTGCAACTTTTTCCCTTTAGTATGAAGTTCTTGCCAGCGACGAGGAATTTTGACTACACTACCTTGATCGCGTAAATAATGCAACATCTCACCACGAATATAAGGGATCGCAAAAGAACTAAAAGCACAACCAGAACGAGTATTGAAACGTTCGATCGCCCGAATTAAACCAATAAAGCCGACTTGCTCCAAATCTTCATAAGGTTCAGCACACTGACGATTAATTTGGTGAGCAACTTTACGCACCAAACCTGTATTCAATTCCACCAATTGATTGCGAAGTTTAATACTAGGATTACGAGCATAAGCAATCAAAAGTTCCATTGTGCGAGCAGACAAAGACTGAGTAGCCATGAGCCTCAAGGTAATTAAATAGTACAAATTGGTTGAGCAAAGAAAATGAATCTCAAAACAAAATAAGTCAAAAACCTAACTTTATTGTCTTCATCAAAAAAACAAATTGCTATCGTTGTTTCACGGAAATCCCTCGACTGTACTAATTAAGTTTCCGCATAATTACGCAAAGGTGGTTGGAACTGGGGACTGGTGATTGGGGATTGGGGACTGGGGAAGAGGACAAGGGGGAGTTGGGAGACAGGAGGGAGTAAATGTTGGTTGTGAAAATCGCTCTTTTTTCCTAACACTGACAACACTGATATCGCTCCCAATTCCTCGAAATCCCCCCATTCCTCCAATTCCTCCAATTCCCCAATCCCTTTGTCGGTTTTCCCGACTAGCGCCGAGCTTGTATTCCCGCAACAATAGTGATATTGGAAAATTATTTCGGTAAATAATCCCTGAAAGAAATTTATGAGCAATACAAGTAATTTCCGGGAAGCAATGAATAAAGCCAAGGGTCAATCTCTGATTGGTCCGAACGTCATTGCTAACGCCCTTCCCTTCCTCGGTGGTGGGCTGATTTTAACCGCCGTAGGAACTTATGGCGGTTTGGGAGTGATGAACTCCTACCCCAGTTTATTTATGCCGACATTTATCGGCGCATTGATTGCGGAGTTAGTGCTGTTTTTTGTTGCCCGTGGCATTGCTGAACAAGGAAATAACAGCACAGCATTGCCTTTATTGGCGCTATATAGCCTCCTTTCTGGCTACACTCTTAGCGGCATCGTCTTTGTCGCTTTAGCAACTCCCGGTGTTGGTATTGAAGGAATTGGCATTGCCGCCCTTGGTTGCGGTGTAACTTTTATCGCCGCCAGACAAATTGGTTCAAATCTCTCAGAAGAGGATGGTATCGCCCTCGCGCAAACAGTCCGTCTGGGAGTCATCGCTTTGCTGATTGTTTTGGTTGGTCAGCTAGTTTTGAGCTTGTTTGGCGTTTATACACCGAGTTGGCTAGAAATCGCGATTTCTGGGGTGGGTGTTTTTCTGTTTGCTGGTGTAGCGGTGGTAGATTTTTATATTCTCCCACGTACATACAAAGATGAGCAGTATTTGCCTGCTGCTTTGTCGATGTATTTGACTTATATCAATCTGTTCATCTTTATTTTGCGTCTGTTGATTGCTCTTAACGGTCGTGATTAGATCTTGATGAAGATTAAGTTTTCGGGTGCGTTAACCAAATTACAATTCAGTTGTTGGGAGACGCACCTTTTTTTGTGCTTGAAGATTGGCTACGGTGGTGCAAAATAAGGGAAAATGTCAACAGGTAACTGGGAAATTAGAGCCAGGTATCAGGTGAAAGGTTAGTCACACACGGTCATTGAGGGTGAGTTTTCTGCCAGTGGTAATGTTATTAGGTGAAAAAGTATGGAAAGTTACCGAACTCAGCCCGATCCTTTTTTGAGTCAGTTTTTTGCTCATGTTCCTTTAGAAATGAGGGATAGTTTCACAGATGAGCAACTTGAGGCGATTAAGATTGCTTTTGAACCTCCTTTGAAGAGTTCTCATCTGGTGGATTGGCGCTTTTCTGTGCCGATTCCGTTTTTGCGCTTTTATTTGGTATTTTTAGTAGGTAGAGAAACTCGCTCGCGATCGCGTCTTCGGGCTGAACGAAAGGCGTGGCGACAGGTGAAGCGGTTCGGATTGCGTCATGTTTTCATCCCGATATTTTTGGCGCGAATACCGGAGGGTACGGCGGCGACTTTCACTGAAGCACAATTGGCGATCGTCCAAGCTGTATTCGCTAACCGTATTTGGCGAAAACACTCCGTAGATGTTCGGCTTTCTTTACCTTTTGGGAATAGTGGTGTTTATTTTGTGTTGTTGATGGGGAGAGAACAGCGATCGCGCGATCGTCTGCGTCGGGAACGTCTCCAATATCGTCTGATCGGGTTTCTGAAAAGAGTGGCGATCGCACTTTCACTGTTATTATTGGCGATCGCTGTTTCTCTGGGTGGGTTTATTCTTTTTCAAGGTGACAATAACATCATTATCGATCCTCGCACCGAAATGGGTAAGGAAGACGGGATCGCTCACAAAATCGATGATTTTTTGCGTAAGTTTGGGATTTATTAACTTACTTGTTACTACTTAATTAAGTTGAAAAACATCGGCGTAAATTTCTTTTTCTGTCGGTTTTCGGTTGTCGTTAGGAGAATCATAAACAACAAATAAACAATCTTTCTTTCCTAAACAAGGATACAATGCCAATCCCTCAGCATGATCCGAACCAACAGTAAAAGGTAAGTCGAATAATACTTCTAAATCTTCTGATTCTTGCCAGGAAATTGTATCTCCAGAACGCTTAAACACATTTTTCATCTTAAACACAGTCATCTGACCTTCAAGATCCATTGTCGGTCCTGCTAAAACAATCATATCTTTACCATGTAAACATAATTCTCTGATTCCTAAACCATTCAATTCTAGAAAATGTTTTTTATATTTTCGTCCCGATTCACCCACTTCTTTCAAAGTTAAAATTCCCGGTTCCGATTCTTCTACTTCTATTTCTAAAATTATCGCCCAACCACGCAAAACAGGACCGCGCAAGCCGAGAAAAACTTTATTTCCTCGCACCGCTAAACCCTCAATATCTAAACCATTATCTTTACTCGGTAATTCAGTAGCAATAATTGTCCCTAAATGAGGATCTTCTTTCAAAGCTTCAATCAGAATATTACTACTTTCTCTTTTTTCTAAACAAGCTGCGGTAAGTTTCTTTTCAGCATCATCAGCCAAAGCACAAGACTTAACTAATTTACCATTAATTACCGGAATCCGAACTAATAAATAACGATTCAAATCGGTTTTAATTTCAGTTAATCTTTGCATATCTTTTTTAGCTTTCTTTCCTTTAGCTTTCTTGCGTTTGGTACTTTGAGAACCTGTAAACCAAAGATAGCCGTCCGCATAATCCATTCCTTCAATATCGATCTCATCTTTATTATTAAATAACTCGATAAAATCCCCAATTAGAAAGCGCTTATGCTTGGCAAAAATATTTGTTTCAACTGGAGAAAGACGCTCAACTCCAATCATTTCATCAGAGCCAATCCACAAACTACCATCAGGTGTAAAAGTAGCCGCAGATAAATCTCCTACCACATCATCCGATCTTTTCTCAAAGCGAAGTAGCACGCGACTAAGCAAAAAATATTCAGACATTATTTGTAACTCCTTTAACAATAAATATTAGCTAATTTTACCCTAATTTTTCTTGATAAAAAACTAACTTTAGAGCCTAGCTTTAAAAGGTAATTTGTTTTATAATTGTCTTGCTAATTTGACTAAAAATCAACTTTTAATTAAAGTTAAAATAACTGCTTATTTTTTAAATAAAAATACGACAAAATTGGTCTGTAGGTAAAGGACAACTCAAATAATATCCTTGAATTTCGTCGCAATCATTCTCACGGAGAAAGTCAAATTCTGCTTGAGTTTCTGCCCCTTCAGCAATTACTTTAAAATTCAGTTTATGAGCCATTTGAATGATCGCGATCGCAATTGCCGCATTTTTCGCTTCATCAGAAAGATTACGCACAAAACAACGGTCTATTTTCAAAATATCAAAAGGAAATTGTTGTAAATAACTTAAAGAAGCATAACCCGTACCAAAATCATCAATAGCTAACTGAGCGCCTAGTGCTTTAATCGCTTCCATTTTTTGTTTAGCTAAGAGAGGATTTTGTACCAAAATGCTTTCTGTTAACTCTAACTCTAAATATTGTGGAGCCAGCCCAGTTTCTATTAAAATACTTAACAAACGGTGATGTAGATCGTTTTCTGCAAACTGACGTGCTGATAAATTAACTGCAATTTGTAAAGGTTCCGATCTGGTTAAATTCCAAGTAGCTACTTGACGACAAGCAGTGCGCCAAACCCATTCTCCAATTGCTGAAATTGCCCCCGATTCTTCAGCAATTGGAATAAACTTTCCAGGAGAAATTAAACCTCTTTCGGGATGTAACCAACGCACTAACGCTTCAGCACCCACAATTTTTCCGGTTTTCAAATTTAGCCGAGGCTGATAATAAACCAAAAATTCTTCTCTTTCTAAAGCATAGCGAAGATCCGTTTCCAAAACTAAGCGATCGCTAGTTTGGACATTCAGCCCTGGCGTATAAAATTGAAATTGATTACCTCCTTGAGAAGCCGCAGCATCCATTGCTAAATTAGCTTGTTCCAATAAATTTTCTAGCTCGATGCTATTTTGAGGATAAAAAGAAATACCGATGCTCGCAGTGACAAAAACTTCTTGATTATTGATCATGCAAGATTTAGTAAAGTTAGTGAGAATTTTGCAAGCCACCTCACTAGCATAAAGCTCTTTGTTCTGGTGGCGATCGCTAGTGAGCATAATTGCAAATTTATTAATACTTAAACAAGCAACTACATCATCACTATTAACACAATCTAGAAGACGTTGTGCCGCAATCTTTTGTAATAAATCTCCCGAACTATGTCCTAAAGTTTCATTAATCCGACTAAATCTATCTATAGCTAAACACATGACTACTAGCAACTGATTCTTTGCCAAACTAGCAGATTTAGTCCCGACAATACGAGTAAATTGTTCTCGTAAAGAAAGTCGATTTGGCAATTCAGTTAAATAATCGTGATCGAGAACATACTTAAGTTTTTCTTCTAATTGAGAGATTTCGCGATGATGACGTGCTAAAATCAGAGCTTTTTTCTTGAGACGACTATTAATAGCTCCTAATAACTCGGCTCTAGTAAAAGGTTTAGTCAGATAATCATCTGCTCCAAGCTCCATTCCCTGACGGAAATCACTTTTAGCCGCTTTTGCTGTCAGAAAAACAAAGGGTATAGTTGCCGTTTCCGAGTTTTCACGGACTAATTCTAAGACAGCATAACCATCCATTTCTGGCATCATCACGTCACAAAGAATTAAGTCAGGAACTTGCTCTTTGGCTAGTTGTAAACCAAGCATTCCATTTGCTGCTGCAATTACCTCAAATCCTTCTGCGTTGAGCAATTCGAGCAAATTGTCTCGAACCAGTCCTTCATCTTCGATAATTAAAACTTTCGTCATTTGTCAATTTGTTGCTGTTTTTTTTTCGTCCGACTAATGACCGATTGGTAAAATAACTGTAAACTCGGTTCCTCGATCTACTTGACTTCTTATTTTAATTGTACCTTGACAAAAATCAACGCATTTTTTAACAATTGATAATCCTAATCCGGTACCTGGGAGATTACCCACATTGGTAGCTCGGTGAAAAGGTTCAAATAAATGTCGTTGATCTTCGTCAGGAATGCCAATTCCTGAATCTTGAATTTGGAAGACTAGTTCTTGCTCTTTTTGAACCACAGAAAACTTAACCGTACCAGTGCTACCAGAATATTTGATGGCATTGGAAAGGAGGTTAGTCAAGATTTGGCGCAATAATTTTTCATCCATCACTATCAGAGTTTCTTCTCCTTGATAAGTAAAAGCAATTTGTAGTTTATTGGCTGCATTCAACTGTAAATCTTCGACTAATTCTCCACAGAATAAGGCTAAATCCATTGTAGTGGGACGAAATTCTAGTTTGCCTGCTTCAGCTTTGCCAATAATTAAAATATCATCTAATAATTCGCTCATTTGGTGGACGGAGTTTTGAATTCGATGTAAATGAAGTAGTTGCTTTTGCTCAGTCCATTGATGACGGTAGTGTTCTAAAAGTTCGGCGGAAGAAAGAATTGTACTTAGAGGTGTCCGGAATTCGTGAGAAGTCATGGTGACAAAACGGGATCTTAGTGTAGCTAGTTCTTGCTGCTTGCTTAAAGAATCACGTAACTGTGCTTCCGATCGCTTACGCTGAGTAATATCTCGATACATCCACAGATTACCAATATAATTTTTCTCGACAGCAATTGGGACGTAGTCTCGTTCGACAATATGACGATTAGCTAGCTGAATTTCTTCTGCGGTAACAGTTTGGCGCGTTGAGAGGATTTGGCGATAGCCTTGCTCAAATTGTTTTGGGTAAGCGAAAAAATCTTGGTATTTTTCGGCGAAATCGGAGAAATCTGCACCAATTAAAGCCGCAGGTAAGATCGGAATCTCGAAAAGGTCACAGAAAGTTTGGTTAATCAGAACGACTCGCTCAAATTCGTCGAGAACTACGACACCAGCTTGTAAGTTTTCAATTAATGCCGAAAGACGGTATGTAGCAGTGAGTAATTGTTCTTCGGTGTGTTTTCGTTCGGTGATGTTAATGCCGATGGTGACGGCAGATTCACCTTGGTGGTATTTTTGAGCAACAACTAAATAATGTTGTAACTCTTCTTTGACTTGACTGGTGATTTCACAAGTGATTTTGGGGGTGGAATGAGCAAAAAACTGCTCCATGATCCGAGTCAGTTGAGGACTAGATTCAATTAGACCAACTTTTTTGCCTAAGAAATCTTCGGGAGTAAGGTTATAGGTAGAGGCGAAATGCTGGTTAACTTTGAGGTAGCGACTATCAGCGCTAACCCAAGAGACAAATCCGGGTACGGCGTTAAAAAAGGCTTGGAGTTGTTCTTGAGTTTGAGTTAGTTCTTCTGTAGCTTTGAGCCGAGCGGCGATCGCGCGTAAAAGGTTATTGTGGATGTTTGGTGAGAAGCGATCGCTGTTTTTGACTTCGTTGACGAGAAATTTGATTTGTGTTTGTAGTTTTGTTTCTGGGTTCTCGGTTGAAGATGAGTTACTCGCAATTTTGCGATCGCCAAGTTTTGGTTGATGATCCCGATTACTGGCGAGGATTGCCTGATTTAAACTTTGATGTGTAATAATACCTTGAATCTCCTGGCGATCGTCTACTACGGCTAAACAGTTAAGCTGATAGCGCTCTAAAATGGATAAAACTGTCACTATATTGAAATAATCAGACAGCTTAACGATCGCGATCGCTGAGTTCATTACTTCAGATACTTTGGTTTCCCAGCTTTTCTGTGACGCAAGTAAAAACAGAAATTCCCTCTCGCTCAATAATCCCAATACTTGCTTTTCTTTAACCACTACTAGAGTTGTCACCAAAAAAGCTGAAGTGTCTAAGTTTTTTAGGAGTGCGATCGCCTCCGCTACCGAGGCTGCTGCACTAATACAGAGAAAGTTTTTATCTATGGCTTTCTCTAATTTAGGCATCCGCAAAAATTGATTTATATTGGGCATGGTCATTGGAGACACTAGCGACAAGTTCTTTGCTTATTTTTTGTGACCTTTTCCCACACCGAATCACCTAGATTACGGTATGAACTTCTCCTAATCGCTACGGCGATTTTTGATTTTCTACAGACAAAACTAGCATTATTGATAATATTAATACCTTCTTTTTAAACTTATTTCTTTCTAGGTAATTATGTCTTCTACCCAACGGCTACAATTCCTCTTCTTTCAATTACCTTAGCTTTTGTTATCTCTCTCTTAACTGCTAAATTACATTTCCGGCTTTTGCCTAACTTAATCTTTTTGGCATTGATAATTTTTTTAATTGAGGAAACAGAAAGGAGTTGAATCTCTGTTGCCATCGAGGCAAGTATAAAACTTGTTGTTTAAAAAAGTTGAACGGCTGATTAAACTGACCGACAAATTCCTATAATCGTTGCAATTCTCCTTCGTAAACTTCAGAAACTATTTTTTGAGATCGTCTTAAATTTTTCTGGTGTTGGTAATAGCTTGGAGCAAGGCAATTAACAGCTAAAATTTGCTCTCCAATCAACGAATCAGAATTAAACAGACATTTTCGAGATGTTATCCCGGCTTTTTCTTTCGCAAGAGTATAATTAATAACTCTCTGAAAGATATCAAGCCATTGCCACATTTCCCTAATTAGTGCTTCTGTAGAATAGATTCTAGATTCGTAATTTTCGTTAATCATCGACCTTGGAACTTGAGCGATCTCTTTGAGATTATCTTATTTTAGAGAAAATGATAACGTTCTTCAGAAAATTGTTTGACGCGATTCATAAGTGGCTATTGCGGGAATTTATTTTCAGGATTTATCTGCCTTGTTTTACATACATTAAGCCTCTCGAAATTATGGCTCTAGGGGTTCTCGCGCAATGCAGCTAAAATCAAAGGACAGCGTGAGAATGCGCTGCCCTTCAAGGAAGAACTAAATAGAGAATTTAGTTTTAGCTAGCTAATCTACTCTTTACCTCGCTGGACTTTGCCCGATTTCTGGCGCTTTCAAAGCTACCTGGGGCATTGTCTGTTGCGCGACTGGAAGTTCTTGACTTAGGGAAGGTACAGAACTTCTCAGTCTAGCAGTTAGCTGTATTGTCGTTGCATCGTAGATTTGAGTAAGTATTTTGGGATACAAGCCGATACCAATAATGGGGACTAACAAACAAGCGATGATAAAGACTTCTCTGGGTTCAGCATCAACGAGAACTTCGTGAGAAACTAAATCTTGGTTTTCCTTACCGTAGAAAATTTCTCGCAGATTGGATAACAAATAAATGGGAGTGAGAATCACACCAACTGCTGCCAGGAAGACAACAATCACCTTAAATGTTGCATTGTAAGCATCGCTAGTCGCAAAGCCGACAAAAACCATTAATTCTGCGACAAAACCGCTCATTCCTGGTAAAGCCAAAGAAGCGAGAGAACAAGTAGTCCACATCGCGAAAATCTTCTTCATTTTTTGTCCCACACCGCCCATTTCATCTAACATCAGCGTGTGAGTGCGATCGTAAGTTGCGCCGACGAGGAAGAATAAACTCGCCCCGATTAAACCGTGTGATACCATTTGCAACATTGCACCACTAATCCCTAAATCGGTAAACGAAGCAATACCGATTAAGACAAAGCCCATGTGAGAAATCGAAGAATAAGCAATTTTCCGTTTCAAATTACGCTGGGCAAAAGAAGTCAGGGCAGCGTAGACAATATTGACTACCCCCAAAATCACTAAGACTGGGGCAAAATAAGCATGAGCATCGGGTAACATTCCCGCATTCATCCGTAACAAGGCATAGCCGCCCATTTTCAGGAGAATACCTGCCAGTAACATATGTGATGGGGCAGTGGCTTCACCGTGGGCATCAGGTAGCCAAGTATGTAAAGGAAAAATGGGCAATTTCACCGCATAAGCAATCAGGAAAGCCGCATATAGCCACAGTTGGAAGTTAAGCGTATAATCTTTCAGGGCGAGCGATCGCATATCGAAGGTAACTACATCTCCGTAAAATGCCATCATTAAGGCTGCCACTAAAATAAACAGCGAACCACCTGCGGTATACAAAATAAACTTCGTCGCTGCATAAAGTCGTCTTTTCCCACCCCAAATTGAAAGCAAGAGATAAACCGGAATTAACTCTAACTCCCAAACCAGGAAAAATAACAACAGATCCTGAACAGCGAAAACAGCAATTTGAGCGCCATACATCACTAAAAGCAGGAAGTAAAACAACCTTGGTTTCAGCGTTACGGGCCAAGCTGCCATAACTGCCAGAGTGGTAATAAAACCTGTAAGGATAATCAACGGCATTGATAAGCCGTCAGCCCCTACAGACCAATTCAAATCGATTTGAGGAATCCAAGTATAACTTTCTACCAGTTGTAAATCCGGATTATTTAAGTCGTAATTCGTGTAGAAAGCATAAACAATCAAAACAAAATCAATCAGCCCCACAATCAGGGCATACCATCTTACTCTTACCGCAGTTTTTGGTTGCTCCGCTTCACCTTTCTCAATCGGAAAAAACGGAATCGCCAAGGAAGCCACGATGGGAAAAAGAATAATTGTCGTTAGCCAGGGAAATTCTGTCATTTTTCTCCGCGATTCGTCATTAAGGATTGGGGATTAGGGATTGGGGATTGGGGATTAGGGATTGGGGATTGCAGTGCGACCCCGCGCCACCTGCGGGCGCTAGGGAACGCGCACTGTTGGGGATTGGGGATTGGGGGAATTGGAAGTATTGGGAATAACTAGCTATAGTCTTACCAACATTTACGCTCCCATATGCCCCGTGTCCTCCATCTCCCCCGTGTCCTCCATCTCCCCCGTTTCTTCCATCTCCCCCGTTTCTTCCCTCACAAGTACCCAGTAACCAGTATCCAGTACCCAATCCAGTCCTAAATTGCACTAAATAAGATTACCAAGCCTAAGACTGCACCAAAAATAATTAAGGCATAAAATTGGGCGCGTCCAGTTTCGAGATATTTCAAGCCTTCGCCGCTAATTAAGGCAGCTAAACCAGTTAAATTAACTGCACCATCGACAACACGGTAATCAATTTCGAGGATTTGTCGCGCTAAACGACGAGAACCAATGACAAATACCGAGTTATAAATGTTGTCAAAGTACCACTTATTGAGAGACAACTGGTAAAGTGGGGTAATTTTTTTGGCGATCGCGCCAGGATCGATTTTATGTTGCCAATACATTAGCGAGGCTAAGGTAATCCCAATTAAGGAAATACCCACCGATGCACCTGCCATAATGCCGAACTCTGTCCACTCAAAATGACTGGTTGCGGCGGCTAAAGCTTCGGAAGCGGTTTCTCCTGGAGGATAAATAAATTCTTCAAACAAGTTCTCCCACGGTTTACCTAATAAACCAATCGCCAAGGAAGGTACTGCCAAGATGACTAAGGGTAAAGTCATCGTCAAAGGCGATTCGTGGGGTTTGTCGCTGTGATGTCCGTGATGTCCATGATCTCCATGATCTCCCTCGTGAGCATCTGCTTCGAGTTCTTGGGGGTCCATTGCACCTGGTCCAAAGGCAGGTTGGAGAGAAGTTGTCTGAGTTGCTTCTGCTGCGGCTGCTTTTAGCTGGGCGCGAATCGATTTGTCATTACCTCGAAAATCACCTGTAAAGGTCATGAAATACATCCGGAACATATAAAAAGCCGTGATTCCGGCAGTGAGCCAGCCAATAAACCACAATACCGGACTCACTGTAAATGTACTACCTAAGATTTCATCTTTTGACCAAAAACCTGCAAAGGGAGGAATTCCTGAAATTGCCAAGGTTCCGACTAAAAATGTTAAGGAGGTAATGGGCATAAATTTCTTTAACCCTCCCATTAAGCGCATATCCTGGGCTAAATCTGGGTCGTGACCGACTACTGCTTCCATCCCGTGAATTACTGAACCTGAACCGAGGAACAGCATCGCTTTAAAATAAGCGTGAGTCATGAGGTGGAAAAGTCCGGCGGTGTATGCCCCGACTCCCATTGCCATTACCATATAGCCAAGTTGGGAAATGGTGGAATATGCTAAACCTTTTTTAATGTCGTTTTGGGTGATGGCGATGCTGGCTCCGAGAAAGGCAGTAAAAGCACCTGTCCAGGCGATCGTGGTCATTACTAGGGGAATATTTTCAAATACCGGATACATCCGGGCGATTAAAAATACTCCGGCGGCAACCATTGTTGCGGCATGGATTAAGGCAGAAATTGGTGTGGGACCTTCCATTGCGTCGGGAAGCCAAACTTGCAAGGGAAATTGAGCAGATTTGGCTACTGGTCCCATGAAGACGAGAATTGCGAATAAACAAGCTAAACCCGCACTCAATAAGCCAGAGTTGACTAATTCTTCGAGGCGAGTGCCGATGACATCGAATTCAAAGCTGTTGGTTGCCCAGTATAAACCTAACATTCCTAGCAGTAAGCCAAAGTCGCCGACGCGGTTGGTGACGAAGGCTTTTTGGCAAGCATCGGCTGCGGCTGGGCGATCGTACCAGAATCCGATGAGCAGGTAGGAACACATTCCTACCAGTTCCCAAAAGATGTAAATTTGTACTAGGTTGGAACTTACGACTAACCCCAGCATTGATGAGCTAAATAAGCTGAGGTAGGCGTAGAAACGCACGTAGCCTGGATCGTGCGCCATGTAGCCATCGGTATAAATCATTACCAGAAAGGCTACGGTGGTGACAATGACCAGCATTAGGGAACTAAGATGGTCAATGGTATAGCCCATCTTGAGGTGGAAATCTCCTGCTGCTGCCCATTCTAGGGTGCGTGTATAAACTTCGTGTCCGTGAATTTGACTCCACAGCAGCGCTAAAGAAAGCCCCATTGCGATTCCTAAGACAGAAATAATGAATGCGGCGTTCAATTTACGCAAACTGTTGGTTGCTTTGTTTAAGGAAATTAGTCCTAAACCAACTAGCATTGCTGATGCTAGGGGTAGGACGGGAATTAGCCATGCGTACTGATACAGCGGTTCCATTTAAATGCCTACTTTATATTTCTTCACTTTTTGGCTAGTACCGTTAACAATTGTGACACATACGGTGAAATCGGGAAGTGTTTGTACCTATTTTTGCTGAGATCGTTGTCTTGGTGAAGTTTTTGAGTTTCCCAAAAATTAAGTTTGAGCCAAAAAAGCTCAAAAACCCACTGGCGGTTTTGGCTAGTGGGTTTTTGGCTATGGTTGTAAAATTTTTTTAACTGAGTTGATTGGCGATCGCTGTACGGAGGTACAAAGTGTGGATCGCGTTTTTCTAGATTTTCTTTTGCACTAATTTAGTTTGACTCTTTCTTTTTTATGCAGAACTTGGTAGTAAACTAACCATGAGTTTCTCTAAATTCCGTTTGAGTTCTTCTCGTCCTTGAAAGCCTTCAATACGCTCGACTACTGTCCCGCGATCGAACATTAGCAATGTCGGTAAACTGGTAAGACGATATTGAGACGCTAGTTTAAAATTTTCGTCAGGATTGATCCCGACTACTTTAACTTGTCCATCCCATTCCAACTGAAACTGATCTAATAAAGGATTAATTCTTTTACATAAACCGCACCAAGGTGTCCAAAAGTGAACCAGCACTGGCTGATTCGATTCTAAAACCTCTTGAGAAAAGTTCCGCTCGCTTACAGAAACCAGCATAATCGCGTTTTGTTATCTAAGTTTTATTATTTGCACTTTGGATCATGCTACATCTATTTGGGATCAACTGATAAGACGAATCTCAATATTTTTCTTCTTGACAAAAGCACATAAGTGTGTACTTAAGATTGGGGATTGGAAGTGTGGTCGGAATTCGAGGTGTGGTCAGTTTTGGGAATTACCAGCTATAGTTTTACCAACATT
>JAWQFW010000139.1:0-14128 GCA_035968095.1 Oscillatoria sp. PMC 1068.18
GTACAAAATCTTAAATAAATTTTAGCAATAAATTTCTTGATTCACCCTAACTTAATTAATCTAGCAATACTTTTCTAAATCTAGATTTTTCTAGAACTTAGGTATCAAAAATAATTGCTAGAGATTTACTTTCAATTGAAAAACTGATTACCGCACTTTATCTAAAGCCGCATTGTAAATTTTTTCATTAGCTTTTGCGGACTTAAATAAATCAACCACAGGCTGAGGATAATTCACACCAATTGTTACTCCTAATTCCTTTTGTTCTTCTCTTGACAATTGCCACGGTTCGTGTACTTTTTTGCTAGATAAAGAAGTAAGTTCTGGTAGCCAATGGCGCAGATATTTGCCCTCTGGATCGTAATCTTTTGATTGTTTGATAACATTAAAAAAACGAAAGCCACGGGCATCATTTCCCACACCAGCAACGTAATTCCAGTTACCCCAATTACTACAAACATCGTAATCTATTAGCAGCGACTCGAACCATTCTGCACCCATTTGCCAGTTAATTCCTAAGTTTTTCGTCAAGAAACTAGCCACATTTTGTCTACCACGATTCGACATAAATCCAGTTGCAGAAATTTCGCGCATATTCGCATCAACTAAGGGGAAACCTGTCTTTCCTTGTTGCCAAAGGGCGAATCTTTCCCAGTCTTCTTTCCAGTCAATATCTAATCCTTTAATTCCTCCCTGACGAAAAATTTTGTCTCCATGTTTGCTGCAAATAAAGCGGAAATAATCGCGCCAAAGTAACTCAAAAATGAGCCAATAGGTAGAATCGTTTTCTACTCTTTCTTGTTCGTATTTCTGCACTTGTTCGTAAATATAGCGAGGTGATAAACATCCTTTAGCTAACCAGGGAGAAAATTTGGAAGAGTAATCTGCACCTAACATTCCGTTGCGGGTTTGTTTGTAATCTTTGAGTAAATTTTGTTCCCAAAAATATTGTTCTAATCTGGCTTTGCCTGCGCTTTCGCCGCCTTGAAAATGTAAAACGGCTTTTTCGTCATTTATGGGTGGTTCGAGTCCTAATTCTGCAATTTTCGGCATGGTTCCGGGTTCAATTTCTGGTAGTTTCGGTAAAGTTTTTGGTGTCGGAAAGGAAGGATTTACAGTTGAGGATTTTTCTACCTGTTTGCGAAATTGAGTATATAGTTCTGGTGTGTTGCTAATTTCAAACGGTAAGTCGTCGATGTGATGTAAAGTTGCTCCCCAAAAAGCTACTAAATCAACTCCAAGTTTATCTAATGCTGTCGCAACATTTTTTTCTACTGCTAATTCTTCGGAGGTTACTTCTTCGTGATAGTAAACAAGATCGATATTTAGTTGTTTAACTATTTCAGGAATAACAATTTCTGGTAAGCCTTGACGAATAATTAAATCGCTGCCTAACTGTTGGAGAGAGTTGCGTAAATCGGTGATACTTTCGATGATAAATTGGGCGCGAAATGATCCTGTTTTGGGGAAACCGTAGCTGGTTTTTTCGTAGTCTCTGGAGTCAAAACAATAAAAGGGAATGATTTGGGCTTTTTGTTGAAGTGCGTCAGATAATGGTTCGTGATCGTGGATGCGTAAGTCGTTGCGATACCAGATTAAAATGCGTTTGTTGTTCATGAATTAGTTTTTAATAATTACAGTTAAATTATAGTTGACTAAGCTGGGTTAAGTAATCTCCTTGAGAGGTAAATTTAGCGAAAAATTTGTGCTAAAAGGTGAAAGTTTTGCTTAGATTTCTGTGTTTGGTAGCCAGAGTAAATCGGTTGTGCCAAAATCATAACCGAGTTGACTTAATAATGTTGTCAGTTGACCGCGATGATGGGTTTGGTGGTTGAAAAAATGGGTGGTTACGTGCCATAAAGGAAAGATACATTCTCTTTGGCGAGATAAGCTGTTAAATTGAAAAGGTGCGGCTAGTTTTTCGTCGGTTAGTGAGTCAACCCAAGTTTGGATTTCTATGTCGGTTTGTTGACGTTCTTGGTGTAGTTGGGCAAAATCAGCGTATAATTCTTGGTCAAGAGAGTTAATGGGGAACGATCGCTGCTGAAAGCGAGCTAACCAGAGTCGATCTGCGAGTAAAATATGATTGAGTGTCCCGTGTAGAGAATGGAAAAATGCGCCGCGATCTTCTTTTCGCAGTGAGTCGGGAATAGTTTCACAAATTGTATAAAGTTGGTCGTTCATCCAGCGATTATACTGAGATAATCTTTGAAAATAGTCGGTTGTATTCATCGTAATTTTGGGTGATGAGTGAGATGAATTTTATTGAGAAATTAAATAACGCGATCGCGCTTAATCATAGTTTACTGGTAGTGGGACTCGATCCGAATCCGGAAATGTTGCCTGGAAGCTACCAAAAGGGGGATAATTTAATTGAAAGTTCAGAAGCTTGGCTGCGATCGCTGATTACGCAAACTGCTAATCTGGTTTGTGCTTATAAACTTAGTTTGGGTTTCTATCAGTGTCTTGGTGCTGCGGGACTAAATTTGTTAGAAAGGATCTTAGCAGCTATTCCTGACGAAATTCCGGTGATTCTCGATGCGAAACACGGCGATCTCAACACTAGCACGATTTTCGCGGAAACTGCGTTCGAGGTTTGGCAAGTAGACGCGGTGACGATTAACCCTTATGCTGGACAAGATTTAGTTGCACCTTTTTTACTTGCTTCTGATAAGGCGATCTTTGTCCAGTGTCGCACATCTAATCCCGCCGCAGTGCCAATTCAAGCTTATCCTGCGGAAGATTCTCCTTTATACTTGCAAGTAGTCCAAGAAGCGAAAAACTGGGGAACTCCGGAACAGGTATGCTTGGAGGTAGGGACGACTACTGCTAGTATTTTAGGCAAAGTTCGGGCGATCGCGCCAGAAAGATTTATTCTCGCTAGAAGTATCTGGGCTGGAAATAGTGATTTAAATCAATTTTTAACAGCAGGTTTGAATAGTAGCGGTGATGGTTTACTTCTTCCCGTACCTCAAGATATTTTAAGTAGTGAAGATCCCATCCCAGAAATTAAATCTCTCAACGAAAAAGTTAATCAAATTAGAAATAAATTTATCAAAGAAGCTTCTAGTTGTGACCTTTGGATGCCGAATGTTTGTTTCTTAAATGAACATCCTTATCAAGATTTAATTTTACAGTTATATGACCTCGGTTGTATCCTTTTTGGTGAATATGTCCAAGCTTCCGGGGCAACATTTTCTTACTATATTGACTTACGAAAAATTATCTCTAATCCGCAAATTTTTAACCAAGTTCTGAATGCTTATGCAAACATTCTCAAAAGCTTGACATTCGATCGGATTGCTGGTATACCTTATGGGGCATTACCAACAGCAACCGGATTATCTCTACGTCTCCAACACCCGATGATTTTCCCCCGCAAAGAAGTGAAAGCACATGGAACTCGTCGCGTAATTGAAGGTCATTTTAATCCAGGGGAAAAAGTTGTTGTTGTTGATGATATTCTGATTAGTGGCAAAAGCGCGATCGAAGGTGCAGAAAAGATTAAATCTGGTGGTTTAATTGTCGAAGATATTGTCGTTTTTATCGACCATGAAGGCGGTGTTAAAGATAGATTACAAGCTAGTGGTTATCAGGGACATTCTGTGCTAAATATTTCCGAAATTACTGAGACTTTGTACGAAGCCGGAAGAATTAATCGCGAACAATATGAAGTTTTGCAGCATGATTGAATCAAGGAATTGAGTTGCTGACAAAGGCAGAGATCCAAAAATTAATTGATGCTTTTCAAGAAAGAAACTCTTCGGGAGAAGATGCAGAGTTTAACGCGACGCTAGTTTATATTTTGCAAGAATATAGTTAGGGCGAGATGTTGAGGATGAATTATTTTTACCGAGGAATCTCGCCGTAGCAAACTATGACAAGGGGATGGCTTTTGTAAGCTTATAAGTAACAGTTTCAGTGATCGTTTCTGACTCGATACGCTGACAAGAATAGTTTCCTTTAATTTTGCTGTTGTAATATTTTCCGGTGGAGTCGGAGTTGCGTAGTTCTTGCCAGATTTCGGCTTCGACGTTATCGTATTGATAAACTGAGCCGCTTAAGAATTCTACTTGCAATTTTTTGTCTACTTCGCTGTAGGCGATCGCGGCTGCCATTGATGATTTAACTGGTTTTCTGCTCAAATTTCTACTTGCCGCTAGATCGTTAACTTGTTGTAATCCTTGATAAGCGGCATTGGGAGCGGGAATTTCGAGATATTCTATATCTTCGCCGCGATCGATTAACAATCCCAGTTTGTCTTGTTCGTATCCCACCGCAACAATTTTTGCTAAATCAACTTTGTTTAATTTCATGGCAATGCCTCCTTGGGTTTGGCGATGCTGAAAGGCTTACTAACTAAGATAACTCATGTTGACTAAAAAATCAAGTACATGAATAAGCTGTTTAATGCAGTTTTTGCATTAAATTGATTTGGTAAACGCATTGAGAGACTCAAGATTATGCCTCAAGACATAGGCAAATCAAATCACTTACTAGAAAATAAAGATAGATGTAGCTAGATTTAGATATTAGGAATGGAAGCCAGAAATTTATCCCAAAACCCCCAAAATCAACTGAATAATTTTCAGAAAAATAAGGAACAGAAAAGTTATAATTTTGAAGAATGGGCAAAAGCTGTCAGACCACAGTTATTAGCAGCATTGCGGAAAAAATCGGTTTCTTCTTAAGCAACTTTTCGCTAAAACTGAGGCGAGGCGGAATACCTTCATCATTAGTAGCAAAGGCAATTTGAACAGTTGCATAAAGCCAAGATTACTTAAGCACAAATTGTGTTTTTTGTTGACAAAACGAGAGAGTTATGGTATTAATAATTAGCTGCTTAAATAGAGTGAGGTGAGTTGTAGTTAATTTCAAGAGGATAGAAAGTAGAGTAAATACAATTTTTACCGAGAGCTTTGGCTTGATAAAGAGCAACATCTGCGGCTTTAATCAAGGCAGAGGCAGACTGATTTAGAGAAGGAATCGTAGCGGCAACACCACAACTAATGGTGACATATTGGTGAAGGTTTGATTGAAAATTAGGTAGTTTGAGCGACTCTACTTGCTGACGCATTTGTTCAGCGATCGCGATCGCCATTTCGAGATCGTAACCCAGCAGTAGAGCGACAAACTCTTCTCCACCGTAACGTGCAAGTAAAGAGACAGTATCTTTGCAAGCATTAGCGATCGCGTCGCACACTTGTTGTAAGCAAGCATCGCCCGCGAGATGACCATAATAATCATTGTAATTTTTGAAAAAGTCAATATCGCAGATAATCACCGCTAAAAGTTTTTCTTTTTTGAGAGCTTTTCGCCAGCTTTGTTGCATAACTTGCTCAAATTTCCGGCGATTAGCAACACCAGTCAAAGCATCCGTAGTCGCAAGTTGATGTAATTTTTCATTAGCCAACTTTAGCTGCTGACAAAGTTCCGATTGTTGAATTGCGATCGCCACCTGAGCCGCAAGTTGTCTTAAAAAATTAACTTCCCACTCTTGCCATTTTCTGCTACTACGACAATGGTGTGCTGTCAAAATCCCCCAAAGTTGAGGTTTATTTTCTCGAACAACAACTTCTTGTTCGGTGCAGTTATCGCCTTCTTTCTTTACCTGCTTTTTCCATGCCTCTGTTTGCCAAATTGGGACAGTTAAAACAGCTTTAACTTCGTGACAATTAAGCGTTTGGAAAGCTACCGCATTCACTTGACTATTAAGATACCCCGAAGCTTGAATACCTTCGCTATCTTGCCAACCAACCCAAGGCAACATTAAATTACTTAAAACTGTTTTTCTCTTCTCACAGCAAGCATTTGGAGCGAAAGTTTCAACCAATATCTCACCTGATTCCGACGAGCAAGCCGCAAGTTCGGCGTTCGCATCGTGACAGCGATAAATCAAAACTCGGTCGGTTTGTAATAATTGTTGTACTTCCGTAACCGTAGTTTGGAGAATTTCTTCTAACTGTAAAGATTGACGAATTCGATCGACTATTTTTCCTAAAAGACGCTCTCTTTGAGCTTGTTGGCGACTAGCTTCTTCAGTTCGCTGACGTTCGATTGCATAACGTAACGAACGAATTAATAAATCCTCACTAAACTTACCTTTAACTAAATAATCTTGCGCTCCTGCACGCACCGCTTCAATAGCAGCATTTTGGTCGTTGAGAGCAGTTAAAACTACGATCGGAATAGTTTTTGCCTGTTCTTTAATTTTAATCAAAGTCGCTAATCCTTGACTATCAGGAAGAGATAAATCTAAGAAAATTGCTTCAAACTGTTCAACTTGTAAAGATTCAATTGCCCGATCCAGACGGTCTACGGATTTTAGGATAAAAGTAGAATTATCGACATCGCCTAAAAGTTCTCCGAGCAAATCGGCATCGGCAGCTTCGTCTTCGACAATGAGGATTTTTAGGAATTTGTTAGAGGTAAGCACAAGCAAATTGGATAATTTAGCAATTTTTAATTGATTTGAATTAAAGTCGATTCTTTTTAGGCTATCATTTATTTATTAGGATACAACGAATTTATAGCTGAAGAAAAAATAGCCAGAAATCTTCGAGTTTTTTTACTTAACTGGTAAAGTA
The DNA here is from genome assembly GCA_035968095.1 of Oscillatoria sp. PMC 1068.18. Lineage (GTDB taxonomy): Bacteria > Cyanobacteriota > Cyanobacteriia > Cyanobacteriales > SIO1D9 > IIICB1. The sequence continues at coordinate 6,588 of JAWQFW010000139.1, forward strand.
AAAGAAAAAGTTGTACCTTTACCGGGTTGAGATTCGACCCAAATCCTCCCACCGTGAAGCTGGACAATTTTTTGACAAAGAGCTAAACCAATTCCCGTACCGGGGTATTCGCTAGAAGTATGTAAGCGTTGAAAAATTTGAAAAATACGTTCTCGATCCTTAGCTGGAATCCCGATCCCATTATCATTCATAGTAAACAGCCAGTGGTTGACTTGAAAAGAAGCAGCGATCGCGATCGCTGGTGGCTCCTCGCGGCGATACTTAATGGCGTTACTAATTAAATTTTGGAATAACTGGACTAAACTGTGATAATCTGCGATTACTATAGGTAATTGTTCCGAATCGATCTTAGCTTGATTAAGCGCGATCGCCGCTTGCATATTAGACTTAACTTCCCGCAGCACTTGGTTACAATCAGTAAGACTAAACGGTTGTTGATTTCTACCTACTCGCGAATACTCTAACAAATCATCAATTAATTGTTGCATTCGCTCCGTACCACCGACAATATAATTAATAAACTTATCGCCCTTAGCATCAAGTTGATTTTGATAGCGTTTTTGCAACAATAAAGCGTAGCTAGCAATAGTTCCTAAAGGCGCTTGTAAATCATGAGAAACCACATAAGCATATTGTTCGAGTTCACTATTCGAGCGAGTTAATTCTTGACGCTGAGATGATTCGCTAGTAATATCTCTCGAACTACCTTGTAACTGTATAATCCGACCACTGGAGTCAGTTATCGGGACTAAAGAAGTTAACCAAATCGAAATTCCAGTTGCCAGTACCAGACTTTCTTCGTAGTGAAGAGGAACTTTACTGAGAATTACTTCCTGACAGTGTTTCCGCAATTTAGCTGCTTCAGTAATAGGTAGCACTTCAGCTAATTTTTTACCTACTAACTCCCATGCAGATTTACCGAAAACTTGTTCTTGAGCAGGATTAACTTGAGCATAAGCAAACTCATTCTCACTAAGTACATCCAAAAGAAAAATCGCTTCCGTAGAATGATTAAAAATCCCAGCATATAAAGCTTCGCTAGCCTGAAGTTTTTCCCAAGTCGAAGCGCGATCGCACCAGCTATAAATCATTTCTCCAGCTACTTCCAACAGTTGTACATCTTCATAAGCCCAATTTTTGCGGTTATTGTGCGTATTATTAAAACCAATTATGCCCCAAATTTCTCCCGATTGACCGACAATTGGGACAACCAGCAGCGAACAAATATCGAGTTGTTGCAAAAATCTTTTTTCTTCCAGCGCCACATCCGGCATTTTTTCCACATCAGAAATTACCAAACTTTGTTTCTTCTGCAACTGCTGATTTAACCAAGGAAATCGAGCCAAATCCACATTACCCCAATTCTCAAGCACAGAAGATCTTCCATCACAACGCCATTCACAAATTCCCTCAGTAATTTTGCCACCGGGCTGAAAACAAGTTAGATAAGCAATATTTGCACCCACAGCGATCGCCAACATTCCCAAAATTTGCTCGCAGTTCACTGTTTCAGTTGTCGCTAACTCTTTCGACACCTCTGCTAAAACTGTTTCCAACAACAAGCGATATTGCAACTCTTGTTCGGTACGTTTGCGGGCAGTAAGATCGCTAGAAATCCCCACATAACGGTCAATTTCTCCCGACGAGTTCAACACCGGAAAACACCTATCCAACACCCAAACCACCTCTCCATCCGGGCGCAGAATCCGATATTCCTGTTCGACATTCTTTCCTTGCTTGAGAATCTGCAAAGAACTTTCCACCTTAGTTTTATCTTCTGGATGCAGAGATTCCCACCAAACCTCACAGCGATCGTCAACACTTTGACAACTTCTCCCCCAAATTTGCTCAAAAGCCGGACTCACATAAAGAACTTGATCTAGTTCTCGATTCAGCATCCAAAAACAATCACGAATGCTACTCGCTATTTGACGAAACTTAGCCTCACTTTCTGTTAACGCCGCCTCTACTGCTTCACGACAGCGTATTTCTGCCTCTAACTGTTGATTTTTCGCTGCTAACTCTTGATTTACCGTCCGCAATTGTAAATGAAGATTAATCCGCGCCACCACTTCTTCCTGCCAAAACGGTTTAGTTATATAATCTACCGCCCCAACCTCAAATCCTTTAATCTTATCCACTTTATCTGTCAGTGCCGTCATAAAAATTGTCGGAATATCTCGACTCCCATCCATAACTTTCAAACGACGACAAGTTTCAAACCCATCCAGCCCAGGCATCATCACATCCAATAAAATTAAATCCGGGGAAACCTTCGTTAACTTTCGCAGCGCACTCTCACCCGACTTCGCCACCAACACCTGAAAACCTTCCTCCTGCAAGAAGTTATACAACAACTTCAGGTTATTCGGGCGATCGTCCACAATCATAATTATTTTTTGTCGCCTAGCTTGCATAATTTTTGACTTAATCACTAATCTTTAACCGTTATATTCCTCAAATTATAAATTTGATTCTTCATTCACAAACTGGACAACAAACTCAAAAATTTCCTCCTCAGCAAAATCTTGCGCTAACACCAACAATCTATTTGCAAAAGCTACATATCCGACATCTAACTGTTGAATACGAATAGCTTCTGCCTCCACCCTTGCAAGATCACCTATTTCCGCAGCTTGATATAAACTCACAAGTTCTGCTGGCGGCGGTGCAACTATAGTTTGACTTTCTTCATTTGCTCTCCCTAATTTATCTAAATTAGGTTCAACAATCCACTCTAACTGCAAAAACTTCTGTAATTTTAATAACAACTCCTCTGTTTGAATCGGTTTAGCCAGAAAATCATTACAACCTGATTCCCGACTTTTTTGTCGATCTTCTTCATAAACACTCGCACTCGTAGCAATCACAACTATTTCTTGATATTCTGGTAACTTTCGCAACTCCTTCGTCATCTCAAAACCATTCATGACTGGCATCATTAAATTAGTAATAATTAAATCTGGTTTAAACAACGCCGCTTTTTCTAAACCTTTCACTCCATTTTCGGCTGACAAAATTTCAAAACCAAGGGGTTCTAACATCCTCATAACCACCGAACGATTTTCCCAAATATCGTCAATCACCAAAATTTTTCGACTTTCCCCACGGAAGCCAACAATATTGTTGGAAATAACTTCTGGGACAACTTCTACTTGGGCTGGAACAATCAGTAAATCCAGATTAAACCAAAAAACACTTCCGACACCGGGCGCACTTTCTACCTGGATTTTTCCTTCCATCTTAGAAACAATTTCTTGGGTGATTGCTAATCCTAAACCTATCCCCTCACCTCGGTGCATACTTTCTTCTAATTGTTCAAAAGGTAAAAAGATTTTTTCTATTTCTTCAACTGTGATTCCTGCACCAGTATCTTCAACTTTAAATTGAACTTTTTGTTGATTCTTTTTTTCGGTTTTACTTGTTTCTGATTCAATTAGTTTTACGGTAAAAGTAACTCCTCCTTTCGTAGTAAATTTAATCGCATTAATTAGAAGATTAAGTAATACCTGTTGTAATCTTTTTTTATCTGTATGAATCCAAATTGGTAATTTGGGGTCTGGGAGATAATCAAAAAAAAGTCCTTTTTGTTCAGCACGAAGACGACAGATTTCAACTACTTCTTGTAACAAAAAAGTTAAAGAAAAATCTGTATAACTGAGTTCAAACTTTTTTGCTTCGATTTTCGCAATATCTAAAAGTTCGTTAATTAAATTCAGTAAATGAGAACCACTTTGGTAAATAACATTAATTCCTTCTTTTTGTTTCGAGCTAAAAAGATTTTCTCGGCGTAAAATTTGTGCGTAACCGAGAATTCCATTCAAAGGAGTACGAAGTTCGTGACTCATATTAGCTAAAAAATCGCTTTTCGCGCGGTTAGCAAATTCTGCTGCTTCTCTCGCTTTTTGTAATTCTGTTTCAGTTTCTTTGCGAGTTGTAATATCTTGTATAGTCCCTAAAATTTTGATTACTTCACCAAAAGTATTTTTAGTTACTTTCCCTTTACTATAAACATATCGTAGTGAATTATCCGCGCGAATAATTCTAAAATCTAGTTCACACTCTTTACCTAATTTTAGTGCTTTTTTTAAGGCTTGTAACCATTTTTGGCGATCGTCTGGATGAATGCGACGTAAATACTTTTTTAAACTAAATTTTTTTGGTTCTGATTGTAAGCCAATAATTTGAAAAAATTCTTAGCTTACAGTTAGTTTCTTTTCGGTTAAGTCATATTCATAACTACCTAAGCCTGCTAGTTTTTGTGCTTCAGCTAATAAAGCTTCTTTAGTTTTTAACTCTTGAGTACGTTCGGTAATTATTGCTTCTAAGTTATCTTTATTTCGGTCTAGTTTTTCGATTTCTCGGAAAGCTCTTAAACCAGTAACTACTGTTGTAATTAACTTGGATTTAGTTAATTCGGTTTTCGTTTTATAGCTATCTACGTCGTAGTTAAGAATAACTGTATTTTCAGGAACTTTTCCCGGTTGTCCAGTACGAATGATAATCCGGGAGATTTCGTTTTTCAGATAATTACGAATATAATTAATTAATTCTAACCCAGAATCGTCTTTATCCATGACTATATCAAGTAAAATTAAAGCAATATCTGGGTGTTTATTAATTATTTCTTGAGCTTCTGCTTGAGAATAAGCGCTAAAAAACTCGATTTTTTTATTCTCGAAAACAAAGTTTTTTAAAGCTAATTGAGTTACTTTATGAACTTGAGCGTCGTCATCAACAATTAATAACTTCCAGTAAGTTTCGCTTGAAGAAGATTCGGTGGTGTCTTCTTCAGCAAAGACTAAATCTTGGTTAGCTTCATCTTTAGATGAATTCAAGTTTTCTTCGCTTTCAGTCATGAATTTTTTCCTTGATGATTAACTAAAATTATAGTTGCCAATATTTCAGCGAGACTTGTGGTATGCTATTGATAGAGTTGAGGCGATCGCGTCAAATAACTAAATTGATGTTGGCAAACATCTGCTAACCGGAAATCTGATCACAAATTTAGTCCCAAACTCCTCCCTACTTTCACAATCAATCGTTCCTTTAAATTGTTGATTAACTAAGTTATAAACAATATGTAAACCTAATCCAGTATTACCTTCGTTTCGTTTTGTTGTAAAAAATGGCTCGAAAACTTTTTTTAAGTTATCTGGATTGATTCCTTTCCCATTGTCAGTATATTCTAAAGTCATTTCTTCTCCTTCTAACTGAAAATTAATAGTTATCTCTCCAGTCTCTCGACTATCGAAACCATGCACCAAAGAATTCAAGATTAAATTAGTCAGAATTTGCGAAAGTCCTCCGGGATGACTATTAATCGCAATATTGTTATCTCCAATTATAATAATTTGATGCTGTTTTTTTTTGATTTTTCCGGTTAAAGAAAGAATTATTTCTTCTAAATATTCCTTAACTTTAAAGCAACGTTGGTAATCACTGTAGTGATCTACTGCTACTTGTTTAAAGCTAGTAATTAAGTTATCTGCACGACGGAGATTAGCTAAAATCATCCGGCTACTTTCGCTAGCAGTATCTAAAAAACATTCTAGCTCGCTTCTTTTCAAACTACCAGTTTGATAGCTATGAACAACTGTGGCGGTATCGTCTGCTAAAGTGGAAGCAGCAGTAACGCTAATCCCGATAGGGGTATTAACTTCGTGAGCAACTCCGGCTACTAATTCACCTAGGGCTGCCATTTTTGCTGTTTCTACTAATTGAGTTTGAGTAGTTTTTAATTCTTGTAATGTTTGGGCTAATTTTTCATTTTTTTCTTGCAATTTTTTTTGTAAGTTTCGCATTTTCAAGTGAGTTTCGATGCGGAGTAAAACTTCGGTAACTTGAAAAGGTTTAGTGATATAATCTATCCCACCAAGATGAAAAGCTTTGACTTTATCGATAACTTCGTCGATAGCAGTAAGAAAAATCACTGGAATTTCGCGGGTAACTGGAGATTTTTTGAGTTGTTCGCAAACTTGATAACCATTCATTTCTGGCATGACAATATCAAGTAAAATTAAATCGGGAGGGTATTTTTGGGCAGTGGAGATGGCTAACTTAGTATTTGATGTTGGTCTAACTTTGTAGCCTTGTTCACTTAAAAGATTAACTAAAAGTTGTAAGCTTTCGAGGGTATCGTCAATTAATAAAATATCTGCTTTTTGGGAATTACTATTTTGCTTTTTCATAACTATTAGTCAAGAGTTTAACCTCAGAAGGAAAATTTAAATTTGAGTCAAAAAATTTACTTAAATTAGTTATAGCATTGGAGGTACAGTTAAACCTTGAAGAGACTTTGCTTTTTGTGGCAAATTTTTACTTTGAATTAAGATTCCAAAACTACCTAATCCGGTAGGATCGATCAGTTGATGGAGAGCATCGCGCCGTGCTAAGATTTGTTGGAGATTGAATTTGCCGCTATTTAGAGAAGCGAGGCGATTTCCTAATCCTAATGCCATTAAAAACATTGCTTGTTGGGTAAAGCCAATTTTTTCTAAGCCGCATAGTTCTCCTTGACGTTCTAAGGCGGTAAAATCAACAAAGGCGGTAATATCTTGCTGTCCAATGTTGAGGAAAGGGTTGTGGTGACGGCGGTGTTGATAGTAGCATTGTAGGGTTCCTTGCGCTCTTTGGGGATGGTAATATTTGGTGGCAGGATAGCCGTAATCAATGGTTAAAAGATAACCCCTTTGTAATTTTTGGGCGACTGTTTTAATCCAGTCTAAAGCGGCTAAGTTGATTTCGGTGCGATAACCTTCTGGGTAGTTTTCGGGATTGAGATCGATGTTGATTAGTTGAAAGTATTCTGCTAGTTTTGGTGTGGAGGGAAGGTCGGAGATTTCGAGAAAGTTTGCTTGGGTTTGTGAGGAAGAAGTGTTTGGGGAAGTGGTGACGTAAATTTCTTTGAGTTTTCCTTGTTGGAGGATAATTTGGTGAACGGGGAAAGCATCGACTAATTCGTTGGAGAAACAGCAGCCAATTAGGGAGTTGTTGGGGATTTCTGCCCAGGTTTTCCAGGAAATTTTCAGATTTTTTGCTAACCATTGCTGTAATAATTGTTGCTGTTGGGTAATGAGAGAGGGTGATTCTTCGATGATGAGATATTCGAGTTGGTTGAGAAAGTCGGGATAATTTAAGCTAAGATGTTGCAAAATATCTGTGGCGAGTAGTCCTTGACCTGCGCCGATTTCGACTAAGATAAAGGGATTGGGTTTGGCTAATAATTCCCACATTTGGAGGAATTGTTTGGCGAGTAGTTCACCAAAGTCGGCACCGAGTGAGGGGGAGGTAAAAAAGTCTCCTTTTGAGCCTATTTTGACAGTACCGCCGGAGTAGTAGCTAAATTGGGGATGGTATAGTACCAAGTTCATATATTCGGCGAAGGTTATTCGTTTTTGGGGGGAGTTGGTGATGGTTTGGGTGATGATTTTTGTTAGTTGTTGGTTGTGCATTTTTTGGGGATTGGGGTTTTCAGTTATCAGTTATCAGTTATCAGTTATCAGTTATCAGTGACCAGTGACCAGTTATGAGTAGAAAAG
>JAWQFW010000140.1:0-14093 GCA_035968095.1 Oscillatoria sp. PMC 1068.18
CCAATCCCCAGTTACCCAATCCCCAGTTACCCAATCCCCAGTTACCCAGTCACCATTAATTAGACACTTCAGCCATTTCTATAGTTCGATTTTCGAGATCTTTAACGAGAAAGTTCAAGGGTTTGTCGCGACGTACTTTGTATCTTAAGCGGCGAGACTGCACCCGTAAAAGCAAATCTTCTAAACATTCGCGATCGAAACAAACGTGACGCTGGCGATTTTTGTAACCGTAACTTGCACCAGAAATAACGTGAACTTGAGTATTTTTTTTCAGTTGATACCACAAGCCTTCGTTCCCATTAAATCCTGTAGCGGCGGTAGTTGTGGGACTAGCAGACATATACAAAGGATCGATCCCAGTTGCGCCTAAAGTTTGCTCGTAGTTGTAATAATAATGCAGAGGAACTTCAGCCATAGGTAAGTTGAGCAAACCTTCGTAAAATTGTTTGGCAATCTCAAGATCGGAAACCATGATCGTATGAACTTTGGGGGCGCTACTGAGAAACATCCACATCGCTCCAGCATAAGCAGCGAGAAGCATTACCATAATGCCTTGAGTGGAGAAAATCGTATCTATGGGTGGCAGAAAAGCGCCTGGGTGTAAGTTAAGAGATCCGAAATCAAAAATGCTGTTTAAGAAGATCATAGATTGACGAAATTACGAACTATTGGCTGGTTAGGGGTTAGTTGACTATCTCGCCCCAGTTAGAAACCAGTCAGAAATAAATTAACTCAATTTAATTATTTCTAGGCTAACTTATTCTTTCCAGGGTTAACTAGATTAGAAACAGGCTGAGAACGACGAAACGAGGAGATTGTTCTGGTGAGAGTACCCGACGATCGCCGAATCACTGGGTCAAAAGTTCTCAACTAAGCATAGAATAACTTCAGATAAGCTGTTACGCTTAAACGAGAAACCGTGCAAAGACTACCTCAATTTCCCGAATCAAATCATTCGCTGGTAAAATCTTTAGTTCGCCATAGCGATCGCCAATTACTCTCCTTGTTCAAAAATCATCCTGAGCGAGGTCGATATTTTACGGCGATTTTCTGTCGTTATACTCCCGTTGTCTATACTTTAATTTCTCATTCGGCGCGATCGCCTGTTCAAGCCGATTATTTGTTTGCGCTCACTTGGCGACATATTTTCTACGAAATGCGTGCTTTGAATCTTCATGATGCGTCGGAAACTGAAGCCAATACTTTCCAAAATTGGTTGATTAATATGACGGCGGTTTGTATTAACCAAGCTGATTTACCGCCTGTGGAATCGATTAATTACAATTTAAAATCAGCACCGCCGCCGTTGTGGTGTTATCTTGAACAAGCTTTGGAGTTGATTCCGCCAACGCTACGCTTGATGGTGTTGATGTCGCAAACTTTTCACTGGAGCGCAACTCGTATTTCTGCTTATCTCCAAGCTGAGGGGGAAGTGATGTCTCCGGCTGAAGTGGAAGTGAAACTCGAATCAGGTTATCAATTACTTTCGGAAAATTTACCGGAAGATATTCGTGCTATTTATTTGGGTGAATCAAAAGCCGATCCTTCCCTAGAATCGGAAGAGAAAGTTGGAGAAAGTGAAGGTGTAACGGTTTGATTAAGAGACTTGGAAAACGGGGAAGATCAGGGAGACAAGAACACAATTTTTGCAAAAATTGCCTCTTAAGCTAATTTATAATTACCAATCCCTAATCCCCAATCCCTAATCCCCAATTAACTATGAACAAACAGAGAATTTTACCCAGTTTGGTATTAGGAGCAATTATCTGTCTCACTAATTTTGCTCCGGTAACTGCTCAAGAAATAGACAGACAGTTAAATATTCCTTTTGGTAATCTTCGTCAGCAAACAATTAGAGAAGAAGCTGATTTACAAATTCGTCTTGGTTCCCAAGAAGCACGACAGCGCAATCCCGAAAAGGCTGTTCCTTTCTTTTTAGAAGCATTGGAACTATATCACGAAATTGGCGACCTCGACGCAATTGGTCAAACTTATGAATATTTGGCTCAAGTTTATGTCGATCTTGGACGTTTAAAATCAGCAGAAGATGTCCTCAGAAAAAGATTATCAGTTGCGCGCGATCGCCAAAATTTTCAGGAACAAGTTTTTGCTTTGAATAATCTGGGAACTCTTTTACTCAATACTAGAGATTTTGCAGCCGCAGAAACGTTGTTTAATGAAGCTTGGGAAATTGCTCGTAGTCTTGAAAGTGACGAGGGAATCGGATTAAGTTTAAGTAATCTCGGCGTATTGGCTGCTTATCGGGGAGATTATAATCAAGCAATTAAGCGCTATCAAGCTGCTTTAACTTTTCGTCGTCAAGTACAAGATCCTCTGGGGAGAGCAAATACTTTAAATAATTTGGGTGATGCTTATTTAGCTACCCATCAGTTTGCTGACGCTGTTGATGCTTATCTCGTTGCGGAAATTCTCGCTGAGGAAAGTTTGGATGTACGCAACCGTTACCGCGCTCTTAAAGGTTTAGCCGCATCTTATAATTTTTTGGGACTCGATCGCGTCGCTTTGAGAAGATTGAATGAATTGTTTACCTTAGCAGAGAAAAATCAAGATATCTTCCAGCAATTGAGTGCTTTGCGCTTATCTGCTCAAACTTATACTGCACAAGGTAACAGATTAGAAGCACAAAGATTTTACCAACAGGCGATCGCGCTAGCTCGACTTCTCCAAGATACTCACTTAGAAGCAATTTTACTTAACGAATTGTCTCAAGTTGTTTACAATTTTCCCTACGGTGTTCCTTATTAGGGGGATTGGGGATTGGGAATTGGTGACTGGGGATTGGGAGACAAGGAAGATAAACTGATAACTGCTCACTGATAACTGCTCACTGATAACTGCTCACTGATAACTGCTCACTGCTCACTGAACTAAGCTTCTCCGTATACTGGAACTAACGCACCACGCAAATCCCGCGCTGCTTCCGAAGCGAGAAAACAAATAACTTCCGCGAGAGACTCTGGTTTCACCCACTTGTCTGCATCTTCCTCTCCCATTGTTTCTCGGTTCGCTGGTGTGTCGATTACACTGGGTAAAACACAGTTAGCCGTAATATCTAAACCTTTGGTTTCTGCGGCGATCGCCTGAGTTAATGCAGCTACCCCTGCTTTCGATGCCGAATAAGCTGCTAAATTTGCCCCAGGTTGGACAGCACCTCTCGAACCCACAGTCACAATTCTACCATAACCATATTCCAGCATTTTTTGCAAGCTATATTTACAAACCAAAAAAGTTGTATTTAAGTTCAAATCAAAATCTTGTCGCCAATCTTCATAGCTATATTCTGACACTTTTCCCATCGCAAAGCCGCCAACTAAATGAATCAAAACATCCACTCTTTCCATGTCATTAATCAACTGAGCAACAGCTTTTTCCTCAAATAAATTGACATCAACAAAACGAATACTGGCAAATTCTTGCGAGTTAAGCTTTTTTTGCAAACGTTTCACTTGCTCTTGGTGAATATAAGTAACAGTTAACTTAGCACCTTTTGCTAATAAAGCTGGAGTAACCTCTAATCCCAAACCTCCAGTACCACCTGTCAACAATACTTGTTTATCTTGCATAGGATCTCTGTTCCGATTTTATTTCTTTTCTGATTCTCTCAAATCAACTTTCATCATATAAGATTTATTACCAGTAAAGGCGAAATATTTGTCCTGCGACTAACCATCCCCGACAAGCCTTTCTTACTACTGATAGCCACTTTCAATAGATGACAGCTTCAGTTAATTCAATTAGGACGGAGAAAAAAACTATATTTTGCCTAAAATAACCCTGAGAAATATTTTTTGCATAATTTAGGATTTTTGTCAATACTCAATCTAAATTTCGAGATTTTCTTAACAATCTTCTCAACTTTTCCCACTTGAGATTTCCGAGTTTTCTCGAAACACTGGTGAAGTTAGTTATAAGATAAAATTCGCAACTAAAATGCTCAAGCAACTCCAATTTTACCTCAAACCATTTCTCCTGATTTCGGGAATTAGTTTAATAATCATTCCCCTATTATTTTATCTCGGATTGTCATTACGTCGTCCACCCCGAACCAACTTAGAAAAGCAATTAGCCGAAGGAATTAACTATCAGCGCAAAACTCGTTCTCAACCTCGCCCGATCATGCTACATATTGTTAGTATTGACCTTAACGCACCGGGAGTCAAGCTTTTTGTTACACCAGGAGATCCTAATAACCAAGAAATGGATATTAAAGCCCGCACCACTTCAGAATTTTTAGAAGAATATAATTTACAATTAGCAATTAACGGCAGTTTTTTTCATCCTTTTATTGTCCATAATCCTTGGAATTATTATCCCAGAAGTGGTGATTTTGTCAAGGTAAATGGACAAGCAATTTCTGAAGGCAAAATTTATTCTGAAGCTAGCGCTGGCTGGTATGTTTTTTGTGTTTCTGAAGCTAACCAAGCCACAATTGAAGGAACTAAATGTCCTGAGAATACGCAACAAGCACTTACGGGAAGTACAATTTTAGTTAAAGATAGTCAAGTAGTAAAAATTTCAGATAATAGTCCAATTGCAAATACACCAGTTCCTCGAACTGCGGTTGCTATTGATAAAACCGGGAAAAAGTTATGGTTAATTATTATTGACGGGAGACAACCATTTTATAGTGATGGCGTTACTTTAACCGAATTAGCAGAAATAATTGTTGACTTAGGAGCAGATCGGGGCTTAAATTTAGATGGTGGTGGTTCAACAACTTTAGTCGTAGAAAATGGGGAAAAAGCTCAAGTTTTAAATGCTCCTTTTCACACGCGTATTCCGATGCGTCAGCGTCCAATTGCTAATCATTTGGGTGTTTATTTTCAAGATGATTGAATTTGGCTGAGAAAATTAGCTCAATTTGCTATCGTGAAATTGTCATTTTGAGTGCAGAGAAGAATCTCTCTAGATGTTTTGCTATCCTTCAATATGAGCTTGTAAAATTGTTATTCTGAGTGCAGATAAAAATTTTTCTAGATGTTGAGCGAAGCGAAACATGACATTATTAGTGTAATTTTTCAAGGTAAAAATGGGTAGTGTGGAAATTGATGTTACTGGTTTTGCTTTTCCGGTAACTTCTTACCTGAAGTTCTAGTTTGAAATTAGTTTTTTCTTGACAAAGTTGGTAAAATTGCTCCTGAGAGATTGAAGCAATTTCAGCAAGTTTTAAGGTAATTTGGTGCATAAAATCCCAACGCGAAACGGTTACTTAAGTCAAGTTATGCAGTTAACTTAGATTTATTTTTGATGTTTTGCTTAACTGCGATTTCTAGTTTAGCTGGTGGTTGAATTTCTGCTTGCCAAATTTGCCAATATTTGCCGATGCGTTCGACAAAATCATCAGGTTTTTCGGCATAAATTCTCGCGCCTAAATTTTGAGCATGAAGTTGGAGTTGAGGACGACGACGATTAAGCAAACTGAGCAAAATATCTAAGTCTTGTCGATTGCCAAATTGCGAGGAATTTGTGAGAAAATATTCGCGAAGAATAGCTAGGTCGTGGTCATCTCCTAAATAGTCAGATAATAGTTTGAGTTCGCTGCTTAATTCGGCGATTAGATTTGACCAAATGGGGGTGAGAATCCGGAGGTGATACCAAAGATATTTTACTTGTTTGCGCCATTCGTGAAAGTTTTCGATGCTGGGTTCTGTGTTAATCAGTTCATGGGCTGAAGATCCGCGTTTGTAAATCTTTTTTAAACCGCCGGATAAGGCTGACCAGTTGTTGTTTTCTATTTCCCAGTTGGGAACGCGATTTTTGGCTTTGGTTAAGATTGCCGCTACTTTTTGGGTTGTGTTTTCTTGGGCGAGGATTTGGGTGCTAACGGTTTCGTAGTTGGTGACTAAATGTTGCCGAATTTCTTGGAAAGCTTCAGGAACGAGATAGTTGTGAAAATAATCGATTAATTTATCAAAAGTTTCAATTAAAACTTGGGCATCTCTGACATCAGAAAGTTCTCTCCCTGCGTCGCGAAAGCAAACGTTTTCTTGTTGGTAACGTTCTTCGCCAATTTCAGTTCTGAGTAGACGCAAAACGGCGCGTAATTTTTTGAGGGATTTGCGGCTATCGTGGACGGCTTCGTTGGGGTCGTCTTTGGTTTCACCTTTGAGTTTGGCGATTGGCGCGGTAGCGCCAGCGCTCAAAAGAGCGATCGCACTTTCGAGTTCTTCAGCAGCAATTCTTTTAATTCCTGTGGCGATCGCGCGATCTTCTGCTAGAAATTCGTAAGACATAAAGAAAATCTCTTGTTAACCAGATCTTAATCTTAGCGGCGATCGCTGAGGTGAGGCTTTCTCGAAGATAAATTATTGCTCCGGTTTCGATTAAAATATACTGCTAAAGACGAAAAAAGCTGGTGAGGAGAATTTTGGCTTGCTGACTCTGGGTGTTAATATTGACCACGTAGCGACGATCCGACAAGCGCGACGGACGGTGGAACCAGATCCCGTAGCTGCCGCAGTTTTGGCGGAATTAGCGGGTGCTGATGGAATTACTGTCCATTTGCGGGAAGATCGGCGACATATCCAAGATCGTGATGTGCGTTTGTTGCGCGAAACGGTACGAACTCATTTAAACTTGGAGATGGCTCCGACGGAAGAAATGGTAGAAATCGCCCTCGATGTTCAACCTGATTATGTGACAATTGTTCCGGAAAGACGAGCAGAGGTGACTACGGAAGGGGGGCTGGATGTGGCTAGTGGTTTGGGTCGTTTCTCGGCGGTGGTAGATAAGTTACAAAGTGCAGGAATTCCGGTAAGCTGGTTTATTGATGCTGACCAAGTGCAAATCGAAGCGGCGGCGAAAACTGGTGCAAAGTTTATCGAATTGCATACGGGAAAATATGCTGAGGCTAAGAATGAAGCAACTCGTCAACAAGAGTTAAGTTATCTCGAAAGAGGTAGCCAACAAGCGATTTCTCTAGGTTTGCGGGTTAATGCTGGACATGGTTTAACTTATGGAAATGTTTATCCTGTGGCTTGCATTTCCGGTATGGAAGAACTGAATATCGGTCATACAATTATTAGCCGTGCAGTGTTGGTAGGTATGGAACGAGCGGTTCGGGAAATAAAATTAGCTATGAAGGGTAAGTTATAGTTAATTTTTGGGTGGTAGCGGTGTTGATAAATTTACAAATTAGCAATTACTAATCGATCAATTTACTAATGAATCAAGAAACACAAACTTATTACTACATTTTGGCTAGTCAGCGCTTTTTGCTCGAAGAAGAACCTTTTGAGGAAGTGCTGCGCGAACGGAGAAATCATTATCAGCAAAAGAATAAAGAAATTGATTTTTGGTTGGTGAAACAACCAGCTTTTCTAGAGAGTCCGGAATTTGCGGAAATTAAACAAAAGTGTCCTCAACCTGCGGTGGCGGTTATTTCTCGCGATCGCCAATTTATTAACTGGCTCAAGTTACGCTTAGAATATGTGATTGTGGGTGAATTTCAAGCTCCTTCGGAGCAAATTTCTGACGCGATCGCTTCTCTAGAAACAGCTTCTTGAGAAAAAGTTGTCTATTGTATAAAGTTATGCAGAAAAATGCCGTCACGGAATCTACAATTAAGCAACAGCGAAAACGATCTTGGCTGTCTGCGGTGGCGATGGCTCAATCGGGGGCTAGGCTTTCCCTAATCGCCGGGATCGGCATAACGGCGATCGCCGAGCCGATCTTGGCTCAAGCTGGTTTGCCTCAATGCCAACCCCCTCGGGCGGATGAGTATCTTTTGTTGGTGCTGACCCAAACTCCTGAGACTCAAGAACAAATTCGTCGGACTTTGCCGCCTAACATAAGTGCGCCAATTTGTCAATACCTGGGAGATACTGTAACTCGGATCGGCGGTTTCCGGCAGTTTGATGATGCTGATAGTTGGGCGAAGTATGTGAACGACATTGTGGGTTTAACCGCAGTGGTAGCGCGTCCGACCCCAACCGCAGCGACACCGACAGTAACTCGTCCGAGGCAACCAGTACCGGGTCCGAGAATCGATAATCGTCCCCCGCAGCCGAGTCCCACACCAACTACTCGCCCTCGTCCGACGCAACCAGTAGGAGTAACTCCGAGGAACAACCGTCCCCCGGTAACCCAGGAAACAGCAGCTAGAGCGGCTAATGCACCGAGTTTCAATCCCCAACCATTAGGAGAGGGTTATGCAGTCTTAGTGGACTATCTGAACCAGCCAGAAATCGCTTCGGAGCTTCAACAGGAATTAGGTAAAGAAGTTGGGTTAGTTGTTTATTTAGGTCGTCCCTATTTGCTCGCGAAATCTACGGTAAGCCAGACAGAAGCCAACCAACTGATGCAAAGCTTAAGCGAGACTGGTTTTGGTTCTCTGGTGGTCAACAGTAGCCGGGTGACACTGTTAACACCAGCCGTCAGCAATTAATAAACAGCAGTTCCGAAGAAAAGGGAAATCCCAATACCCAAACCCAAACCGACAATTACCTGAAAAGGAGTATGTCCGAGTAACTCCTTGAGACGATCTTCATTAAACTGCTTGTGTTCGTGGAATAACTCATCAATAATTTGATTGAGAATGCGAGCTTGTTTTCCCGCAGCTTGACGAACTCCAGCCGCATCGTACATGACGATTACAGCAAACAGACAGGCGATCGCAAAATCAGGACTTGACCAGCCCATTGTTTGTCCCACACCAGTTGCTAGAGAAGCAACTAAAGCCGAATGAGCGCTAGGCATACCGCCCGTAGTAACCAAATAGCGAAGACTAACCTTACGATCTCTAATTAATTCAATGACGAGCTTTAAAAATTGAGCAATTAGACAAGCTAGAATCGACACCACTAGCACTTGATTGTCGAGAATATTGGCAAAATCCTGCATTGTAAATAGTTCAAACCCAGAAACGAGAGCAACTTTAGCGATCGCGATTCAGAATAAAATTAGCGATCGCCCGCAACGGTTCAGCTTTTTCTCCATAATCAGCTAACTCAGCATTAGCCGCATCAATCAACTGTTTAGCTTGGACTCTGGACTCTTCGAGTCCCCACAAACTCGGATAAGTAGCCTTTTGTGCCACCAAATCCTTACCTGCGGTTTTCCCCAACTGCTCCTGAGTAGCAGTGATATCTAAAATATCATCAACAATCTGAAAAGCTAACCCGATATTTTGAGCATATTGCGACAACTTTTGTAAATCCTGCGTTCCCGCCCCCGCCAAAATCGCCCCAGAAACCACACAAGTTTCTAACAAAGCACCAGTTTTATGAGTATGAATGTAATTGAGAGTTTCCAGAGAAACCTCGGAGTTTCCTTCACATTCCAAATCTACCACCTGACCACCAACTAACCCAGCCGCACTAACCGCACGACCTAATTTAGCAACCACTTGAACAATTTGTTGCGGCGGCACATTTTTAGTTTCTGTGGCGACGTATTCAAAAGCATAAGCCAACAAACCATCACCCGCGAGAATCGCCACATCTTCGCCATAAACCTTGTGATTGGTTAACTTACCTCGCCGATAGTCATCATTATCCATCGCCGGGAGATCGTCGTGAATCAGCGACATCGTGTGAATCATTTCCAAGGCGCAAGCCGTCGGCATCGCCATTTCTACCGTCCCTCCGAGCAAATTACAGGTAGAGAGGCAGAGAATGGGGCGCAAGCGCTTACCTCCAGCCAACAGCGAATAACGCATCGCTTCGTAAATTTTTTCAGGATAAGCTAAAGGCAGCGATCGCTCGAGTGCCTCCTCGACAAGCTGCTTTTGCTCTGCTAAATAAGTTTGTAAATCGAACACCGCCGCTTCCCCTTTGGGTGCTGGTAGTTCATCCGTCTTGACCATGCCTGGGTTTCTTCTTCCAACCAACTTGTAATCAGTTTACCTGGTTTGGTTCCCTGGATCATCAAATTCTCCAGGAGAGACTAGAGAGAGGGGGTTTTCAGTGAGCAGTGAACAGTGAGCAGTTACCAGTTACCAGTGGGTAGTGGGTGGTTGGTAGTCGAGGTTGGCAGTGGGAGGGACTGATAACTGATAACTGACTAAGGTAGTTTATAGCTAGCCACTCTCACGATCAATTCTCCCTGATTCGGGTCGCGACTAAAGACAAAGGCTCCTTGTTGAACTTCACCACTAGATAAAAATTCGATTTCCTGGCTGCCAATTTCCTCGATTTCTCCATCGACGCGCAATTGAGCGATTACTTCCACTGACTCAGCCGTGCTACCACCAGCGTTAGTAACGCTAAAAGGAACGTAATATTGTCCTTGTGTAGAGCGAATTTCTTTTTCGGCGATCGCTATTGACAACGTAGGTGGTTCGTCTTCGCCAGTTATCCAACGATATACTACTAAAGAGGCGATCGCGGCAACAATTAATAAGGCAATACTAAATGTTACCCATTCCGCAGGCGATCGCCCATTAGGGCGCTGGGCTTTTCCCAATCCTTGTGATTTCTCTTTAGCTTCATTTTTGTCACTCATATCGTTAATCTTCCTGCTGCGCCCCCAATGCTTGCAGGTAAACTCAGTATAAGCGTATAGCGTAACCAAAGAAACCCAGGATCGCTTAAACTAATTCGTTGGAAAAACCACAACATCAGCGCTGAAGCCAACAAGGAAATTAAATAGCAAAAAATTGTTTCTCCTAATGGTGTTTGGAAATAACCTCGCTGTTGGTAACGTTTTTCTTGGTTAACAAAACCCGCAGCAAAAACAATACAATAAGAAATTAATAAAGATGAAGCGATAATCACTAATAATCGCGGTGGTGATGAAGCAGCCGCTAGTGCAGGAACTTCGTCTGTTGGTGCAATATTAAAAGCGATAATTGTTGCACCAATCAAAGTGGCGTTCAAATCGGCTAAACTTTCGTTAATTTTGATTTTAGTTTTGTTGGGAATCCCCATTTTAATATCGATTTCGTCTTCCTGATTTGAGTCTGTCGGATCGCCACTTAACATTACTCTTGCTAAGGCTACACCCAGAGAAAAAGGTACACTCTCGAAAATGATTTTTCCTAAACTTTCGTCTAAAGGTGTTTGGAAGCTAATTCTATTCAATAATACTAAAACAAAAGTAGCGCAGAGAATCCCAATTCCTAATGCTTCCACACTTTCTGCTGCTGCATCAATCAACGAATCGCGCTTGTTATTCCGAAAGCCTTCGATGCGATTTAAAATCAGAACAATAGCGTAAGTAACGATTAAAATAATTAGTAATAACGGCGGTTCAATAAATGAGCCAATCCACCAAACTTCCATTGTATAAAGTAGGGGAATTCCAAATAAAAAGCCGCCGGAAGCACCACGAAGTAAGTCTTGTCGTTCTTCTATCCAGTTATTACCTGTTTGATATTTGCGAATACGTTTACCCATTGAACAAAATTGTGGGAAAAATTATTTTTTTTATAGTATCGCTAATTATATCAGACAAAATCAACTAATCTTTCTAGCTTTAGGAATAATTACGCTCAAGGAAAACAATTTTTGCTTTGATTAGGTTTTTCTGATCTTCATCAGAATATTTTATTTAATTAATTAGCTGAATAATTAACAAAATTCAGTAATTAAATTTCTCAAAATAAATCTTCTGTCAGTGGCTAAGAAAGAGTTATCAATATCTTGAAATTTAGCAAGAGTTTTTGTGTTTAATTCTTTTCTTTTGTTTCTAGTTACACAAAAATTGAGATTAGTTTCATCTGTTACCGAAGAGAAATATATAGCAAAATATTGACTTAATGTCAAGAGTTTCTTGCTAATTTCTGCGCGGGAAAGTGGTCTAGCGATCGCCAAACTAGCACAAAAAGCTACCCCCACTAGCAAAATGATAACTAACTTAATCAGAAAATTGCTTAACGCGATCGCCTCAGCGCCGATTTTTCAGCTATTCGGAAAAACCAGCTTAATCGCGCTCCATTTCAACAGCTTAAATTAATTCCGATTCAAGTTCAAGTAGTCAAGCACAAATCCTAAGCTAAAGGAAGATAAAAACGGAAAATACTACCCACTCCAACTCGACTTTCAACTTCAATTTTACCGCCTTGCAACTCCACCAAACGTTTAGAAATTGCTAAACCAATACCTGTCCCTCTTGTGTTACGCGCTTGGGCTTTTCCTGAACGCCAAAAACGCTCGAATACGTGAGGTAAATCTACAGCACTAATTCCCGATCCCGAATCTTTAACTGCAAGCCAAAGTCGTTTATCTTTTAAAAATACTTGCACAACAATTGCCCCACTTTCTGTATAAGAAATAGCATTTCCAATTAAATTTACTAAAATTTGTTCTGTACGATCGATATCTGCCAAAACTGGTGGTATTTGTGTCGGACATTCCAAACGTAATTCCGGACCGTCATCTAACAATTGATCGCTAAATCTTTCTACTAGCGTAACTAACAACGGATACAAATTGACTGCTTGTAAATTAATCGGTAAATAACCCGCTTCAGCTTTTGATAACTCTTGCAAGTCATTAACAAGTCGTTGTAACCGTTTTGTTTCACGCAGCAAACGCTGATAAACTTCGCTATCTGGTTCAATTCTTTTATCAGCAAGTTCCTCAAGATAACCGTGAATAACTGTTAAAGGAGTACGCAACTCGTGCGTCAAATCACCAATTAATTCACGACGGCGTTTTTCAACTCCTTCTAAACTAATAGCCATCCGATTGAAGCTACTACTAAGTTGATTTAACTCAGTAATTGATGAAGGTGGGAGACGGGCTGACAAGTCTCCTTCAGCAAAGTTTTTAGTTACTTGTTCAATCTTTTGTAACGGTTGAGTAATGCGTTGAGATACCCAGTAACTCAAACCTCCAGCCCCAGTAGCACCAACAATTACAGCCCAAAACGTACTTCGATTCCAAGCAGTTTGAAAACCTTCAATAATGTAAGTACGAGCATAGCGTAAACTCAGTCCTTGTCCCTCAATTCTTTGTAGTTGTAAAACAAAAAAGCGAGGTGAAGAAAGTTTCGCGATCGCTACTAAACTTCCTACAGCGACAATCATCACTAACAAGTGAGAAAAAAACAAGCGCGACGCTAAAGGTAAAGAATTTTTTTGCTTTCTCCGAACCATAGTAAAAATTAATCTTCAAATTTATAACCAACACCAATTACTGTTTTAATAAAAGTGGGATTAGCTGGGTCTGGTTCCACTTTTTTACGCAACCGTCCAATATGAGTATCCACAACTCTTTCATCCCCAAAAAAATCATCTCCCCACAATTGCTCAATTAGTTGAGTACGGTTCCAAACTCGACCTGGTTGTTTGACAAAGGTACTAAATAAATTAAACTCTAAATTACTTAAATTCAGCGTCTCTTCTGTTCCAGAAAGATTTTTTTTGATTGCTGTGCGCTGGTCGATATTGACTTCAAAATGTTCGCTAGTATAAACTAATTCTTGCGGTTGAATTTGACGTAAACTCCGCCGCAACAAGGCTCGAACTCTAGCAACTAATTCTTTAGGACTAAAAGGTTTCACCAAATAGTCATCTGCACCAGTAGATAAACCAATTACCCGGTCGATTTCTTCACCTTTAGCTGTTAACATTAAAATAAAAGGATCTTTCTTTCCTAGTTGTTGACGAATACGAGCGCAAACTTCTAAACCATCTAAACCTGGTAACATTAAGTCAAGGACAATTACATCAGGTTCTTGTTCTTGAAATAATTGTAAAGCTGTTAGTCCATTATGACATTGAGAGCAATGAAAACCTTCCCTCTCTAAAGTTTGTTGGATCAGTTTAGCAATTTCTGGTTCGTCTTCAACAATCAAAATTTTCACTTATTTAACCTCAGCCTCACCCTTAGATAACAATTATAGATAAATATTTCAATTTTGTCTGAATTATCAGCTTTATTTTGTGTTTATTTGAGTCTTTCTTACAAAGAAATATGAGAAATTACGAGAGATAACACGAGTAATACCATTTTCCTAAATTAATCCTACAGAGACAAACTTTCTAGAAAATTTTTCTGCAATATCTCTACCTAATTTTCTGTAGTAAATCTCAAATGAATTGGAATAAGTTATTGGTGAAATTTGGAGTAAATATTGCCAAAAATATTTCAGAAGGTAGTTATTTGATTTTCCAAATTAGCTAATTT
>JAWQFW010000141.1:0-12264 GCA_035968095.1 Oscillatoria sp. PMC 1068.18
ATTTTATTTCTTACCTAAAGAAGTAGGGGTGTAACCCCCTATTTAATAACTTAGATATTTAATTACCAATCAAGAAATTTAGAATCGATAGTTACGAGATTCAACCCACAAACTCACAGGTACAGCATTCCCAAAACGATCTACTTTAATTTCTACCACAAAAGGTCTTTCTTCGCCCGGTTGAAGATTAACTTGTTGAATATCAGCGTTAATTTCTTCGCGTCGGTCTTCGGGCATATAATATTTTTCTAGTCCGTAATTAATACTACCATAATTAGATTCTCCTTCCAGAGCAATTTGATTTTCAGGTAAACTATCGGGACGATTTAAACTAACGGCAACAGGTTTCCAAGGAAGAGGTTGGTTAAAAGTTGCGGTTGAGTTTTCCGGTGTTTCCATAATAACATAAAAGCGAGTTCCTGATTCGAGATAAGTATAATCTCCACTACCTGTAGTTGGTAATTTATTCCAACCAGGAAGTTGCTCTAAATTCTCCTGGCGAGAAATATCATATTGCAAAGTTTGATAATAGCCTCGTAGGAGATCGTAAGGATCTACGGGAACAGTTTGTAAAACTACAGTTTCTCCAGTTAAGCTGGTATAAACTGCTCTTGCAGGGATGGCTAAAATTAGTAAAGCTTGGAAAGCCAGGGGAACGAGAAAGCGCAAACTGGGGTGAGAATTTCTCGGTGATTCGGTGTTATTCATGATTCGTTAGTAACTGTTGTATGAGAGTCTAAATTGCGTAAATAACGCTCAAACCAAAGTCCGGCGACGATAATACCAATTCCGCAGAGAAAGAGAACAATTGCTTTGAAAATTAGTTCAGTATTGTACTCAAACATTCGGGTGAAGATTTGTATTACTAGCAAAAAGATTCCAAACCAAAATCCTTTACGTTGAGCTTCATTTAAAGCTTCGCGAATTGAACCTGCGGCAATTAGAAAGAAGAAAACATTGAAGCTAAAAGTGCCAATTGCGCCTAATTCACCGCTAGTTACTTGGTAGTAAATTAGCGCGGTACTGATGATAATTATTGCGCCAATAACGGTACTGGAGAGGTCGATTTGCCAGCCAAAACGACTATTGTTTTCGTGTCCCAGCCGTATCCAAGCAAAAATAGCTAAACCTGTCAAAATGAAAGCATCGACGAGGGTTAGTAAGTCTAACCAGTTAATTTCGCCTTCGAGGAATGTGGGGCTACTATTCCAGAAAAAGTGGAAGGAAAAAACATAGAAAATGAAGCCGAGAAAGCATACAGCTAAACCACGAGAAATGGAATCGAATTTAGGGGATTCGGTGGGATGAAAAAGCCAGAAAGAATCTCGATAAGCCCACAATAATGCACCGGGTGTGGCAGTGGCGATCGCGGCAATTATTCCTCGCATCAATGTTAGGTCGCTAAATTCGTTCATTTGCCAGATTAAATTCATTTCTAAGGAAGCAGTTATTAAAACTACGGCTAATCCGAAAATCCAGCGCGATCGACACCAATAAGCTAGGGGAATAAATAGTAAACTTGCTAGTAAGGGTAAATGTTGTAAGGCTAACTCATAGATGGTAATTTGTCCGGGACGAAATAAATCTGGAACTCCTGACCAATAGCCAATTCCTGTGAGAATTACTGCCAACATTCCTAATAAAGTTAACTGTAAACTAGCAGCCATTACGAAGACTGCTAAACCCCAGACTAAATACAGTTGATAAATTGAACCGCTTTGGTGAAACATTTGGGACATTAGTGCCATGTTTGCGCCCAAAATTAGCGATCCTAATAAGAGTAAACCTTGTCCGAGACGAGTTTGCCAGCGATCGCGGCGACTACGCCAAAGATAGAAACCTGCCCCATTGACAAGAACAAACAAACTCATCAGTAACAAAACTTTAACTTCTCGATCCCAAACTTGCCAGTTAGCAGCGACGAAGGTAATGACAGCCAAGCCGAGAAGTACGCTTCCTAAGCCGATTAAGACCATGACAAAGCGATTTTTGGCGGCTGTGTCGAGATCTGCGAATTGATAGCGATTTGCTAAATGTTCGTATAATTCGGAATCGATTAAATTTTGCGATCGCCACAATTGCGCTTCCTGACGCAACTGATAACGAAACTTTTCCGTAACCATAGCTAGTATTACCTAAACTGATGTGTCTAGGTTAACTTTGCGACTAGGTAGTTGAAGAATAATTGTGACAGTTTCCGCGATCGCCCCATTGCGTAAGACAATTTAACAATTATTTACGCTTAAGTAATGAACTCGCTACACCAAAACTTCCTAAAGCTAATAAACTTAAAATCGAATTTGGTTCGGGTACTGACTCAGAATTCTTTTCTGGTGTCAGCAAATAGTAACGATTTTCTCCGTTAACGTTACTACTAGCAACAATTTGTCCTTGATTATTAACTAAATATGCACTTGATAAATCAAAATCTAAGTCTTGCAGCAGTAAATTATTCAAGTTAAACATAGTCCCTTCTTCCCAGATAAAAGCTTGTAATTCACTACCAGGAGAAGTGTCTGAAGTTCCGACAATTTGGTCGAAGTTATTAATTGCATTTGCTACACTATAAACGCCGCCGAGATTACCTAAATTAATTCCTCCATTGGGATTTTCTAGGGGATTTTCCCACAAAGTAGCGTTAGCATAAGTTCCATAATAATTACTGTAGCCGATATAACCTGTCCACCCAACTACTTTACCTTGGTCGTTGATATCGCTTGCCCAAATGTATTGACTTATATCTGGAAAAGATAGTTCTGTAGTCGTATCTTTATCCCAAACAAAAGCATTACTACCATAACGGTAAATACCAGTATAAGCTACTTCACTGTCGTTATTTAAAGCAGCATCAACTAGACGATAATTATGGTAAAAATAGTCTAAAGTAGTTAAATTTCCATTTGCATCGACAAAGTTAACTGTTGTTTGATCTGAGCTAAAAGGTAATCTTACCGACTCAGCAATTATCTCACCTTTATCGTTAATATCATAGGCTTCTAAATACGGACAAATATATGTATCGAAGCAAGTAGGTGCAGCATAAGTTTTGATTTCTCCATTGGTTTCTTGAACAAGTAAATTACCATCAACTACACCAACAATTTGTCCGTTATTATTAATTGCAGTAGCGCCGATGTTACTTAAATCGGTGAAGTTACCGTTTTCCCAAAGTAAATTTTGGTTGTCAGAAATGCCGATTATTTGACCAGAATCGTTGATATCTAAGGGACGAAAATTACCTAAATCTGTTACTGAATATAATGATACTGCATCGGCGGGGTTGATTGTTGCGATCGCGCTAACTATTCCCACAATACCACTAATCGCCAGCTTGTGTGCGAGTGACATATTTTTCATCCCCCTAATTGCTTATTTCTTTGGTAGTAAACAAAATTTTTTCTTGCCAACTAAACTTCTTGAAGAACTAGATGGCAATTTTTCACTCATACAAATGCAATCTTCAATTAAGACAAGGTTACTAAGTGAAATTACTCTGACTATGCAATAACTGAATTTTACTTATCCGTAGATTTCTTGAAGTAGGTGAGAGACAATCTTTACGGAAACTTTAAAAATAAGTTGGGGAAGCTTTACCAAAACTTTATATTTGTAGCAAACTAGAAATTAGAGAATATTTAAGTAGGAAAAGATGGATACTTTTTTAGCAATTTGTCTCGGTGTTAGTTTAAGTACCGCTTGTGGTTTTCGGGTATTTGTACCACCGTTAATTATGAGTGTAGCTTCGCTCTCTGGACACTTGACATTAGCGCCAGAATTTGCTTGGATGGGAACTTATCCGGCGTTGATTGCGTTTGCGATCGCCACTCTCCTCGAAATTATCGCCTATTATGTTCCAGTATTGGATCATTTCCTCGACGCGATCGCCGCTCCAACCGCCGTAGTAGCTGGTATGCTGATTACAGCATCTACAATCGGCGGCGAAGTCGATCCTTGGGTACAATGGACAGTAGCCGCGATCGCCGGAGGTGGTGCGGCTGGTATTGTGGAAATCCTCGGTAATTTTACCAGAATTGCCTCCACAGGCGCAACAGGTGGCTTAGGAAATCCAATTTTTGCCACAATTGAGTTACTCACCTCCACAGGGTTATCAATTTTCGCGATCGCCTTACCACTCTTAGCTGGTATTCTGGTCATTAGTTTACTTTGTTTCGGCATTATCCGACTGGCAATTTTACTTTCCAAACTCAAACAAGCTCAAACATCAAGTTAAAAAATCAGGCGATTGAACTGAATCAATCGCCATTTTTTACTTCTACAAAGCCCCAATTAGCTTATAAATTAGAGAATTAATAATTCCCAACGTAATCGAACCAATTAAAGCACTCCAAACACCCCAACGCAAGCGAAAACCGTGGACTAAATAAGCAGCCAAACCAAAAATAATCGCATTAATAACTAAAGCAAAAAGCCCTAAAGTTAGTAACGTAATTGGAAAAGCTAAAATCGCCAAAACTGGACGCAATAAAGCATTTAACAACCCAAAAACTGCTGCGGAAACCAAAGCCTTCTTAAACGTATCAATCTCCACACCAGTAGGTAACTTAGAAACAATTAATAAAGCCACCGCCGTCACTAACCACGCAATCAGCAAACCTACCAAATTCATTTTCTCTCAAACCTCCTGGGAATTTAACTAAACATTAAATCGGAATAACATCACATCGCCTTCTTTGACAACATAATCTTTTCCTTCACTGCGAAGTAAGCCTTTTTCTCGTGCCGCAGCCATCGAACCAGCCGTAACTAAATCCTCATAAGCTACCGTTTCCGCACGAATAAAACCGCGTTCAAAATCAGTATGAATTACCCCAGCCGCTTGTGGTGCCTTCATTCCAGCGTTAATAGTCCAAGCGCGAGTTTCTTTTTCTCCTGTGGTTAAATATGTTCGCAAACCTAACAATTCGTAAGTTGCACCAATTAATGATCTCAACCCGCCTTCTTGCACACCCAGAGACTCTAAATAATCGGCTCTTTCTTCGTCAGAAATTTCCACTAACTCCGCTTCCACTTGTGCGGAAACAACGACAACTTTGGCATTTTCTTGACTAGCTACTTGGCGAACTTGCTCAACCCAATCATTCCCCGTTGCTAAATCGTCTTCCGCCACATTCGCTGCATAAATAATTGGCTTTTTCGTCAGTAAACCGAGAGGCTTAACTGTAACTTCTTCTTCTTCAGTTAAACTCACTTGACGCGCTGTTTGACCTTCATTTAAAGCCGCACTAATTCTTTCTAGTAATTCTAACTCTACTTGAGCATCTTTATTTGACCGCGCTTGCTTGCGAACTCGTTCAATGCGGCGCTCAACTTGAGCCAAATCTGCCAGCGCAAGTTCTAAATTTATGATCTCAATATCTCGCACCGGATCGACAGAACCAGAAACATGGATAATATTCTCATCATCAAAACAACGTACCACATGAACGATCGCGTCCACTTCCCGAATATTCGCCAAAAATTGATTTCCCAAACCTTCTCCCTGACTCGCACCTTTCACCAAACCTGCGATATCCACAAATTCAATTCGAGTCGGGACAATTTGCTGAGAATCAGAAATTTTTGCTAATACATTCAAACGTTCATCGGGGACAGCAACCACACCCACATTTGGTTCAATAGTACAAAAAGGAAAATTAGCTGCATCGGCTTTTGCGTTAGCAACTAAAGCATTAAATAAAGTAGATTTACCAACATTAGGTAGTCCAACAATTCCGGCTCTTAGCATATTAGTCTTAACAAGGTTCGTCAACCATCGTAAACTATTTTATTTCGGTTCGGGAATTGGTTGCGGTTCTGGTGTGGGAACTGGTTGAGGAATCGGTGCTGGAACTGGTTGCGGTATCGGAGTTGGTATTGGTTGGGGTTCCGGTGTTGGAGTCGGTTGAGGTATTGGGTTTGGAGTTGGTTGGGGTTTCGGTGTCGTAATTAAACGAATCATAGCGCGATATCGCTCTCTACTTGCGACGCTACCAGCTTAAATAGCACGATTTTCAAGATCATCTCTCTTTGTAGAGGGTTGTTTAATTTTCAAGAATTTTTACATCTTTGGCAGATTTCCCAGGAATTAAGGAAATTAATGTCAGACTAGAAAAAATTGCTTTAATATTTACCGCAATTTTGCTTTCGGGAGATAGTAAGTAAACAAATAATTCTGATGGGATTTTTAGTCATCTTAATGATAATTGGTTTTGTTGTGATTGTGGCGATCGCGCGAAACTCTTTTAATTCCCAGCCCAGCCCACGCAAAGGCAGAAATAGCTATACTTCTAGTAGTTACTTTTGGAATTCCGACGCTAGCGACGGCGGCGGCTTTGGTGGCTTTAGCGGTGGTGAAGCAGGTGGTGGCGAATGTGGCGGCGGAGACGCAGGCGGTGGCGGAGATGCAGGCGGTTGTGACGGCGGTTTCTAGCCAGGAAAATTTACCTCAAGTGCGCCCAAGGGTAGGTGTAGAAAATGACGAAATTGAAAAAAAGCCTCAAACCTATATCTAGTCAGGCTCCCAGGACAGTTTCTTGGTCGAAGCCTAGGCGCACCTTATCCAGCAAGGATTTCAGCGATTTTCCCTTGCTTTTTTCTTTCTCGGATGCTATCTTAAGGGTAGCTAGGCGCAAATGTACCTTGAAAACTAAATACGGTAAAGGTTTCAAAAGCCCGCTATCGAAATCATCTAAAATCCCTACGAGGGATTGAAACTGCGATTTGCCTATCCGTTCGGATATCTCTTTCGTATCGAAATCATCTAAAATCCCTACGAGGGATTGAAACTGCACTATATTCCTTTCCGCCACCCTTTTTGCAGATCGAAATCATCTAAAATCCCTACGAGGGATTGAAACTAATCGACAAAAGGAAATAGAAGACTGGTTAAACGATATCGAAATCATCTAAAATCCCTACGAGGGATTGAAACTCGTCAGGGGCGATCGCTGTTGAAACTATCCCAGAAATCGAAATCATCTAAAATCCCTACGAGGGATTGAAACCCCAAATCTCTTGATTTTTGCTGGACACCTTCTAGCCATCGAAATCATCTAAAATCCCTACGAGGGATTGAAACAAGTATGTCACAAGACAACTCTTTTGTCACTTGTTCGCATCGAAATCATCTAAAATCCCTACGAGGGATTGAAACGTAAATCTCTTTAAATCGAGATTTTAGAAATTTATCTAATCGAAATCATCTAAAATCCCTACGAGGGATTGAAACCGGAAAACCTTATATTTACTCTCCTAGGGGCGACCATCGAAATCATCTAAAATCCCTACGAGGGATTGAAACATGCTGATTTTCCTGCTAGCATTTCACGAACTAGCGCATCGAAATCATCTAAAATCCCTACGAGGGATTGAAACAACAAAAATTTGCTTCGATCGATATTGTTCTACCTATCGAAATCATCTAAAATCCCTACGAGGGATTGAAACAATGCCACTAGCAATCTTTGATGTAATTTTTTTGATCGAAATCATCTAAAATCCCTACGAGGGATTGAAACATGGAAGTTACTGGTATGTTAATTTCCATCATTAATCGAAATCATCTAAAATCCCTACGAGGGATTGAAACTTTTCCGAATATATCAAAGTAGCAAACCTAGAAACTATCGAAATCATCTAAAATCCCTACGAGGGATTGAAACGATGAGGGGACACTCTTTACCCTCATCGACAACCGCGATATCATCGAAATCATCTAAAATCCCTACGAGGGATTGAAACGTAAATAGCTACCACGAAACTATTATCTACTTTTGATCGAAATCATCTAAAATCCCTACGAGGGATTGAAACCGTGAACCAGCCTGATCAAATCGGCAGCGCTAATTGGATCGAAATCATCTAAAATCCCTACGAGGGATTGAAACATTTCCATTGATAGTTAGTGGGGCAGTGATTGAAGATCGAAATCATCTAAAATCCCTACGAGGGATTGAAACGAAAATATAGGAATCTCTAACTGAAAGATATCCAATCGAAATCATCTAAAATCCCTACGAGGGATTGAAACATGACTTTCACGCTTATATAGACCAACTTATTAATCTCGCTGAGATCGAAATCATCTAAAATCCCTACGAGGGATTGAAACGGATATTAATATTGGTACAGGTGCGCTAATTACAACTATCGAAATCATCTAAAATCCCTACGAGGGATTGAAACTCCAAATCATCGGGTAGCCCTCTAGCCAATCCTGCTACTATAATCGAAATCATCTAAAATCCCTACGAGGGATTGAAACTGAAGCCATCGAACTAAGCGGCGGCAAACCGGGATCGAAATCATCTAAAATCCCTACGAGGGATTGAAACTATTGCAGGTAGCCGCCATTGCCCGATTAAATCTAATCGAAATCATCTAAAATCCCTACGAGGGATTGAAACTCTAGCCAAATGAGCTTTGGGAGTTTGGCTAGGTCTGCGATATCGAAATCATCTAAAATCCCTACGAGGGATTGAAACGATGGTGCTTTGCCAATTTGGGAGAGGCATGAATGTATCGAAATCATCTAAAATCCCTACGAGGGATTGAAACTAAAAATGATAGGACAACTAAAACTGACGATATATCGAAATCATCTAAAATCCCTACGAGGGATTGAAACGCAGTTATCGCGCCCCAAAGCCGAAATCTCTACGCATCGAAATCATCTAAAATCCCTACGAGGGATTGAAACGGGTAGTCCGCTCGATGCTATTCAGCTAATCCACACATCGAAATCATCTAAAATCCCTACGAGGGATTGAAACAAACTTTGCAAGCTGCTCTTCTTCTTGAATAGCTGCTTATCGAAATCATCTAAAATCCCTACGAGGGATTGAAACGAGGTATTCGCCCGAAAAAGCTAGAGAAGCCTTGAAATCGAAATCATCTAAAATCCCTACGAGGGATTGAAACCTCGAAGGCATCGGGGGAACCCAATTGACCTTCCAAAAAAATCGAAATCATCTAAAATCCCTACGAGGGATTGAAACTTTTATCAAATTTATTTACAGATTCACAATTGACGTAAGAAGCATCGAAATCATCTAAAATCCCTACGAGGGATTGAAACTGAAATTAGAGAAGCCTTTCTCGAACTCCTTCAACGATCGAAATCATCTAAAATCCCTACGAGGGATTGAAACACGATGATGTGACCTTTAGCTCTATTTCTTTCAACGATCGAAATCATCTAAAATCCCTACGAGGGATTGAAACCTTAACAAGCTACAGCCTTCCCAGTGTACGTGAAATCGTAAGATCGAAATCATCTAAAATCCCTACGAGGGATTGAAACTTGCTAGCGGCTTAAGCATGAGCGAGTTGCCAATCATCGAAATCATCTAAAATCCCTACGAGGGATTGAAACTTGATCCGAAATCGTAGGCATTCAAGACTTCGATCTATCGAAATCATCTAAAATCCCTACGAGGGATTGAAACAAAACTTTTCCATTCTTTAGCTTGATAATTTAAAAGAAATCGAAATCATCTAAAATCCCTACGAGGGATTGAAACAGGGCTAGGTTTGCGCCCAGCCCCTTTTCTCTTCCATCGAAATCATCTAAAATCCCTACGAGGGATTGAAACTTTAATTTTTTCCAAGACAGACTCGACATCTCGATCTGTCAATCGAAATCATCTAAAATCCCTACGAGGGATTGAAACGAGTTTTACAGAAACAAAGTCACAGGCTTTGTAGAAAAATCGAAATCATCTAAAATCCCTACGAGGGATTGAAACATTCGAGCGCAAGCTGGAGAAGAATCACAAATATCGAAATCATCTAAAATCCCTACGAGGGATTGAAACCTTTCGACCCGACTCAGCTAGAGGCTGACATCGCGACTAATATCGAAATCATCTAAAATCCCTACGAGGGATTGAAACTGGTGAATCCCTTTCGCCTCGCCAACTTTTTGAAGTTAAAATATCGAAATCATCTAAAATCCCTACGAGGGATTGAAACCGAGAACAGGCAATTGCGCGAATCAATTCTCTTGAATCGAAATCATCTAAAATCCCTACGAGGGATTGAAACGGTATAACTGCCTATGCAGACAGCACCTTTCATATCGAAATCATCTAAAATCCCTACGAGGGATTGAAACAGTTACCGCTAAAGCAATATTTATCTAATCTAAATAATCGAAATCATCTAAAATCCCTACGAGGGATTGAAACTTAGACGAAATCGAAGACTGGCTATAAAACACAGAAAAAGATCGAAATCATCTAAAATCCCTACGAGGGATTGAAACAGGACGTAATTGAACGCCCGACGGATACGAATCTATCGAAATCATCTAAAATCCCTACGAGGGATTGAAACGTCATCTGGGTGTAGTTCGGCTTCTTTAGTTATCGAAATCATCTAAAATCCCTACGAGGGATTGAAACCACTCAGACGGGTCAAGAGGGTAAGTCTGAGCCGTATCGAAATCATCTAAAATCCCTACGAGGGATTGAAACAAGGCTAATCCACCGGGGATAAAACAAGCAAAAGATCGAAATCATCTAAAATCCCTACGAGGGATTGAAACAAATCGGATCGTTGGGGGAAATTAGCGGCAAGAGATCCGTATCGAAATCATCTAAAATCCCTACGAGGGATTGAAACAGATCGCGCTCGGCTGAACATTTCAATCTGTCTTATCGAAATCATCTAAAATCCCTACGAGGGATTGAAACAAAACTTGATTCAAGTCGATTTCTGAAAACCTATCGAAATCATCTAAAATCCCTACGAGGGATTGAAACATTATACCACTAGAAACTTACAAATTAAATAGACCTAACATCGAAATCATCTAAAATCCCTACGAGGGATTGAAACGCCGATAAGCTCCCCTATTAATGAACTTTCCCCCATATCGAAATCATCTAAAATCCCTACGAGGGATTGAAACGGGATTTACGAAAAGGCGGGCGGGAGCTTGAAATGAATCGAAATCATCTAAAATCCCTACGAGGGATTGAAACTAGTTATTGCCAAGGACTATATACTGTCGTCGGAATCGAAATCATCTAAAATCCCTACGAGGGATTGAAACTTAGAAATCTAGCTTCAGTAGTTTTCGTATTTTATCGAAATCATCTAAAATCCCTACGAGGGATTGAAACCAGCAATTGAAAAATTAAGCATTATTTGCAATATTCTCATCGAAATCATCTAAAATCCCTACGAGGGATTGAAACGTAAGAAATATTGTACCGATCCATCATGTCTTGCCATCGAAATCATCTAAAATCCCTACGAGGGATTGAAACAGTGAAACTCCACAAATAAGGTGACTTTACGCGGTTATACTGACGATAACATCGAAATCATCTAAAATCCCTACGAGGGATTGAAACACTAGGTACTCAGCGAAGCCTTTTTCATTCTTGATCGAAATCATCTAAAATCCCTACGAGGGATTGAAACCTTGAGCTTACGCAAGCTTAAAGAATTCAAGGATTCAACCATCGAAATCATCTAAAATCCCTACGAGGGATTGAAACCTTTTGAGCGTGGCACGATGACCACGTTCCCCACCTCGAATCGAAATCATCTAAAATACCTACGAGGGATTGAAACCAACTAACCATTCTATGGCGCTGGTTAACACAACATCGAAATCATCTAAAATCCCTACGAGGGATTGAAACATTAAACCAGCAAGCGGACGAGAATCATAAGCAACAATTTATCGAAATCATCTAAAATCCCTACGAGGGATTGAAACTTGTTCTCCGATGCAGGTGGCGAAAATTGCGAAAATCGAAATCATCTAAAATCCCTACGAGGGATTGAAACCTGAAGTTTATTTATTAAAGAAAGAACAAACTAGCATCGAAATCATCTAAAATCCCTACGAGGGATTGAAACGAGGTAAATAAAAAGTGAAAACACGATCGCTACTCAATCGAAATCATCTAAAATCCCTACGAGGGATTGAAACAATTGAGAAGCTGCGGATTTGGATTTAGTCGGTACATCGAAATCATCTAAAATCCCTACGAGGGATTGAAACACTGGTTTGCCTTGTTTTTCTAACCGTGCTACTTGGAGGGCTGATCGAAATCATCTAAAATCCCTACGAGGGATTGAAACCCCACATATTGCGCGTAACAATATTGCCCTTGGGAAATCATCGAAATCATCTAAAATCCCTACGAGGGATTGAAACGTGGTAGTTGCTAGCTACCGCGCATTGCTCATCTATCGAAATCATCTAAAATCCCTACGAGGGATTGAAACCCCACATATTGCGCGTAA
>JAWQFW010000141.1:12364-14078 GCA_035968095.1 Oscillatoria sp. PMC 1068.18
CAATATTGCCCTTGGGAAATCATCGAAATCAGCTAAAATCCCTATGAGGGATTGAAACGCATTAATCTATGCCAGAAGCCAAGCAAAGCCAAACACCAATCTTAGCCACACTAGGAGAATTAGCAAACAAACCCCATGCTGCATTTTACGCCCCAGGACACAAACGAGGACAAGGAATTTCCCAACCTCTCGCAGAATTACTCGGAAAAGCCGTATTTCAGGCAGATTTGCCGGAATTACCGGAATTAGATAACTTATTCGCCCCGGAAGGAGTAATTGCGGAAGCCCAAACTTTAGCAGCCGAGGCTTTTGGTGCAGCACAAACTTGGTTTCTTGTCAATGGTTCGACTTGCGGCGTGATGGCGGCGATTTTGGCTACCTGCGGCGATCGCGATAAAATCATTTTACCCAGAAATATTCATCAATCGGCGATCGCCGCTTTAATCCTTTCCGGAGCAACCCCCATTTTCCTCAACCCGGAATACGACCCCCTCAACGATCTCACGCTGAGTATCACCCCAGAAGCCGTAGCAGCCGCCTTAAAGGAACATTCCGACACAAAAGCCGTAATGATGGTTTACCCAACTTATCACGGCATTTGTGGAGATATTCAGGCGATCGCCACACTCTGTCACGAATATCATATCCCGTTACTCGTAGACGAAGCCCACGGCGCACATTTTGCCTTTCACCCAGAATTACCCATTTCCGCCCTTGCCGCCGGAGCCGATTTAGCAGTACAGTCAACACATAAAATGTTAGGCGCAATGACACAAGCATCAATGTTACACCTAAAAAGTAACTTAATTGATCCTCAAAAAATAAGTAAAGCTTTACAACTTTTACAGTCTACCAGCCCCAGTTATTTATTACTAGCTTCCCTTGACGCAGCCAGACAACAAATGGCATTATTTGGCGAAGAATTAATGTCAAAAACTTTATTTTTAGCTAATGATGCAAGAAAGCGTCTCAAGCAAATTGAAAATCTCGCAATTTTATCAGAAATAAACCAGCCAAAATCTGGATTTCAAACCTTAGATAAAACTCGCTTAACTGTAATCCTCAATCAACTAAATCTAACAGGCTTTGAAGCAGACGAGATTTTACACGAAAAACTCGGCGTAACTGCGGAATTACCAATGCAAAATCATCTCGCTTTTATAATCAGCTTGGGAAACACAGCCGCAGATATAGATAAATTAATTCAAGGATTTACAACTTTAAGCAAAGAATCTCAAACTTCAAAAAATCAGCCTATTCTTATTCCCAAATTTCCCAAAAATCAGCTTGCAATGTCACCTCGCGCCGCCTATTTTGCGAATCAGAAAAGTTTACCGATAGCCGAAACAATTGGCTGTGTCAGCGCCGAAACAATTTGTCCTTATCCGCCGGGAATTCCCGTTTTAATGCCAGGAGAAATTATCACTAAATCAGCAATAGACTATTTGCAAACAATCATTTTTTCCGGTGGGAAAGTCACAGGCTGTAGTGATTCCAAGTTGCAAACATTATCGATTGTTTCTGAATAAAATTTTCTAACTTTCTAAGAATTTGATTGGACAATCATTAAAGAAAATAAATTAATTATTGAGTTAAATTTTAAATTAAATAACTTGTCTCATTTTTCTAGACAATTTGATGTAGCGCAACCAGAAAAAATTAGGATTAAACTTAAACAAGCGAACCAACTTTTTTGAATCGAATTATAATAACT
>JAWQFW010000142.1:0-14067 GCA_035968095.1 Oscillatoria sp. PMC 1068.18
AATTTGACTTAACTCCCAGATCCTAGAGAGGGAAGGGGATCTGAGCGAAATTTATGTTCTGATGGGAGGAAATAATTTCTTTCTTGAGGAGGAATACATCAATCAATTTTTCTCCCTAAGAGTGATGCAGAAATAAATTTGTCTATTTAAGGTGAAAGATAATATATCAACTAAACTTACTAAGTTTAGTTGAATCTATAATAACAATAACAAGAGGTTATGATGAAAGGCGCGACTCGAATTACGTTAACGACTACCTTAGTATCAATTACGGCTTTAATCGCAGGATTCAGTTTTGCTAAAACTGCGACTGCATCGCCGATATTGAGGGAAAAGTCTTTAATAATTAGTGATTGTAGTCGCTCTAGTTGCACAGTATATCGAGCTAACTACGAAAACGCGATCGCGGAAGGTATAATTGAAAGACCCTCGTTAGTAGCGAACGAAAACGAAGCGATAAATTTGGCTAGAGAAGCTTTAGATCGAGATAATAAAGAAGAAGCTGCTCGTCGTCTTGCTCAAGCTTTTGTCATTATCTCGGAAACTGAAAGTCCTGAACAAGCATTAGCCGCAGAAAGAGCCTTGGATGCAGAACTTTTAGAGAAAAGAGGAGAAACTTTACGGGAGGTTTTACCCTTATTCGGAGAAATCTTCCCACTTATCGAAAATCCTTACAGCTAATCAAAATCTTTAATTTAATCATGTAAACTACAAGATAAGTATAGCGTTCCTTTAGACGTATTGCGCTCATTTTGCTACAGTTCTTCAATTGTTACCAACCCGCCTTCTGTAAATTGAATAATGAGTTGTTGCTCATCGAGTAAAGCAGTTCCAAGCAGGGGTCTTCTTCCGGTGGCAATGACAAGGATTTCTCGTTCTTCACCATCCCAAAGAACAATCGCTTCGTGAACGGGTAGCAACACCTCACTATTATCCGCCAAATTTGCGGGAAGCTCGTACATGAAAGGCAAACCCATCAATGAAACTGCTTCTGGAGGAAGGCAGAGATGCCCAGTAAAGCCTGTATCGATGACAAACTCAATTGGTAAGCTTGAACCATTGGGGAGTAGGAACGTCAGCGCAACTGTTGCATATCTATTTGTGACGATCCCAGAAATCACTGACAAACACGCTCCAGAACACCACCAAAAGAGACAGCGACGTTGTATCCAATGCGAATACCAAAGAGTCGAGCATTTGGGTATTTCTTGCGGAGAATACGTGATGCTTTCAATCCAGTTTCATCAACTTCGTAGTCACCTGTTTCTATGTTGACGATCGCCATCTTGCCAATATTTTCTTCTACCTCCACTTTCTGACGAATGCTACTTTCGTACAACTGCTTTGCACGTTGAGCAACTTCTTCACGGCTTAAAAGGATTGCCTGCATACATTGACCCCTAATTATTTTGCTACTTTTTGTAATTTCTCCATCATATCTTATCGGAAAAGTTCTCATATTTTAAAAATTTTATTACCCCGCGTTATATCGTTGAAGCAACTCATCAACTTAAGGAAGCTAAATACAGATAAATCGTTTAATCTACGACCATACCAAAAGATTACCATTATCCGAGCAACTACAGAGAGTTGCCATCAAAAAATTTAATTCCAGCCGCGCAAAGTTCGATGCACCCAAGCTACATTCCACATATAATCATTAATTTGGTAATTATCAACTGCTGGAACAAGATAAGCTTGCGCCCGTGCTGCATCTCCTGCTACTTCATAATACAATCCTAGATAAAGATAACTATAAAATATTCCCGTTCGAGCTTGTTTTTTCCCAGCCATCAAAACAGCATCTTCAGTACAATTACCAGCATAAAAATTGTAAACTGAGCGCAATACCAGTCGCGGCTCTTCTCTCATTGCTAACAAACAATTTTGTGCCTCGGAAACGCCTTGAAGACGCGCTAAACAAAGATAGCGCCAGACAGTTTCTTCTATGTCATTTGAGTTAACTTTTAAATCAAGTTCAAATTGTTTTGCACCATCGGCAAATCGCTCTGCGTAATAATAAGCTAGTCCTCGTTGCCAAAGATAAGGAGTAATACTAGGATCGATTTTTTCGGCGCGATCGAAATCTTGAATAGCCTCGGTAATTTTAGCTAATTTAAAGTATTCCATACCGCGACGAATGTAAACTCGCGGATGGTTAGGATAATTGCGGACAAGTTGGTGAGACTTTTCTAGTTCAGATTGCATAAAAAACGCTAGTTTTTCTGTAAATAAGACTACAAAAGTTCAAGCTTTCTTTTGTAGTCTTAAATTAAATAATTAACTTTTGCTGCGAGAAAACTATTCCCAAAGTTTACAACTCAAATCCCCGGCTTTTTGAGAGAAACGGAGATTTTCTCGATAGTCTACGGGACAATCAATCACTGCGGGGACATCTTGTTCCAAAGCCGTTTTTAAAGTGGGAATTAGGTCGAAAGCCGATTCAACTCGGTATCCTTTCAACCCCATGCTTTCAGCAAATTTCACAAAGTCAGGATTTCCAAAATCAACGAAAGCCGATTTACCGAATTGGTTCATTTGTTTCCAGCCAATTAAACCATAGCCGTTGTCGTTGAAGATTAAAGTTACAAAAGGAGTACCAACGCGGAGGGCGGTTTCTAATTCCTGACAGTTCATCATAAAACCGCCATCTCCGGTGACAGCAACGACTTTCTTACTAGGAGCAACTAATTTAGCTGCTAATGCGCCAGGAATCGCAATTCCCATTGCGGCGAAACCATTAGAAATGATACAGGTATTTGGGCGATCGCAGTGATAATGACGTGCCATCCACATTTTATGCGCCCCAACATCAGAAATAACGATATCTTCGGGTCCCATTACTTGTCGCAAATCGTGAATTAACTTTTGTGGTTTAACGGGAAAACCATCATCGTTGGCGTAGTGTTCGTAATCTTCTCGTAATTCTACCCGTAAGTTAGCAAAGGAAGATGCGGGTTTGCCTTCTCTGTCTGCACGTTTAACAATTTCGTTGAGAGAGTCGGAAATGTCTCCAACTACCTCTGCTAAAGGAATGTAACTGCTATCTATTTCTGCGGGGGTTGCGCCGATGTGAATAATCGGAATTTTCCCATCTGGGTTCCACTTTTTCGGGGAATATTCGATCAAATCGTAACCAACGGCAATGACTAAATCAGTTTGGTCAAAAGCACAACTAATATGATCTCGCTGTTGGAGTCCAACTGTCCAGAGTGAGAGGGGATGAGTATAGGGAATTACGCCTTTACCCATAAAGCTATTGACTACGGGAATATTCATCGAGGTGGCAAATTCGGTTAAGGCTTCGCTAGCATTAGCACGAATTGCACCGTTCCCGACTAAAATCAAGGGATTTTTGGCTTTGGAAATAGCTACCGCCGCGACGTTGACACTACGGAAAGAAGCATAGCTTTTTTCTCTAGTATCTGGGTTCAAAGGATTGCCGACTACGGGCATTGCGGCAATGTTTTCTGGCAAATCGATGTGAACTGCCCCTGGTTTTTCACTTTGAGCTATTTTAAAGGCTTTGCGGACAATTTCTGGTGTGTTGCTAGGTCGCACAATTTGCGTGTTCCATTTAGTAACAGGATTAAACATTGCTACTAAATCCAGATATTGATGGGATTCAATGTGCATCCGGTCGGTTCCCACTTGTCCGGTAATGGCTACCAGTGGCGCACCATCAAGGTTTGCATCGGCAACTCCGGTCATGAGATTGGTTGCCCCCGGACCGAGTGTCGAAAGACAAATTCCGGCTTTTCCGGTTAACCGTCCGTAAACGTCAGCCATGAAAGCGGCACCTTGTTCGTGACGGGTGGTGATAAATTTAATTGAAGAATCTTTGAGTGCTTCTAAGATATGGAGATTTTCTTCTCCAGGGAGTCCGAAAACATATTCGACTTCCTCGTTTTCTAGGCATTTTACCAGTAGTTCGGCTGTGTTCAATTCCCCCATTGCTGTCTCCCCTCACCATTGCTTGCGTGGCTAAGTTTTAGTTGAGTTTCTCTTGGTGCCGTAGGATTGATTAAATTTGGCGATCGCTCCTGCGGTAGTTGAGTTAGTATTGTTCTACTAATGTAACTTTTTAAAGTTTGGTTTGGCACGATTTTTGCTTTTGGTTTTGGCTTTGATAACCGTCTTTTCACTGACAATAAATGTCTAG
Organism: Oscillatoria sp. PMC 1068.18; assembly: GCA_035968095.1. Lineage (GTDB taxonomy): Bacteria > Cyanobacteriota > Cyanobacteriia > Cyanobacteriales > SIO1D9 > IIICB1. Next base: position 4,163 of record JAWQFW010000142.1, read on the forward strand.
TTTGAGTTAGGTAAATGCAGAATACCCCAGATGGAAATCTGAGGATTATTACCCATATTTCAACGATTAAGCGCTGATTCTTTAGTAAACTTTACAGTTCTTATTTAACCCAAACTGTTTTAATATTGACAAATTCGCGAATTCCTTCACTGCTTAATTCTCTCCCATAACCCGATCGCTTGATTCCACCGAAGGGTAGACGCGGATCGGATTTGACTAACCCATTAATGAAAACTGCACCCGCTTCGAGTTTGTCAATCAGGGTTTCTTGTTCGCTTTCTTGGTTCGTCCAAGCACTTGCTCCGAGTCCCAAGGAGGTAGAATTAGCTAGGGCGATCGCCTCTTCGAGATTTTTGACTCGAAATAGTAATGCTACTGGTCCGAAAAATTCTTCTTGGTCGGCGGGTGTTCCTGGAGGAATATCGGTGATAATTGTCGGTGGATAAAAGTTCCCTGCGCGATCGCTAAATATTTTTCCACCTACCACAAGTCTAGCACCTTTGTCAAGAGTTTTTTGGACTTGGGTGTCTAAATCTTGTAAAATTTCTGGGGTTGCTAAAGGACCGACATCTGTATTATCGTCCATCGGATCGCCAACTTGCAATGCCTCAAATTTGACTTTGAGTTGTTTTTCAAATTCGTCAGCGATCGACTCTGCAACAATAAACCTTTTTGCAGCAATACAAGATTGTCCATTGTTCAACATTCTCGCCGTTACACCTGTTTCGACGGCTGCGGCTAAATCGGCACTTTCGAGAACAATAAACGGATCGCTACCGCCTAATTCTAAAACAGTTTTCTTAATTTGTTTACCTGCAGCCGCCGCTAAAGAGGCTCCGGCTGCTTCACTTCCAGTTAAAGTTGCGGCTTTGACGCGATCGTCTGCTATAATTTCGGCAACTTGATTTGCGCCAATTAATAAGGTTTGGAAAACCCCTTGAGGAAATCCGGCTTCTTGGATGATTTCTTCGATCGCTAAAGCACATTGAGGTACATTTGAAGCGTGTTTGAGTAAACCCACATTACCTGCCATTAGTGCTGGTGCAGCAAAGCGAAATACTTGCCAAAAGGGAAAATTCCACGGCATAACTGCTAAAATCGCACCGAGGGGTTGATAACGGACAAAACTTCGACTACCATCAGTAGAGGTGGGCTTGTCTGCTAAAAACTGAGCCGCATTTTCGGCATAGTAACGACAAACCCAAGCACATTTAGTTACTTCCGCGATCGCCGACTTCAGAGGTTTACCCATTTCCGTCGTCATAATTTTCCCAGATCTGACGCGATCGCGCTCCAGGATCTCTGCTACCTGATTTAACCACTCGCTGCGTTGGCTCAATGTAGTCTGCCGATACAACTCGAAACTCGACTGCGCTTGAGTCAGTTTTGCCTCAAGCTCTTTCGTTGTCAACGGTTTAAACGTTTTCTCTGTTTCTCCCGTTAGCGGATTAACTGTAGCGATCGCCATTAACTTCCCCCTTTCTCAACCGAAACTATCAGTATTTTTCGTCTTTTTCCAGTTTATCTGCTCTTTTCGCACTTAGGCACAAAAACATACAATTATATAATGCTTAACTAAATTTTGTTCAAGAATCTCTTTGACTTATTTTATCTAATTTCACTAAATACATAGGTTTTAATTAAGACTCCTGTTCTCAGATTTTAGGAAAATTATGTCATTTTAACACTGAACAAACATTCTCGGCAATTTTCTTAATAAAGATTTGATATTTACACCAAAATGAATTAGTATTAATAGCAGTGTAAGATAGTTATTCGACTTGTATAGTCTTTTCCTCAAAAAGAGCAAAAACTAGATAACTCATCAACGAAGTTACGAAAAAGTTACGAACCAGAAACCGCAAGCGCCGCATCGCCGCTTGGAGAGTGCTTAATCCACTCTATTCCTTCGAGTGACAAGGCACACCGATAAAAAATATCTCACTAAAATGATGAAAAGTTTAGCAACAACTTGTAATCGGGAGTCACACCCTCAACTAAGCAATTTCCTGCCGAAAACTGCTTGCGAGTCACATATTTTAGTAGTAGATGATAACGAAGATAACTTACTATTATTAATTTTTGTTCTCGAACAACTTAACTGTTCTTTAATTACAGCCGATAGAGGACAAACAGCTTTACAGCTTGCCGAAACTCATCAGCCAGATTTAATTTTATTAGATATTCTCTTACCAGATATAGACGGAATTGAAGTAATATCTCAACTGCGACAAAATCCCAAAACTAAACACATTCCTGTAATTGCTGTTACCGCTTTAGCTACTCCACCAGAGAGAGAAAAAATCATTGCTGCGGGTTGTGACGAATACATCAGCAAACCATTCATGATTGATGAATTAGAAGCAAAAGTAAACTATTATCTCTCTTACTCTTAATTAGAAAAAGCCGATTTTTTAATTTTGGGAATCGATTCCGGATTGCGTACAGAAGGCGTTTTGGCTAAAACTGCAATCATTCCCGTACGACCAGTTTCTATTTTGGCATCAGAAAGTAAATCCAGTAACGGAACCGATAAAATTTCTTCAATCAGTTGACGTAAATGCGGTTGAATTGCCTCAGCTAAATCCGAACGAACTTGTTTTGCTAGCTCAGATTTACCATGTTCTGCTAACAAATTTTCGGTTGGGGTAATCGAATCTTCAATCACAACCGCCAGTTTCTCATCAAAAAGCTGACAAGTAACTTTACTCGGCTGATGTCCTAGCTGTTCTCGATACAAGGCTTGGATTTGCTGGGACAACTTTCGTTCTAATTGTCCACGAGTCAATTGCGAGTTATGCTGATTCATATTTTTTAAATAAGACTATTTCAAGTCAATAAAAATGAATAATTATTAAAGATACATTCTTCAGAGCGAAAAAAGTAACTTTTTCATGATTTCCCAAGAAAATACCGAAGTTTTAGTCGTTGGTGGCGGAGTCGGGGGTACAGTCGCAGCCCTACAAGCAGCCCGTTGCGGTATCAAGACTGTTTTAGTCAGCAAAGAAATTTGGTTAGGAGGAATGCTTACCAGCGCCGGAGTTGTTGCTCCTGATGGCAATGAATTAGCAGCATGGCAAACTGGTTTTTGGGGGGCTTATTTGCGAGAGTTACAATCTCGCCAGCAGGGAGGTTTAAATCATGGTTGGGTAAGTATGTTTACTTACGATCCCCGCGTTGGTAGCAAAATTTTTGCTGATTGGGTAAACCAAGAAAAAAATTTAACTTGGATTAGTGGACAAACGCCTTTGGAAGTTGAGATCCAAAATAGCCGAGTTATCGGGGTGCGTTTTGCTGATTGGGATATTCGAGCAAAAATTACAATCGATGCTACCGAGTTAGGCGATTTACTAGCATTGATTGGTAACTATCGTTGGGGTTGGGAGTTGCAAAGTGAATTTAGCGAACCTAGCGCCCCTAAAAGCTTTAACGAATTGACTTTTCGCTATCCAGTACAAGCACCGACTTGGGTTGTTTTGATGCAAGACTATGGTGAAAATGCTCAAGCACCGCTCGTTCCTACTTTTCTTCAAGATAACCCAGAAATGTTTGCTGGGGCATGGGAAAATTATGGAGCGCAAAAATTTTTAACTTATGGACGGTTGCCAAAAGATTTATTGATGCTTAATTGGCCCATTCATGGTAATGATTATGGTGTCAATTTGGAGCGTTTGGTAACTTCTGATGCCGCGAAAGAGGAGTTTTGCCAAGAAGCTAAGTGGCATAGTCAAAGTTTTGCGCGTTTTATTCAAAACCAGTTGGGACGACGCTACGGTTTGGCGGAAAATGTCTTTCCCCAAGCTGAGAGTGGTTTTGCTTTACATCCTTATTTTCGTGAAAGCCGACGCTTACGAGGGATAGTAACGCTTACAGAAAACGAGATTTTGCCTGTGGTTGGGGGAAGTGTTGCGGCTTTACCTTTGACAAGTACAGGGGAAGTTAGCGCGATCGCGATCGGGAATTATCCGAACGATCATCATTATCCAGGAGTGGAATTTCCTTTGCAACCAAAATCTCTACCTTGGGGTGGACGTATTACTGGTACTCCTTTTACAATTCCTTATGGTTGTTTGGTTCCGGCTAACGTCGAGGGTTTACTTGTCGCTGAGAAGAATATTTCTGTGTCTCATCTTGCGAATGGTAGCACTCGTTTGCAGCCAGTGGTGATGAATATTGGACAAGCAGCAGGAATGGGAGCCGCCCTCTGTGTTAAATGCAATTGTCAGCCCCAGGAATTACCTGTGAGAGAGTTACAAGAGGCTTTGTTGCGCGATCGCCTCGCACCCGCCGCAGTGCTTCCTTTATTTAATTTACCGCCAGAACATCCTGATTGGTTAAAATGGCAGCTTTTTTACTTGGATAATCCCGATGCTTATCCTCTAGATGGGAATTGCCCCAATTTAACTCAATTTCAGTCGCCTCTGGTAACAGGCGATAGCTATCAAGGTACTTTTGTGCAACATAATCAGCACGAATACAGTCTACAAGTTCGTGACCGCTCTTGGAAATTAGTTACTCTTCGCCCAGAGGTAAACGAACAATTCTTAACCTTGGCTTCCGGAAAACTAATTTCTCTCTGGGGAAATTATAATCCTGCTGGTGATTGGTTAGTCGTTGAAAAAATCTCCCCATCCTAGTAATCAAAGTATTTCTAAGCTCGATCCCTTCGCGAGCGGCTGTTGCTATTTTCGCAACATACAAACAGCCTTTTGTCAACCCCTTAGCAAAAAGATTTTAAACTTCAACGGAAATTTATCCTGATGAACCCATAGCAAGTCCGAATCAGGAAATAGAAACCTGACACAGACTACAAGCTATGCACGCTTACAAATCGATTGCGTTGTTGAGTGTACTTTCAATTGGGCTGACGTTTAACCCCAGCGTCACCAAAGCTCACTCAATGAGCAACACAACCTTAAACCCTTCTCTAGAAGAGCTTAATAACGATTCGGGTCAAAATCCAACTGTACCGACCTGTCCCGGAACTCCAGGATGCGATCGCCGTAACTTTACTTTAACTCAAACAGAGTCAAAAACCGTAAATTTAGCTCTCAAGACAGAAACCCAAGAACGAGCCAGTGGACGCGATAAATTACCTGTTTCCGGTAACTTTAGCCAAACCGAAACCAAAGCACGAGCCAGTGGACGCGATAAATTACCTGTTTCCGGCAATTTTAGCCAAACCGAAACCAAAGCACGAGCCAGTGGACGCGATAAATTACCTGTTTCACCGACCCAAGCACGAGCCAGTGGCAGAAGAGAGAGCGACGATAACCTTACCAAAAACACAGACAAATGCGAAAGAGCAAGCGGACGCTATCGGCAGAATCTCACTGTAGATAACTGTCCTTTCAACAGAGTATATAAGCCCTCTCCGTTATAGGATAAGATATCCATAACTCGAAATTCCCTAGCTAGCATCTGCGATGGGGGTTTTTTTTTGGGGAATTTACTTTGACTATCGTTACCCACGAGGAGAAATACCAATTTTTCGGCTGAAACCGCCCACTTGTGTAACTTTTGGGAAAATTTTTTCCTTAATGTCCAGCTAAGACCTTTTCAGACTTCCAGCTTGTTTTTATAATTGTAAATAAGAAATTAAAATCGGGGTGCTTGGATAAAAAAAATAATGCAAGTCAGCAGAACCCACCCTTGAAAGAAAAAGAAAAGTTGGTTACGGAGAACAATTCATCCCGCCGCGATGTCACTATCAATAATATGAACACCGATCTGGATCTCATAAAAACTCTTAGCCCCAGTGCAATGGATCAGATCATGTTGTATCTCGCCTTCAGTGCAATGAGAACTGGTGGACATCGACATGGGGCTTTCTTAGACGCAGCCGCAACGGCTGCTAAATGTGCAATTTATATGACTTATATGGAGCAGGGCGAGAATACTCGCATGACTGGACACCTGCACCATATCGAGCCAAAGCGAGTTAGGGCAATTATAGCCGAGGTAAGAGAAGCTTTAGCCGAAGGAAAGCTGCTGAAAATGCTAGGGGCTTCAGAACCCTCTTATTTGATGCAATTTCCTTATGTTTGGCAAGAAAAATTTCCGTGGCTTCCGGGGCGATCGCGTGTTAGTGGTACGAGCCTGACTTTGGAAGAAAAAGCCGAAATTGAGGCAAAATTACCGCCGAATTTACCTGATGCACAAGTGGTTAACTCGCTCCAATTTTCCGAATTGATTGAGTTTCTCCACACTCGTTCTCAAGAAGATTTACCAGAAGAACGCCAGATGGCTCTTTCGGAAGCTCTTGCAGAACATATTAAGCGCCGCTTACTTTATTCAGGAACGGTAATTAGAATTGATTATGGTTCGGGATTACCATATTACGCACTTACTCGGATGACTTATTCTCCCGCCGATCGCGAGGAGCGTACTTACGTGATGATTGAGGAGACAGCGCGGTATTTTCGCATGATGCGCGATTGGGCGGATAAAAAACCGACGGTGATGCGGGTGCTAGAAGAGTTAGATATTCCCCCAGAAAATATCGATCGCGCCAAAGCTGAACTTGATGAGATCCTCCGTGAATGGGCAGATCGCTATCATCAACGAGGGGGTAAAACGATGATTTTACAGATGGCTTTTGGCTTTAAGGAAGATTGATGCAAGGATTGGGGACTGGGGATTGGGGACTGGTGACTGGTGACTGGGGATGGAAACTCAGTTATCAGCGAACAGTTACATAAATAGGTGGCGATAAATAAGGTTAAAACTAAAAAGAGGAGACAAAAGCTCTGGCTTACTCTTCACAACCATTTACTCTTCCAATTCCGACCATACCTCCAATTCCGACCATACCTCCAATTCCCTCTTCCCAATCCCCAATCACCAGTCCCCAATCCCCAATCCCTATTTCCTCAACTCTTCTGCCAGCATTTGCTGATAAATTTGCGGTAAGTGAGAACTCATGGAATTAGTTTCGATCCCGTAACCCAAACTCGTCCAAGTTCCCGAAAGTAGACGTAAAACTTGAGTAACTTGACCTTGTTTTAATAATTGAGAGATATCTACTCCCCAAGCTTGGCGATCGCTTAACCAAGCATAAACTACCGCATCTTGATATTGGGGTTCAAAACTATATCCCTGCCAAATCCAAAAGCCAAAAGGTCTGGGATGATAGCGTTGGGCTTTTTCATACCAGGTACGATTCAGGAACTGATAGCGTCCGGCTGCGGTAGAACAGTTTCCGGCATTTGGTCCGCTAACGATAGTCACACAATGGTTAGGATGACGAGAGAGATCCCGAACTTGTTCGCCTCCGTAAATAACTCGGTAAGGTTGGGGAACATTGGCTTCGGAAGCCGAAATTGTGCGCATCAAGGCGCGAAGATAAGGATCGCCTCCTTGCATCACCAAAGGTTGAGTTCCCTTGAGGCTACTGCCGCGATCGAGCCAATTTATTTGTCCTCTTTCTAAATTCCACACCAAAAACAGTAAACTTGTTAAGGCGATCAGATTAAAAAGAAAAAAGTTTTGTTGGGCTTTTTGTTTCAGCATGGAAAAAATATGTTAAGAATTGCTGAAAAATTCACTTTGACTAAGCAACTTTTGTAAATAATTCTTGCCAGTCTTGAGTTGGTGCTGACGCAGAAGCGATTACTTCAACAATTTTATTGTTTGCAGGTGGATGCAACAGCGCTTCTACGCAAACCTGAGCAACTTTTGCCCGGGGAATACTGCCATCAAACAGGGTATCTGCGGATGACATCACAATTGAATCTGAGTTATCTTCGTTCTTAAGACCACCAGGTCGAACAATAGTATAAGTCAAACCGCTATTTTGGAGATATTCTTCTGCTTGCTTTTTCCAATAAAGAACCAACCAAAAAAGGTTGAGAGGATGAAAAATTTTCGATACACATAAAGAAGAGACAAAAACAAAATGTTCAATTCCCTTGGTTTTAGCAGCATCGATCAGATTTTTCGTTCCTTGGTAGTCAACTTGGTAAGGACCAGTAGGATCGAGACTAGGACTAGCTCCAGTTGCACAAAGTAAAACAGTGGAGTCAGCGATCGCAGCTAAGAGTGTTTCTGGTTTCAGAACATCCCCAACTACCAATTCTACCTGTGCTGGTAAAACTTGTTTCCCGTTTTCCAAGTTACGCACTAAAGCCCGTACCGGAATGTCTCTTTTCACTAACTCTTTAACTATTCTTTGTCCCGTTTGTCCTGTAGAACCTGCCACAAATGCTTTCATAACCGATCTCCTGCAAAGAAAATTTCCTGTCCCAATGATGAATTAAGCTAACTTTTTTAATTCTATTAATTTTGTAAAGTTGTAATCATCTTTACTGTAGTTAGCAAGACAGACAGGTAAAAATCAACTACCTAAGTGGGAATTTTTTCGGAACGGCACGCACCTCAAGAACCAGAGTGAGTAAATTATGCAATATCAATTTATTGACAATCAACCACTAGAAGCTTCGGAATTACTACTCAATGCTGAGTATATCCCCACAAATGGAGATTTGAGTTTTGATCCATCAGTAGAAGCAACTCAAGAACCAATTTACTTTCAAACTCATTTTGAAGGGAAGATGGAAATGTTTGGCAATGTAGGTACTGTTGCTGAATATCTTGATGCCCATGAAGGTTGGTTTTGCCGTTGCGCCCAACCAATGAAGGCAGAACCTTTAGGTAAAAATGGCTATACGCTGATTATCGGGCGTTTCGGTTCTTTTGGCTACGAAGTCGAACCCAAAATTGGGGTAGAAATGTTACCGCCCCAGGATCTGGTTTATAAAATGCGGACAGTGGCAGTTCCCGATTACCATCCTCCGGGCTACGATGTTGATTATCAAGCTTCGATGAGTTTGGTTGAGAAAGATTTTACAGGTCGAAAAGAAGGTAATTTAGCGCAAGTTTCGGCAGTGACGCAGGTAGAGTGGCAATTACACTTAAAAGTAGCGATTCGCTTTCCCAAGTTTATTTATAAATTACCTAGAGGCTTAATTCAAAAAACTGGCGATCGCCTCCTTGCTCAAATTGTCCGCCAAATTTCGCCGCGTTTAACCCAAAAAGTGCAACAAGATTTTCATGCTCGTCTGAATCTCCCGATCCCTAATTCTAAATTTCAATTTCACCAAGTTGGTTAAGAGCGGGTTTTTTCTTCTTGGTGGTAGGGTAGTGCGGGCATCTTGCCCGCTCCACTGTTTTTTAGCCCAGAAAACCTGTTTTCCGGCTCAAAGGGTAGAATTAGGCAGCAAGATGCTGCCACTAACGATTAAATGGTTGCAAAACTACGATCTTGACTGCGAAAGCACACCCGATTTCCAGGTGTTGTCAATGTTGTCAATACTGGGGATGCAATTGCTTTAAATCTTACTCAGACTCAGAAATAATTACATTTGCCCAATAAGTTTAAAAACAATTTGCATACCTGTGATCGCTTGCCAGCCAAATAATCCTAAGAGGACAATATTCAGGGTGATATGGGTATAACGCGCGGCATCATTACCTTTAAGCATGAAAGGCACTAAAGAAGCAGAAGTGGCAATTAAGGCTGTCATTCCTAATCCAGCTAGTAAATGAGAACCAAAAAACAGCTTTTCGTTGTTCAAGTAGGTGACACCCATTGCGGCAATTGAACCGATAACCATGAATGCTAGCAAAGCCGAACCAAACTTGTGATGTTTTTGACTGTAGTTCTTCTTAACCAGTTCTTTGCGGAGTTCTTTATCGTCTACAGTACGAATGCGGCGTACCTGCCAACCGAGATAAAGTGCATAAAATGCGATCGCCAGTAACACCCACATCAGAATGGGGTGAATAAATTGCGACCAGACTTTAATTGATTCGGGAATTTCAAAGTTCATCGCCTTCTCGTCAAAAAAATTAAGGATCTTGATAAAAATTAACTTAACATAAGGGCTTGGGGACTGGGAATTGGG
>JAWQFW010000143.1:0-13969 GCA_035968095.1 Oscillatoria sp. PMC 1068.18
AGAAAATATAGACAAAGGGAACCATTAATGTTACAAAGAGAAATAGAGTCAAATGTTACCTCGAAAAAAAAATTAGTTGCTTTAGGGTAGCAGATTTTTTTTTCATTTGCTTTAAGTTGCTTGTAACGAGTAACCAAAACTAATATTTGGTAAAGGGTATGAAAAAACTAATTAAAGGTCTGCGGGAATTTCAAACTACCTATTATTCTAGTCACCAAGAACTGTTTGAACAACTTTCTCATGGTCAAAAACCGAGGGTATTATTTATTACTTGTTCGGACTCTCGTGTTGACCCGAATTTAATTACTAACGCCCAAGTTGGAGAAATATTTGTTCTTCGTAATGCGGGGAATATGATTCCACCTTATGGAGCTACAAATGGGGGCGAAGGTGCAGCAGTTGAATATGCAGTTGAAGCTTTAGGTATTCAAGATATTATTGTTTGCGGTCACTCTCACTGTGGAGCAATGAAAGGACTGCTAAAAATGGATCAATTAAAGGAAAAAATGCCTTTAGTTTACGATTGGTTAAAGCAAGCCGAAGCTACGAGAAGGTTAGTTAAAGAAAATTATTCTACTCTCGAAGGTGAAGAATTATTAGAAATCACGATCGCGGAAAATGTTTTAACCCAAATTGAAAATCTGCGTACTTATCCGATGATTCACTCGAAAATTCGTCAAGGATCTCTTTCTCTACACGCATGGGTTTATAACATCGAAGCGGGGAGAGTTTTTGCTTACGATTCAGCGCGTCACGAATATGTTTCTCCCGCAGGTCCACCCCAACCACGAGATCCCGAAGAATTGTTACCACCAACTCCCGGACATCCTGCGAGTTGGTTATCTCGCGAACAAGCAGAACGAATTTATCGTGGTTCTGTGAGGTAAAAAACTGGGGATTGGTGATTGAGAATTTAGGGTCAGAGTTTGTCTATTAATTATTTTTTGTTTTCTTTGTCCCAATTCCCGATTTTTGATTAAGTTACCGATTAATTCTGGTTAGATGTCGAAAAAATTATTGTGTCATTTTCTGATTGGGATTCCTGGTAGTGGTAAGTCTACTTTTGCGAGGAAACTAACTGAGTTGTTACCGAATACGGTAATTGTTTCTACAGACAAGATCCGCGCACAATTATATGGTGCGGCGATAATTCAAGGAAAGTGGGCGGAAATTGAGAAGGAGGCGATCGCGCAAATTGCCAAAAATGTCGCTAGCAACGACAATATAATTTACGATGCGACTAATGCTAAACCAAGTTATCGGCTGGAAATGGTGCAAAATTTGGCAGATTTTGACCTAGAATTAATTGCTTGGTATTTAGATACAAAAATTGAGATTTGTAAGCGAAGAAACCGCCAGCGATTTCGTCAAGTACCAGAAGTAGTCATTGAAAGTATGGCAGAATCGTTGAAACTTTTTCCACCCATACCAGCCGAAGGATTTAGCATTGTTAATCGCCTCGATTTGAGTCAAAAAGAAGTTGATTTACAAGCTCTAATTAAGAAAATATTACCACGAAATCGCACTTCGATTAACCGTAATAATCTTATCCAACAGAGCTAAAACGATTATTTGCTAATTTTTGAACCCATCAGTTCGACTTTTTCTTGTTCCCTGGCTCTGCCTCCAGAACAATCAAGGCAGAGCCTTGGGTGTGCGTCCCCTGGTGGAGCCAAGGGACGAGGAATAGACGTTGCATCTAACGTTTTTACAATCAACTTTCTTCACTCTTTAATTCCGGATGAGAATCAATTATCTCTTTCCGCGCACCATTGACAGAAACATTCTTATTTTGTTGCAGTGATTCTGTCCATTCTTTAGCTAAAGAAACAAAATCAGAAGGCATCATAATCAAAGTTGTCGTATTATTTTCCGCACCAATTTCAGTGAGCATTTGCAAGCGACGTAACTCTAACGCGGCAGGATTTTCAACAATTTTTCGCGAAGCTTCTGCTAATTTAATCGAGGCTTCTTGTTCGGCAGAAGCTTTGATTAAACGCGCTCTTTTTTCCCGTAAAGCTTCTGCTTCTTTCGCCATTGCACGTTGCATTGCTAAGGGAATTTCTACGTCTCGAATTTCTACTCTTTCGATTTCTACGCCCCAAGGTTCGGTCATTTCATCGACAATTTCTTGGACTTTGAAGTTAATTTTATCGCGCTTTTGGAGAACGTCATCGAGAGGATTTTGTCCGACTACGTTGCGTAAAGTAGTCATTGCTGCTTGATATACTGCGGTTTGATATTTTTCGACGTTATTAATTGCTTTATTGGGATCGATAATGCGATAATAAAGGACAGCATTAACTTTAATTGTTACGCTGTCGGCGGTGACTGTTTCTTGGGGAGCAATATCAACAGTTTTGGTGCGAATATCAACTTGAGCTTTTTGGTCAACAACTGGGAGAATCCAGTACATTCCTGGACCTTTAGTTTGATGATAGCGACCTAAGCGAAAAATTACGCCCCGCTCGTATTCACGGTCAATTTTCAGTCCGGAAATAGCTGTAACTAAAGTTACAATGAATAAACTAGCAAAGATGGTTTCCATAGAAATTAAGGTTAATTATCTGCTAATTTGATTCTAACTAAGTTACTGGAGCGGGGGCGTTTTTTTTACAATTTATTAAACTGCTACTTGTGCGGTTAATTGTCGTAATTGGTCAGGTTTTACTGCGCCTTTTTCGGTGATAATTGCGGTAATTAATGCCGCAGGGGTAACGTCAAAGGCGGGGTTGTAATATTCTATGCCTTGGGGACAAATTCGAGTTGCGCCGATTTGATAAATTTCGGCTGAATCTCGTTCTTCGATGGGAATTTCTGCGCCAGTTGCTAACTGGAAATCGATGGTTGAAAGGGGGGCGGCGACGAAAAAGGGAACGTTATGGGCTTTGGCGACTACTGCTAGGGAATATGTGCCAATTTTATTAGCAGTATCTCCATTTGCGGCGATTCTGTCTGCACCGACAACGATCGCGTCAATTTTGTTTTCTTTCAGACAATGGGCTGCCATGCTGTCGGTAATTACGGTGACTGGTATCCCTTCCTGAACGCATTCCCAGGCGGTCAATTTTGCGCCTTGGAGACGCGGACGGGTTTCGTCGGCAAAAACTCTCGTGAGGCGGTTTTCGCGCCATGCAGAGCGAATTACGCCCAATGCTGTTCCGTACCCGGCGGTGGCGAGGGAGCCTGCGTTACAGTGGGTGAGGAGGGTAAGTTTTTGCGGGTTGCTGGGTAAGACAGTTAAGCCGTTGTCGCCGATTGCTTGACAAGTTTGCAAATCTTCGGCTTGAATATTCTGGGCGGTGGTGAGTAAAGCGGCGCGAATGTCTGCGACGGTACCAAGACTTTCGTAAGCGATTTTCAGCGATCGCGCGATCGCCCAAAATAAGTTTACTGCGGTGGGGCGAGTTTGTCGCAACATCTCAGCCACGCGATCGAGTTCACGCAAAAATTCGGTGCGGTTGCTAGTTTCGATCTCCCTTGCACCTAAATACATACCATAAGCCGCCGCGACACCAATCGCTGGCGCACCTCTAACAATCATAGTCTTAATTGCTCGCGCCATGTCTTCCGCGCGACTTATTTCGACAACTGTGTATTCACCAGGTAAGCGGGTTTGATCGATTAATCTTACCTTGTTATCTTGCCAAACTATCGGATAAACTGGAGAACTCATCGGGATTTTCGGTTTTCTAAGTTTCTAACTCAGGATAGATGCTGACAAAGACAAAAACAACATCTGTCGCTGATAATTTAATTCTAGCGATATACGACAAAAAGACCTCAATAATGTCACTATCTAATTATGAACATCGACGAACGCTTAAAAACACTCAAACGCATCCGCAAACTTAGTCGTTTAATGGATACCGCAATTGGGATTCCTGGTACTAAGTTTCGCATCGGTATCGACCCAATTATTGGGCTTGTTCCTGGGGCTGGTGATTTAGTTAGTACGGCTTTTTCCGCTTATATTATTTATTTAGCAACTCGTTTTCGCCTTCCTGGAGAAGATTTGCGAAAAATGATTTTTAATGTTGGTTTAGAATTTGTGATTGGAACCGTACCGTTATTTGGCGATATTTTTGACGCTTTTTATAAGTCCAATATTCGCAATTTAGAAATTCTCGAAAAACATTTAATGGTGACTGAACCGGAAGTTGAAACTGCTGGGGCTGAAGATCCTGATGAGTTGACTCGACCTTTGTTGACTAAATAAAGAGTAATTTAGCGATCGCTACTTCAACATTTTACCTTTCTCTGGAGCAAACCACCGACGGCGATCGCCCCTAACGCTAAAATTAAACTCGGTTCAGGTACAGAAGTAGGAGGATCTTCTACAAGAGTAGCAGCCAATGGACCATTGGAAGTACCACCAAATTCAGGTACACCACCTCCAAAAACCACTCCGTATTGGATAGGTCTAGTAATTGTAAAATCTTCGTTACTAGAATAAAAACCTATAATGTTCCATTGTAAGTAATAAGTAAAAGCTCCTAAGTCTGTTAAAGTTTGGTTAAATGTACCGAACGTTGATTCGTAGGTAAGTGAAAAATCACTTAGTTCATCAAGATCGATTAAAAGATCGTTATTTAAATCTTCTCCAGTGAAAGTTCCCGACAACAAACTTGTGCCTGTATAGGTGTTAGAATACTCTTCAGAAAAGGAAAAACTGGCTGCTTGAGACGACACCGAAATTGCGCTGACACCGAAAACTGCACCGATACCAGCAGCGACTAATTTTTGGCAAATATTCATCATCAAAACCTGGTAACTATATTAACCAAAGTAGTAAAATCACCAATCGATAAGATGAAGCTTCGATGAAGATTAAGCGCTTTTCGATGAAGATTAATTAAAGGGGCAACTCTGGGGGAATTGCCCCAATATTTGGGTAGATCTACCTAATCGGTGGACAAGGAACTATACCAGCGAGAAATCCACCTGCTTCCAGGACGAAATCATCAAAATCGCTGTCGTTACCAACTTCCGGTTGTCCGCCATCTTCCCAAGCGATGCGACTGCCAGTTATACTACCGCGAGTACCACCGCTTAAGCTAGCAAAGTTGCCGTTAAAATTAGCAAAAACTTGATTAGATAAAACCCGTCTTCTGGTTTGTCCAGTGGGGCTAACGGAATCGAGGTAAAAAGTATATCTGTTCCCAGCCTGGAAAGGAAACTCAACCACAGCCCCTTGGGGTTTTCCGGAGACATTAACTACATTAACTCTTTGTCCTGGTTGAACGGCGTTACCGATTGTACCGACAAAATCCAAATTTGAGCCAGTATTATTTTGACCGGGAACGGCTCGTTCTGCACCAGAACGCCCAAAGTCATCATAAGGCTTTACTTCCCGAAACAGAGCAACTTCCTCTCCGGTAGTTTCGTTTCGTACCCCGATAGTAGATTGAAACGAGCCGTGAGTATCGATAAATTCAAACTCAACGACGGTATCTTCAGAAAATTGAACGGCTTGGTTGTCAAAGACATCGCGAACTTGTGCTTGTGCAGCAGTTGCAAATGAAGTAACAACCCCGGTAGCTAAAACTGCGGTAAATAAGTGAATTTTGCTTAAATTCATCGTAACTTCTTCTCCTCACTATTCGGTGCAAAGAGCGCTGGGCGAATGCCCAATCGCTATCCGTGAATTTTTACCAAGTAGCATAACCAGATTGAACGGTTCCGGCTAAATCTTGCAACTCTAAACGCACATTTTCGACTTCGGTTCTTAATTCATTGAGTCGTTGACAAGCAACGGGAACCCCAGCAGATTGACCAGGATTAGCTCGTCGGGCGAATCTCCGCGCTCCAGAGGGAGGAAGTTGTTGTTCGATTTGCGCGATCGCCGCGTTACAAGCTTGGAATGCGGCGGCTGATTCTTCATTTAATCGTTCGACTCTCGCGACTAAATCCGGGTCAATTCCGTTTTCCGAACCTTCAAACCTGGGTACAGTATTATTCCAAATATTCGTCCCCGTAATATCCGAATAACTACCATCAGCTTTCGCCGGATCAACTGTTAACCCGACTCCCACCATTGCTAAACCCAAAACCCAACTTATACGCTTCATTTTCTCCATTTTTCCCAACCTCCTCACTAAAACTTAATCGCTGTACCAGCACCTAAAACAAATCTCGGTTCATCACCTTCGCCAATTACATCGCGCACCGCCGGAGTAATCACAAAAGGTATATTTTTAAACGGCGCAATCGACAAACCAAAACCTAAATCATCTCCTGACCATTCAGTAATAAAACTAATCGGACGATTAACACGAATCGCCACATTTCCAAACACATTTACACCATCACCATCGTCATCATCATCATCGTCATGTTCGCTAAATTGTCCCGTACCCACACCGAGTGTGAAAGCCACCCGACTAAAAGGATCGTTAATCGATTCCCTGGTGCGTAAAATAGTCGTTGCTACCCCATAAACCGAGTGGTCAAAATCATTATCACCGATATTTGCAAAGCCATTCCAACCCACAGCCACCGACAAATCTCGTCCTAACTGACGATGTACTTTCGCATTAAAACCACCTGCACCAAAGTCATCTGAATCTTCGGTTTCAAAAGCATAAGATAGTTCTACTCCAACTGCATCTCTGGCATTTCCTAAACCCAAACCAGCACCGAACGTAGCTAAATCTCCATCATTTTCGCGAACGCTAGCTTGATAAGTTCCACTAACAAATAATGTCCCACCGTCAGCACCAAAACCAACCGGAATATAAATGCTTAAAGCCGGAGAAGCACCAGCTTCTTCAAACGTAATATTCGGGATAACTAAAGGTGTAATCGGTTGAGGGCGGGGACAATTCCGAGCAGCCTGAGCTAATTGAATTCCTTGATTGGAAACTTCTTGATTATTTTCATTTTGTGCCGCGCAGGTAGAATTTTGTGCTGGTTCGTTAGTTATTTCTTGGCTAACTGTTTGCGCTTGAATTTCTACTTCTCCACGACTGTTAACCGTGTTAATTTCAGTTGCTTGATTAACTGTTGCCGGAGTTGTTTCTCTTGCTGGAATTTCGAGAAAAGTAGTTTGAGCTACTTGTCCTATTGTAATTCGCTCTACAGGTTGAGTTGCTGTAGTTTCTTTGGGGATTTCTTGCCCAAATTCAATTACTTCTGACTTAGTTTGAGTAATCTCTTTCGCTGAGTTTTCTAAGGCTAAATCTTGGTTACTAAAATTGTTATTTTTAGAGGTAATGTTGCTGACTTTTGTTGTTGACTCTGGTGATAATTCTGTCACCAACACCGCATCTAGAGGTGTAACTGATTTTTCCTCTGCAACTGCGGGTGTTTCTTCAGGGGAAACATTTACTTCACTAAGAAATTCTCGTGACTGAGACGATTGATTTTCCCAACTCGTCATCTCGCTGGCAATAGCAGGAAAATTAGCCGCTATTAAGGCTGTTAAACTACCGAGAGCAATACCTGAAAGGCGCACTTTGACCTCCTTTAGTCTCACACCAACATCTCTGTAAGATGTATGCTTCACTACTTAATTATCTTTTTCCGCATCAGGAGCTAAAATTAAAAAGCCAGAATTAAAAAGTTTTGTTTGCAAAATAATTATTTTGGTTTTTTCACAAAAATGAGACAGCTAAATTTTCTTTTCCTAGTCTACGAATACCTCCTTTTTAAAGATTTTTTCCTTTTAACTGCTGTTTCCTGACTTCTCAAGTTTCTCCTGACAGTCTTATCTACTAAAATTTTACGACTAAACCGGACTAAATAGTTAATTTTCCGGTTATTAAGTTTATTTATAAGTAAATTTTTGGTTTTGAGTAAATCTATTCTTAGATAGATATTTTGACTTTGTAGAACCTCTATCTAAAGTTAGGTTTTTTCTGAGTCTATGTCTAGTTGATAAATTTGCTGACGGGAGAGATTACTTAATTGAGCTAGTTGACGCGCAGCTTGCGATCGCGTTATTCCTTGAGCTAACATTTGCTGTAACTCGATTTTTAACTCACTTTCGGAGATTGTTAGCTTTTCTGCGCTAGCGGCTCCTGCCATCACTAAGGTAAATTCACCCTTGGGAGTTTTTTGGGTATAAAGTGCGATCGCTTCCCCAACGTTCATTTTTATACACTCTTCGTGTAATTTTGTCAACTCTCTCCCCAAAAAAATTTCTCGTTCTTCGCCGACAATTAACGCCAAATCATGAAGAGTTGTTAAAAGTCGATGTGGTGCTTCATAAAATATTATCGTCCGCGTTTCATTTTTGAGTATTTCCAGTCGAGTTTCTCGCTCTTTTTTCTTAGTAGGAAGAAAACCTTCAAAAACAAACTGAGACTCACTCATTCCCGCCACTGAAAAAGCAGTTATCGCCGCATTTGCACCAGGTATAGGAATTACTTGAATTTGCTTTTCTAAACAAACAGCAACCAATTCAGAACCAGGATCGGAAATCGACGGCATTCCCGCATCACTAACCAAAGCAATTCTAGCTCCTGCAAGTAACCGAGTCAACAACTCTTCTCGTCGTTGGTGACGATTATATTCATGATAACTAATTTGCGGAGTAATAATCTGAAAATGTTGTAACAATTTTCCTGTATGACGCGTATCTTCAGCAGCAATTAAATCTACTTCTTGCAAAATTCGGATTGCTCGAAAAGTCATATCTTCAAGATTACCAATTGGTGTTCCTACCAAATAAAGAGTTCCCACTTGCTCGCTCATTATTAATAACCTTTCCCATAAATATTGGAATAAAAAGAGTAGTTTTCTCGTTTGATTAAACAATAATAATTAAATTTGTTAAAAGTAATTAAATTAAGAAGTCAACAAAGCCAAAAACATCCCTTCCCAAAAACTCATTCAATAAATCATCTATTGTCAATAAAATCAAGTTGAATTATTTTTCAAGCCCTAATTCATAATCCTTAATCTTGAACAAAGGTTGAGGTTTACTAACTGCATATCCTTGAGCATAATCAACACCTAACTCAAAAATAGTTTGGAGAATTTTTTCATCGCTAACAAACTCACCAATAGTTTTGATCCCGACAATATGGCTAATATTATTAATTGCTTTGACAATCGCGCGATCGAGAGGATCGTCTACAATATCTTTGATAAACTGTCCATCAATTTTCAAATATTTGACAGGTAAATATTTAAGATAAGCAAAAGAAGACATCCCACTCCCAAAATCATCTAAAGCAAAACAACTCCCAAGGTCACTAATTTCTTCAATCATTTGTCTAGCTTTGTTAAGGTTAGATACAGCTACAGTTTCCGTAATTTCAAAACAAATTAGCTGCGGCGGAATTTGATGAAGTTCAAATTGTTCCTTGAGAAAATCTACTAAAGAATCGTCATTCATACTTTCTCCAGAAAGATTGATAGCGTAGATACTTTCTCGATAATTGTCTTCAGAAAATAAATCAACTAATAAGTTAGCTAAAAAAGCGAAAAAGTTACTAATTACCCAACGATCAATTAATTTCATTAAATTATAACGTTCGGCGGCGGGAATAAACGCCATTGGTAAAATATTTTTTTCATTTTCAGCTTGCATTCTTAACAAAATTTCGTAGTAGTTTTGTTTGGCTAAAGCAGATTTTTCTAGACAAGTAACTTTTTGGAAATAAAGTTGAAACTTATTTTCGACAACTGCTTGTTCAACAGCTTTTACCCAATATATATCTGCTTGAGCTTGTGACAATTCTTTGTCATTTTTTTGATATACATAAACTCGATTACGTCCTTGATTTTTAGCAGCGTAACAAGCCGCATCAGCAGCATTAATAACATCTTGAACATTCAAGCAAGTATAGTCAAGCAAAACTAAGCCGATACTAACACCAATAGAAAAAGATTGATGATGGGAAACAAAACGAAATTCTTGGATTTTTTCTAAAATATTTTCCGCTAAAGATTTTCCTTTATCCAAAGAACAATTGTAAAGTAATAAAGCAAATTCATCGCCGCCTAAACGAGCCAGAGTGTCAGATTTGCGACAGTTATTTGCTAAAATATTACTAACTTGACGTAATAATTCATCTCCAGCCGTATGACCACAGGTATCGTTAACAATTTTAAATCGATCTAAATCTAAATAGAGAAGACTGTGAGATTGTTTCAGAGATTTGGAGGTTAAAACTGCATTTTTCAGGCGTTTTTCAAACTCATTTCGATTAACTAAACCCGTTAAAGAATCATGGCTAGCTTGCCAAGAAAGTTGTTCGTTAGCTAAACTAAGTTCGGCGGTTCTTGCGCCGACTAATTCTTCGAGATGTTGATGATATTGAAGTAGGGCTTTTTCAGTTTCTTTACGTTCGGTAATATCTTCGACCATCGCGATCGCATATCGGGGTTGTTCATCTGAGTCTCGGAGTACGGAAACAGTTAAATTAGCCCAAACTATCTCTTGGTTATTGCGAAGATAACGTTTTTCTATTTGATAAAATTCACGTTTAGCGGTAAATAATTCTTGGAAAAGTTCCCAATCTACTGCAATATCGCTCGGATGAGTTAATTCAGTAAAACACATTTGAGTTAACTGATTTTCGCTATAGCCGAGAATTTTCCTTAAGGTAGGATTTGCAGTAATTAAATATCCTTGATCGTCGGTGACAGTAATCCCAATTGCTGCACTTTCAAAAATTGAACGAAAACGTGCTTCACTGTGTCGTAATGCGGCTTCTGCTTGTTTCCTTTCGTTGATTTCTTGTGCTAATTTTTGGTTAGCTGCTTCTAATTGGGCGGGGCTAGGTAATTCTAAGGCTTTGGGAATTAAAGGAAAGAGTTCGATTGCGGTATATACAGAGATTCCGGCGGTGGCTAATTTTAACCCTCCAGATAGCCAGTAATCAGGATGCCAGAGTGTCCAAACTTCGGCAAGGTGAGTGGTACCGCAAAAGACGATAAAGCTACCAAACAGCCAAAAAATCCAGGGGAAAGGTAAATCTTCTCGTTTGCGGACGAAGTAGATGAGCATTGCTGGAATAGAGTAGTATGCAAGGCAAATTAGTAAGTCGGAAACTGCGTGTAAAGTTACTAAACTTGGTTTCCAAAGATAGCAGGTTCCGTGAGGCATAAATCCCGATGAGTGAGATAATCCTACGGTGAAGAATTTTGACCAAAAGCTCAGATTTTGTAAAATTTGCATCAGTTATCACCTCTAGGTTTTGTTAACGGATAAATTGGTTTCAAGATGATGAAAAATGGCTTGTTTGTCGGACTGGTTACTTTAGATATACTTTATCTAACTGATGAGTTTCCTGAAAGAAATCAAAAGGTTGTTGCTACTAATGACACTATAGCTGCTGGAGGTCCAGCTACTAATGCGGCTGTAACTTTTAGTTATTATAAAAATCAAGCATCTATTTTGGGAGCGATCGGTAAACATCCGCTTAGTAGTATAATTCAATCTGAT
Organism: Oscillatoria sp. PMC 1068.18; assembly: GCA_035968095.1. Taxonomy (GTDB): domain Bacteria; phylum Cyanobacteriota; class Cyanobacteriia; order Cyanobacteriales; family SIO1D9; genus IIICB1. The sequence goes on from JAWQFW010000143.1 coordinate 11,399, forward strand.
TTAGAAGCTTGTTTGGTGCAAGGGATAGATCTCGATCGCGATCGCGTGAATTCTCCACCTGTGTCTTCGACGATTATTACTGGGTCTACTGGCGATCGCGCTGTGATTTCTGTCAATGCGGTTAAATCTCAGGCTCATATTGCCGCAATTCCTCCGGATATTTTAGCTGATGTGGATATTGTTTTAATTGATGGACATCAAATGATTGTGGGAGCAGATTTGGCGCAACAAGCAAAGGCGAAAAAGATCCCAGTTGTTGTCGATGGTGGTAGTTGGAAACCGGGGTTTGAAAAAGTTCTTGGTAACACAGATTATGCGATTGTTTCGGCGAATTTTTTGCCTCCTGGTTGTCAAGATCAAGTTGAAGTTTTTGCTTATCTTCAAAATCAACAAATTCCGCATATTGCTTTAACAAATGGAGAAAAACCAATTCAATATTTGAGTAAAGGGAAAAGGGGAGAGTTACCAGTACCACAAATTATCGCAGTGGATACTCTTGGGGCTGGGGATATTTTTCATGGTGCTTTTTGTCATTATATTCTCCAAACAAATTTTATTGAAGCACTTTCAAGTTCGGCGAAAATTGCGGCTTTTGCTTGTCAATTTTTGGGAACTCGTGAGTGGATGCAACGATAATTGAGGGATGGTTTACAATTTTTGTTGAATAAGAAACTTAATCAAGGTGGTAACGGTTTTGGGTATTAATTATTTTGAACAGTTAGAAGAAATGGTGGCGATCGCGCGTCAAGTGGGTTGGGAAGCGGGTGAAATTCTGCGATCCTATTATCGAGGTAAAGCTAATGAGGGCGATTTGGAGGTTCAGGAAAAAAAGGATGGTCCGGTTACGGCTGCCGATATTGCCGCTAACCACTACATTCTAGAACATTTACAAGCTGCTTTTAGTGAAGAACATTTCGGTTATTTGAGTGAGGAAACTTACAAAGCTGGTGGTTCTCAACCTGTTGCGGGTGATTGGGTTTGGATTGTCGATCCTCTCGACGGGACGCGGGATTTTATTGAAAAAACGGGTGAATATGCGGTTCATATTGCTTTAACTTACCAGAAACGTCCGGTTTTGGCTGTGGTTGCGGTTCCGGAACAGGAAAAAGTCTATTTCGCGACGCAAGATGGGGGTAGTTTTGTGGAAACGAAGGATGGTAAGGTTGAGCAGTTACGAGTTAGCGATCGCGATCGCATCGAAAAGTTGAATTTGGTTGCTAGTCGTTCTCACCGCGATCAACGTTTGAATGAGATGTTAGCACGGATACCGTTTAATGAACGTAATTATGTGGGTAGTGTGGGCTGTAAAATCTCGACGATTGTCTCACAACGCTGTGATGTTTATATCTCGCTTTCGGGTAAATCTGCACCGAAGGATTGGGATTTTGCTGCGCCTGAGTTGATTTTAACTGAAGCTGGTGGCAAGTTTACGAATTTTGAGGGTGAGCCGATTCTTTACAATACTGGTGATGTGAATCAGTGGGGTGGTTTAATGGCTAGTAATGGTCATTGTCATCAAGAACTTTACTCCTCGGCGACCAAAATTTTAGCGGAAATTGATGCGGAATAGGGCGGATATTTTCCTCAAAATTTGAAAAATGCGGGCATCTTGCCCGCGATTCAACTTTTGTTTTAATCTGTTTTTGTGGCGACTACTGCGTAAAATGGATCTGTACCACCGATACCGAGCATTTGTAAGAAACTAGGAAGATTCGACTGGTTAATAATGATTTCTGGTTCGCTAAATCCGGGAACTGACTGAAAATAGCTTTTTACCAGTTCTACTCTACCGGGTTCGGTGTTTTCTCGCCAAGCGGCGATCGCTTTATTGAAAAACATTCGGTTGGAAAAGCTGATAATTGCCATTCCTCCAGGTTTGAGAATGCGCTGCATTTCGCTAAAAATCGCATCGGGATATTGCAAATATTGCACGGAAACGCAGTTCAAAACCGCATCAAAATCTGCATCTGCTAAGGGTAAGCGCGGATTTTTATTCAAATCTTGCAGAAAATAATGGTCAAAGCGCGGATTTTTCGCTAATTCCTCTGCGTTCATTCCATGTCCTTCCACATGAGCGAATTCTATCTCGTCAGGAAGATGAGATACCCAACTACTCATCATGTCGAAAATTCGGGTATTCGGTTTCAGTCTCTCGCGATAAAGATTTGTCAGTTGGTCAAGAAAATTGTCGTCTACATGAGTAACGAAACGAGGTACAGAGTAAAATAAGGTGTCTTCTGTTTCGTCGAGTTTCGTACGCTGTTCGGGTCGTAATCGGAGCATCGTCGTTAATTAAATTTGGTTATTACTTTTTTAGTTTAAGAAAATTTACGAAGCATTAAGCATTGTTTAGTCGAGCGGATAACTGGCAATTTGTAATACAAAATAATACAATAAAAAAAGCAGTTCTTGATGAAGAAGGCGATCCGGGCGATCGCTTTGACAAAATGTGGTAAGTTAATTCAAGCTTTAGCCCGAGCAAGATTTTGCCAAATGCTTGACAAAAACAACTAAATATGATATGCAAAATTTAAAACTTAGGAATATAGAATAAAAAACGAAGAATAATCT
>JAWQFW010000144.1:0-13898 GCA_035968095.1 Oscillatoria sp. PMC 1068.18
GTATATAAATATATTTGTTTCAATCCCTAAGAGGGATTTAGGGCGATTTTAACTTGTTAAGTCAGTAAAATATAGTTATAATACAAATGTTTCAATCCCTAAGAGGGATTTAGGGCGATTTTAACTCTCTGCTTCCAGAATGGTTTCAAACTCAGAATCTGAGGTTTCAATCCCTAAGAGGGATTTAGGGCGATTTTAACTCGAATACTCTCGCCCAATTCTACTACTCAACGAGATAGCTGTTTCAATCCCTAAGAGGGATTTAGGGCGATTTTAACCAGGGTATCGCAATGCTGAATTTGCTTGGATGAATTTTAGGTCGTTTCAATCCCTAAGAGGGATTTAGGGCGATTTTAACTTTGCTGGACTTCTAAAATCCCTGACTCCTCATGTTTCAATCCCTAAGAGGGATTTAGGGCGATTTTAACTAGAGGGGTGACTGTTTGAGTCCGTGTCATTTTGTTGGTTTCAATCCCTAAGAGGGATTTAGGGCGATTTTAACTCCTGGGTAAACCTCTCTGGTGAAGAAAAGGAAAGTTTCAATCCCTAAGAGGGATTTAGGGCGATTTTAACCAAACCCAAATTTTGGTTTGGTCAGCGCGTCATCTCCGTTTCAATCCCTAAGAGGGATTTAGGGCGATTTTAACCCGACATCGTGGCTTTGAATGTTGAGCCACTGCGCGTTTCAATCCCTAAGAGGGATTTAGGGCGATTTTAACACCGAAGAAGATGAGCGCAAGTATCAAACCGAGGTGTTTCAATCCCTAAGAGGGATTTAGGGCGATTTTAACTGTTGCTGTTGTTAAGATTGTTGTTTTTCGATGATGTTTCAATCCCTAAGAGGGATTTAGGGCGATTTTAACTAAATTTACTAGGTAGGAAAAAAAAGGAGAATTTATTTGGGTTTCAATCCCTAAGAGGGATTTAGGGCGATTTTAACCTTTGCCTCAGTTTTTTGACTGGACAGATAGCGAGAATGTAATGTTTCAATCCCTAAGAGGGATTTAGGGCGATTTTAACCAGTTAGCGTCGAATAATTAGGCTCAAATAATTAGTTTCAATCCCTAAGAGGGATTTAGGGCGATTTTAACTTTGGGCAGGGCGCAATAGCTACTTATTCTGTTCCTGCTGTTTCAATCCCTAAGAGGGATTTAGGGCGATTTTAACCCCCGCTTTACTGATCAAGTTATTGGAGGGAAATAAGTTAGTTTCAATCCCTAAGAGGGATTTAGGGCGATTTTAACGAGGCGCTATACTGGCGATCTGCAACAAATTTGCCTCGTTTCAATCCCTAAGAGGGATTTAGGGCGATTTTAACCTCGATGCCTGCCGCATTCACGATGGCAAGCAATTGTGGTTTCAATCCCTAAGAGGGATTTAGGGCGATTTTAACATTTCAAGGTCTACTTGCTGGAGATCTGCTTCGTTTCAATCCCTAAGAGGGATTTAGGGCGATTTTAACAGGTCTGTATTATGGAAACACAAAGAGAATCTTTGTTTCAATCCCTAAGAGGGATTTAGGGCGATTTTAACGTCACTATGGCTGTCACAATCGAAGGTACAATCAAGTTTCAATCCCTAAGAGGGATTTAGGGCGATTTTAACTAGTGATAGCCAAATGGGTGTAAACATTTGTTAAAATGTTTCAATCCCTAAGAGGGATTTAGGGCGATTTTAACAGTGTTACCAGAATTTAGTGATAGCCAAATGGGTGTAGTTTCAATCCCTAAGAGGGATTTAGGGCGATTTTAACTCATGAGGAATTAGTTAAATGGGCAGATGAGCAATTCGTTTCAATCCCTAAGAGGGATTTAGGGCGATTTTAACGGGCGGGGAACTACGCAGTTGCCAGCGAGATATCCCAGAAGGTTTCAATCCCTAAGAGGGATTTAGGGCGATTTTAACAAAAGCATTTCGAGTAGTCCGATCAGTAAATATATTTCATGTTTCAATCCCTAAGAGGGATTTAGGGCGATTTTAACTTGCTTCAGTTGGTTTGTGGTAAGCAGATCATTGGTTTCAATCCCTAAGAGGGATTTAGGGCGATTTTAACACTGATTGTTAGCTCAATTCCAGTTGCATCAATCGTCAGTTTCAATCCCTAAGAGGGATTTAGGGCGATTTTAACCTGTACCATGCTGCGAAAGTAGCAATCGTATCTTTCTCGTGGGCAGGTTTCAATCCCTAAGAGGGATTTAGGGCGATTTTAACCGCCGGAACCGGAAAGCTTTGATCTCTTTAGTTTTCAAGGTACATTTGCGCCGAGGTGTTCTTAATGTAGCAAAATTTGGTTGACAAAGCAAGCCAAAATCTCTGAAACCTTTGCTATGTATGGTGCGCCCCCTTTTCCGCGCCCGAAATTCCTCAAACCAAGCTCCAGAGCTAGTTTGAACGTAATTAAGTAAGTAGCGCTTTTCTACAGCCATTAGGGGGCGCAATCAACGAGTAAAAAAAGTAAAAATTGTGTCATCACGAACCTATTCACTGCCGATACGGGCAATTTGCGGCTGGAGCCGCTTCTTGAGGGATGGGAGACAAACTAGAGGAAGATGGTTACTCGGCTGGAGCCAAGTAACGAGGGAAAGATAATTTACCTCACGACTTGACGCATATAATTTCCCCACAACTGCGCAGCCTGTCCGCTACTGCCTCTAGTAGGAGAATTATCGTCATTACCTAACCAAATCCCGGAAACTAAATCTCGACTAGGAACATAACCAATAAACCATAAATCAACCGCCCGATTAGTGGTACCAGTTTTTCCCGCTTCGCCAAAACCGATCGCGGCGGCGCTACCAGTACCTCCCTGGACAACTCCCCGTAACATGGCTGTCATGGTTTGAGCAATTCCTGGAGAGATTACCTGTCTCGATCTTTGCGCATCTTGAGAAAAATCATAAATTACGCGACAGGTTTCTGGTTCCTTGTCGTTTTCGCAGTCGCCACTGTCGAGAATTCTGGTAATGGCGTGGGGACGATTCCAAACGCCGTTGTTAGCAAAGGTAGCATAAGCGCCAGTAATTTCCAGGACGTTGACTTCGCTTTGTCCTAAAATTAAACCGGGTACTGCTTGCAAAGATGAGTTAATTCCTAATCGTTGCGCCATATCCACGACTCGGTTTAACCCCGCATCTTGAGCGACTCGCAAGGCAATTACGTTCTCAGATTGAGCTAAACCGCGATACATATCCACACTCCCACTACTACGTTCGCAACTGCGATAACTTTGTCCTTGCCAGGTTAAAGGGGCGCAGGAGTAGGCTTTTCCGGGGGAAATGCCTCTTTCTAAGGCGGCGGCGTAGCCAAAAACTTTAAAAGTAGACCCTGGTTGTCGTTGGGCTTGAGTAGCGCGGTTAAATTGACTTTCGGAGTAGTCGGCACCGCCAGTCATGGCGACAATTTCTCCGGTACTGGTGTCGAGAGTGACAACTGCACCTTGGGAGTAGCCGACACTTGCACCATTAGTGCGGATTGAGTCACGCAGGCTAGTTTCGGCTTGGGCTTGGGTACTAATATTTAAGCCTGTTTGGACGATAAAGTTACCTTCTGCGGCTAATTCTTCGCCGAGTAAAGTTTGTAATTCGTCGAAAACGTAACTGTAGTAATAAGGGGCGATCGTGCTGCTGAGGGCTTCTCTGGCTTTGGGACTGACTTCGATACGCGATCGCCTCGCACGAGATGCTTCTTCGTTACTAATCATCCCTAATTGCGCCATCCGCGAAATGACTCTATTTCTGAACTGCACGGCGGTATCATAATCCTGGACTGGGTTATAACTATTCGGGGCTGGTAAAATTGCCACCAAGGTTGCGGCTTCGGAAATATCGAGATCGGCGGCGGATTTATCGAAGTAAAATTGGGCTGCGTCTTCAAACCCTGAACTACCGACACCTAAGTAAACTCGATTTAAATAGGTTTTTAACAATTCGTCTTTGCTATAAAATGTTTCTATTTTCAGCGCCACGACCATTTCGCGGATTTTACGCTGGGCGCTATTTTCTCGTCCGGTATATTCGGAAAACAAGCTTCTCGCTAGCTGTTGGGTAATCGTACTACCACCTTGAGCAATGCCTTCGCGCTGTAAATTAATCACGATCGCCCGTAAAATCCCTAACGGATCGACTCCAAAATGCCAATAATAACGACTATCTTCCGAAGCAACGATCGCTTGTCGCAAATAAGGCGAAAAATCATTTAAGTTCTTTAATTCCCGATGCACTTCGTTACGTTGCTGACGGAGAGGCGTTTCTCCATCGCGGGCGACAATTACCACCGGACCTTGTACCCCTCTGGGTAAAGGACGGACAGAGAATTTTGTCCATTCAACGGCGATCGCCAACGCTGCTAATCCAACTATTCCACCCACACCATAAAGTCCATAACGTAGTCCCCGAATCACAAACGGTGGCGGATTGTAATACTCAACTTCTACTGCTTCGGCTAATTCCGGTGGTCCGAGAGAGAATTTATCGCCGTGACGCAAGCGAATATCTGTGACTCGACGCTTCCCAAAATAAATTCCATTCGTCGAACCTTCATCTTTCAGGTTAAAATGTCTCGGACTTTTGCTATCTCGCTCAATTGATAAATGAACTTGACTCACCACTGGGTTCCGCACCACAATTTCACAAGACTTGGAACTGCGTCCGAGTAAATAGCGATCTCCTAATAAAGGAAACTCGGCTGACTTACCCGCATCCCTGATCTGAATTTCGGGAACTTTTGCGCCCGGTTTCAGCGCCCTTGCGCCCAGATTCGCGATCGTTTGGACTGCTTGGGTAAAAACTTGAGAAATTTGGGTTTGAGGATTATTGGGAGGCTGGTTGCTCATTTGTCTTCGTTAATTGGGCAAAAAAAAATTAGTTTTAAATACACAGATATTGTAATTTGTCAACCTGAAACTTGGCTGAGAATGAGAATTGCTTTTAACTTTCTCGACGGTTATTCGGGTTGGGAGTGTCTTGAAAAATAACAATCAACAGCAAAATAATGCCGATATTAATAAAGATATCTGCTAAATTAAACACCGGGAAGTTAATCAGCCGAAAGTCCAGAAAATCAATCACATGACCGTAAACAAACCGACAAATGCCATTACCAGCCGCCCCCGCGAAAATAAAGCCAAAAGCTAGCTGTTCGCTAATTTTCATGCGCGGAGTAAACCAAGCCAGCGCCATTAAACCAATACTAACTAACAAAGATAACCAGCGCAGCCAATGAACTCCATTGGTAAATAAACTAAAGGCTGCCCCAGTATTGGTAACGTAGGTAAAATGGAAAACTCCTTCCCACAAAGGAAGCGTCTCACCAATTTCCTGAAAACTTTTTAAGACTATTTGTTTAGTTAATTGATCCAGAAATAGCCCGACTAAGGCAACAATCCAGAAAAAGCGATTTTTGGTCATTGATTGTTTATAGTTTAGAGTTTGTTGGCGATTCGGCAGACTTGGTGAGAGAACTTTCCCTTCGTAGCCTTCCCAAAAGCTAGGGTAGCCTAGTAACTCCAGAGGATCTTGCTTGAGAATCACACAACAACTTTTCGTTAATAGAACATTACTTTACGCAGAAAAAATCCGACTACAGTTACAGCACAAACCACTACTAGCTGTCCCGATAAAGGATAAAGAGAATAAATCAGCATCGCCTCAAATAGCCCCAAATCCATGCTTCCTGCTGGACTAACTACATACAAAACAACCAGGTAGGTAAGCCCGGAAATGTGAATTGTGAGCAAGCCACAAAGACAACTAAAAGCGAGAGATTCCAAGCGCGGTTTGGTTTGAAAGGCAAAATAGCCACAAATCCAAGCCCCAGGAATAAAGCCGAGTAAATAACCAAAACTAAGTTGGGTAAGATACTGTAAGCCTCCGCCTTCATTGAAAACTTGTAGCCCAGTTAAGCCTAAAATAATGTAAGCAATTTGGGAAAGAGCGCCTGCATTTTTGCCTCCTAAACAACCAGCTAAGAGTACCGCGCCAATTTGAAAACTAACTTTCAGAGAGTAAATTTGTACCCCTTGTTCTGCCCAATTCCAAAATCCGTTGGTGGCAAAAGCTTCGACAAATGTACCACCAATGGTTAAGAGTAAGCCGATTACGGTCCAAAGAAGTTGGTTGGGAGCAGACACAGTTAGGTATTTTGGCAAGATGCGGTTGATTTTGACTGAGTAGCTTGGTATTCTCCGGGAATCGGTGCTTCACCACCTTGAAGTCCCAAGGATGTTAACATAGCTTGGTCTTGTTCTGGTGGTTGTCCGAGGGTGGTCAGGTAATGTCCGATTAACATGGCGTTAATTCCGGCTTTGAGTCCCCAACTTTGTAATTCGCCCATGATCGCTTCTCTACCTCCGGCATAACGGAGAATTTGTTGAGGTAAAATAAAGCGGAAAATGGCGATCGCCTTCAGTGCTTCAAAAGGATCGAGTTTGGTTTGTTCTCCTAGTGGGGTATCTTGTCTGGGGTTCAGTAAGTTAATCGGTACTGATTCGACTCCTAATTCTCGTAGTGCAAAAGCGAGGTCAATTCGATCTGACCAAGTTTCGCCCATCCCGATAATACCGCCCGTACAAGCTTGAATTCCCGCCGCTTTGATGTTTTTCACAGTTTCGACGCGATCGCGCCAACTATGAGTAGTTACAATCTTGGGATAATGGTTTTCGGAGGTTTCTAAGTTGTGATTGTAACGAGTTACTCCGGCTTCTTTCAGCGCTTGGGCTTGTTCGGGGGTGACTTCTCCTAAAGCACAACAGGGTTTAATCTCGGTTTGGGCAATAATTTCTCTGACTGTGGCGAGAATTTCCTCAAATTCAGTTGATTTGGGACTGTTGTATTTGATTCCTCGTCCTTGAGAAACTAAGCAAAAGCGTTTTGCACCTGCGGCTGCGGCGGCTTTCGCTTGAGCAAGAATTTCCTCCTGGGATTTTAAACCGTAAATTGGCGAATCTTTCCCCGGATGATGGACAGATTGAGCGCAAAAACTGCAATTTTCCGAACAATTACCCGATTTGATATTGACAATACTGCACAAATCTACTACGTTGCCGCAACAAGCTTGACGGATCTTGTCAGCCGCTGCGCACAAGAGCAAAATATTTTCTTGACCGGAAATTTCTGTCAGCGATCGCGCTTCTGCTTTTGAGATTAACTCGCCCCCGATAATTTTTGCCGCCAAAGCGTTGAGCCACTTCGGTAATTTTTCTCCTTTGATGGAGATTGTCTCTCCACTGGAGTCACGAGTTTTTGGAGAACTTGAAACTGATGTTTGCACCACTTTTCGCCTCAACTTTTGTGCAATCTGCATTTTATCACTTGATTACAGGCTTCGCGCGTCTTTTGTTAATTCTTTTTCTTGACAAAAACTTTTTTTTCTGCTAAATAATTGACCTTTTTCTGGTTGGCAAAAAATCAAAAATCTACTTTCAACAATTACTTTACCTAATCTTAAAAATACTCTGCTATTATTTATTTGCCAAATTTAGAGTTAACTCAAGGAACAAACAGCAATCTCGAAAACCCAGATTAATCTGGAGCAAAAATAATGTAACTTGAATGAAAAGAACTGCTAAAAATCCGGAAAAATAAAACGATAGCGATATCATATAATGACTTTTGAAGATTGTATCTAAAGATAGAAATAGAGGACAAAGAGTGAGTTCAGGAAATGAAAATTATCATCAGAAACTAGAACCCCGTCCCCAAAGAGAACGGGTAACAGATAATAGTTTCAAATGGGCAGCCAGGATTTTTGCCCTCTCAATTTTAGGAATGCTAATTTGGATTGCCGCGATCGTCGCGATTAAAGCAATTCCAGCGATCGCCGAATTTGGTTTCGGTTTTTGGGTAGACAGTAGTTGGAACCCACCACGAGAACAATACGGCGTTTTACCAGCAATTTACGGCACAATCGTCAGTTCAATTATTGCCTTAGGAATTTCTATTCCCATCGGACTAGGAGTGGCAATTTTTCTCAGCGAAGATTACCTACCACCCAAAATACAAAGAATTTTAGTTTTTCTCGTCGAATTACTCGCGGCTGTACCCAGCGTAGTCTATGGTTTATGGGGAATTTTTGTCTTAATTCCCTTTCTCAAACAAATCACACCCCTAAAAGGACCTGGAATGCTACCTGCGGCATTAGTCTTAGCCGTCATGATTTTACCAATTATCGCCGCCATTTCTCGCGATGCCATCTCCAGCGTTCCCCCAGATTTGCGTCAAGCCGCAGTTGGTTTAGGTGCAACCCGTTGGGAAGCAATTATCTTAGTAATACTTCCGGCTGCTGCTTCCGGAATCATCGGCGGGATCATGTTAGCCCTAGGAAGGGCGTTAGGAGAAACAATGGCAGCCACAATGTTAATTGGTAACGCCAACAAAGTAAACTTATCAATCTTTGAACCATCGAACACGATCGCCTCACTTCTTGCCAACCAATTCGCCGAAGCCAGTGGTTTACAAGTAGCCGCTTTAATGTATGCTGCCTTAATTTTGTTTGCCATGACCTTACTCGTCAATATCTTCGCCCAAATGTTAGTCAAGAGACTCCAGAAAATTTAATTAGTTTTCACCAGCAAAAAGATGACCCTCGATATCCAAGATAACTCCAAGTTTGACCCTAGTAGCCTCAAACGTAACCCTAAATCTGGTCGTACCTTATTCGGCTTGATTATGACTGGGATTGCAAGTTTATTCATGGTTTTGGCAATTATTCCTTTATTTTTTATTCTTTCCTACGTGGTTATTCAAGGAATTGGTCAACTCCAACCCAGAATTTTTACCGAATTACCACCACCACCACTCGTCGAAGGCGGTGGATTTGGAAACGCCATTCTTGGCACAATCTTAATGGTAGGAATTGGTAGCTTAATTAGCGTTCCCGTCGGCGTAATGGCAGCAATTTATCTTTCCGAATTTAGTAACGGCAAAATTGCTGAATGGACTCGTTTTGCTACTAACGTTTTGAGCGGTGTACCCTCAATTATTGTTGGTGTATTTGCCTACGCAGTCTTCGTCTTAACCACCAAATCTTATTCCGCTTGGGCGGGAGGATTTGCTTTAGCGGTGTTAATGTTACCAATCATCATCCGCACCACCGACGAAGCCTTACAATTAGTTCCCCAGGAAGTACGCCAAGCCTCAGTGGGACTAGGAGCAAATGACTATCAAACCGTTCTGAGAGTCGTGCTTCCTGCCGCAATTCCGGCGATTATTACAGGTGTAACCTTAGCCGTCGCCCGTGCTGCGGGTGAAACTGCACCTTTGTTATTTACCGCCTTATTTACGCAGTTTTGGCCCAACTGGAACGAATTTTTCATGGAACCAACAGCTTCGTTAGCCGTGTTGACTTATAATTTCGCGATCGTTCCTTTTGAAAATCAAAGAGGACTGGCTTTTGCTGCGGCGTTCATTTTAGTGTTATTGGTTTTACTCACCAGTATTATTTCCCGTTTAGCAACAGCAAAACGGACATATTAATTTTGCTTTGAATTTACGAAGAGAACAAACAGATTTTTAACAAGAGGATTGAATTAATGATTAGCCAAAGAGAAGTTTACACTCAACAAGAAACAGTTTTAAATAGCGAAAATTGGAGCGTTTATTACGGCAATTTTTTAGCATTAAAAGGGATTAATTTGCCAATTCCTAAAAATAGCGTTACAGCTTTTATTGGACCGTCTGGCTGCGGGAAAAGTACCTTACTGCGTTGCTACAATCGTCTGAATGACTTAATTCCGATTTTTAAAGGAGAAGGAAAAATCACTTATCACAATCAGGATCTTTACGCTTCTGATATCGATCCAGTGCAAGTGAGACGTAAAATTGGGATGGTGTTTCAGAAGCCAAATCCGTTTCCGAAGTCAATTTATGACAATATTGCCTTTGGACCAAGAATTAACGGCTACAAAGGCGATATGGATGAGTTAGTCGAACGTAGCTTGCGCGGTGCAGCACTTTGGGACGAAGTAAAAGATAAACTGAGACAAAGTGGTTTAGCAATTTCCGGGGGACAACAACAACGTTTGTGTATTGCAAGAACGATCGCCGTCGAACCAGATGTGGTATTGATGGACGAACCTTGTGCATCTCTCGACCCAATTTCCACACTCAAAGTCGAAGAATTGATTCATCAACTCAAAGAAAATTACACAATTGTAATAGTTACTCACAATATGCAACAAGCATCAAGAGTCGCCGATCAAACCGCATTTTTTAACGTGAAAACCACCGATGACGGTAAACGTCAAGGTTATTTAGTCGAGTACGATCGCACCGAGGTTATTTTCCAAAGTCCCCAGGAAGAAGCAACTCAGCAATACGTGAGTGGACGTTTTGGGTAAAGATTAACTTACCTACTACCAAAGACAGAGAATTCAACCACCAATCTGAAAGGTAGCCCAATTCAAGGTACGATGGATTTTAATTTGAATTTCCGATAACGCCAATTTTAATCATGCCTATAAAACGCTACTTATCTAGTTTGCTGGCTCTAGTGTTGGTAGTCGCGATCGCCTTAACAGGTTGTGGTAACTCCGGTACTGGACTAAACGGCAACTATCGTCAAGATAGTTTAACCTTACTTAATAATCTCAGAACAGGGATCGAATTACCCCAGGATTCACCCAAGAGAAAAGAGCTATCTGAGTTAGTCCGCAAGCAAATCAACGATTATGCTTCTCGCTATCGTCGGGATACAAAAGTCGCCACTTTGCGATCGTTTACAACCATGCAAACCGTCTTGAATAGCGCGGCTGGATATTTTTCACCTTCCTCTTACCGTCGTCCAGTCCCAGAAAAATTGAAAAAACGTCTCGAACAAGAATTTCGTCAAATAGAATTTGCACTTAAACGAGGCTCCTAAGTTTTAATTAACTTCTAGTTAACTATTGTTCTTCGACGAACAACTCATCAGTAAACGAGCAGTTATTCCTAACGGGTACTGCTCGTTTATTATTGAGAAAATGACTATTTATCTTCCTCACTGTCGATGAATGACCAAAGTCAACCACTAATCGAACTCAAAGGAATTAGTAAAACTTTTGGCAAAAATACTATTCTTGACGAAATTGACCTAAAAATTTATCCTGGTGAAGCCCTAGTAATTATTGGTCCTTCCGGTACAGGAAAATCAACAATTCTCCGGATTATTGCCGGATTGTTAGCACAAGATGCAGGCGAAGTCTACATCAAAGGCGAACTACGTCAAGGACTAATCGAAGATCGTAACGACCCGATTGGAATTGGGATGGTATTTCAGCAAGCCGCTTTATTCGATTCCTTAACAGTTGACGAAAACGTTGGTTTTTTACTTTATCAACACTCAAAATTAGCCCGCCAAAAAATTCGTCAATTAGTTGCAGAAAAATTAGAAATGGTCGGGTTAAAAGGAGTCGCTGATAAATATCCCGCCCAGCTTTCGGGAGGAATGCGGAAGCGAGTCAGTTTCGCGAGAGCAATTATGTCTAATCCTGACAATCCCAAAGACAATCCCGATGTAATTTTATACGACGAACCCACAGCCGGACTAGATCCGATCGCCTCCACCGTCATCGAAGATTTAGTCCGCGAGTTACAATCACAACAGGGAGTTTGCGGCACTTACGTGATGGTAAGCCACCAAGATAGTACCATTCGCCGTACCGCCGACCGAATTTTATTTTTGTATCAAGGAAAAGTTCAGTGGGAGGGAAACGTAGCCGAAATTGATACCACAGATAACCCTTTAGTACGACAATTTTTTAGCGCTAGCATCAGTGGACCGATTAGAGTGATCGACTAAGCTAGAAGTTCAGGTGACAACAATCAGCTAGGAGAGGAAACCAAAATGCGATCGCGGATAGTTCGAGAAGGTTCGGTTGGTTTATTAATATTATTCGGGCTAGCTTTATTAGCTGGAATTGTTTTTTGGTTACGAGGAATAGAATTTGGCAAAAAAGGCTATCAAATCGTCATTGAATTTGCCAATGCAAATAAAATGCAAGTAGGCGCACCTGTTCGTTATCGCGGCGTTGATGTTGGCAAAATTACCAAAATTGAACCTAATGCAAACGGCGTTGATGTCACTGTCGAAATTGAATCACCATCCTTGCGTATTCCTGACCAAGTACAAATTTATGCTAATCAATCAGGACTAATTGGTGAAACTTCGATTGATATCCTCCCTCAAGAGTCACTTTCCTCCCAAGCTTTATCAGTAAATCCCACCGATTCTGATTGTCAATCCTCACTGATTATTTGCGAAAATGAACGCCTACAAGGTGAAGTCGGTGCTAGTTTTGAACAATTACTTTACAACACTAGCCGCATCGCTGAAGTTTATGCCGATCCTCAATTTTTTCAAAATATTAATTCCGCCGCCCAAAATGCAAGTATTGCGGCGGCGGAAGTCGCTAAACTAAGTAAAGAATTAACTCAATTATCTAGTTCCGTTCGTCAAGAAGTACAAACTTTTTCCGGTGCAGCAGCTTCAGTTTCTCAAGCCGCAAATCAAACTTCCAGCGAAGTAACTAGAGCCGTAGATAAACTATCACAAACAGCCGATGTTACTGCTAATCAAGTTAATCAAGCAGTAGGCGAACTTTCTCGTTCGGCAAATACAACTTCTAATCAATTATCTCAGTCAATAGACCGCGTTTCACGTACTGCTGAAGTAACGGCAAATCAGTTTGGTCAAACCGCAACTCAAATTAGTCGTACCGCAGAACAATATAGCGTTGCGGCGGCTCAATTAAACGACCTTGCTACTAATGTTAATGGTTTGGTACTCGAAAATCGGGGTGCGTTGGTAGGAACTTTAAATACTATTAGCGATACCAGTAATGAGTTAAGTCAGTTGGTGGGTAGTTTGACTCCAACAGTGAATAAATTTAGTTCTACTCTTGATGCTACTGATACTGTACAAGTAGTAAGAAATTTAGAAAGTTTAACGGCAAATGCGGCAGAGGCTTCGGCAAATTTACGAGCAATTTCGGCGAGTATTAATGAGCCAACTTATTTGTTAACTTTGCAAAGAACTCTTGATTCGGCGAGGGTAACTTTTGAGAATGTCCAAAAGATTACTTCTGATGTTGATGAGTTGACTGGCGACCCGACTTTTCGCAATAATTTAAATCGGTTGGTTAATGGTTTGAGTAGTTTGGTTTCTTCTACTGAACAGTTAGAGCAACAAGTTTTAACGGCGCAAAAATTGGAGCCAATTAATGCCGCAGTCAATGCTCCTAATGCGACTCCTGAAGAAGTGCAAAAGAAGGTACAGGAGTTAAGTGAAACTAAGAATAAAGCTACAGAGAAAGCAGTATATTTAACAGCCAAAGAACGTCAGAAGTTAGCTCAATCATTGAAAAAAGTAGCTAGGGAAAATAAGTGAAAGTTTTAGCGGTTTATTAAAAAAATTAATTTTGGTATCTGAATTAATATTAATTAAATAAATGTGGGTAATTAAAAGTAGATATTTAGCAAAAAAATTAAGCTTTTTGGTATCAATATTTAGGAGCAAAGTTTGGCTCCATTTGAGTGAAGATTTTTAGGGGAATATGCCATTATTTGTTTAGAAGACTTGCAGAATTATTGCTGCTAAATTCAGGAATTTTATCTCAAAAAGAATGAGTTTGCTTTCGAGATGCTTGTTTTTAGAAAAGTTTGTTAATACAGAGTTTTCTTCCTATTGATTATTTTTAATAATCAGCTAACTTGTACTAATACCAGTTTGAAAAAGTTATGCAACAGTAGTCAAGACTCACAAAATATAATTCTATCATGTTTTCGCTGTAGTCAACTTTCATCTTCTTCGTTTTAACTTTCACTGAATCGTAGCACTATTTTTGGGAAATAGTATAATTTGTTTTTGCTACGCTAGATAAAATTGTTTAGAGACTTTGTAGACAATATTTCTACAGAGTTCATATC
>JAWQFW010000145.1:0-13890 GCA_035968095.1 Oscillatoria sp. PMC 1068.18
GGATTGGGGATTGGGGATTGGTGACTGGGGATTGGGAAAATTGGGGGACAAGGAGGAATTGGGAGACAAGGGGGAAATGGGGGAAACGGGAGACAAGGGGAAGTTGCTTGGGTTTGATGTCGGTTGGTAATTTCTCATACTTCCAAAACCTCCATTTCCTCCATTTCCACCAACACCTCCAACACTGGGTTAGGTATTAACTGTTTGTTTTTCCGCCAGTAATTTCGGCTTGATGTAAAGATTTTCTAGCACAACAGAAGCACCTGCTACCCAAGGTGGCACAATTAAAGCACCAATGATTCCTAAGACTTGTGCGCCGCCAATAACGGCTAAAAGTTGATATAAAGGATGAACTCGGACTGTGTTACCTACCAGTAAAGGATCGAGTACATAAGTTTCCACATTTTGAATAATTACGAAGAGTAGTAACACCCACAAAAACGTCCAACCACCTTGGGCGATCGCCACAATTAAAGCCGGAATTGCTCCGAGTACGGGTCCGAAAAAAGGAATTAGATTCGTAAATCCGGCAATTACGCCTAAACCAAGGGCAAATTCGGAAATTCCTAAAAATCTCAAGCTAATACTAATCGCTAATCCTAAAATTGCCGAAACTAAGACTCTGCCTTGGATATAACCACCCATACGCTGAGTTACAGGTACTACTTGGGCTGCGAGGCGATCGTCCCACGGTTTGGGAAATAAACTGAAAAAACCGGAAATTAATCTTTCTGCACCCGATAGCATATAACCTGACAACACTAGCGACAAAACGACACTAACTACGCCCCCAACAATGCCTCTGGTGACTCCGTAAGAACGAATTAATAACTCCTGGGAAGCTTGAAACGTCCATCTCGTCAGGGCTTGGGTATCGAAAAGTTGGTTAATTTGTGCGATCGCTTCAGGTTCAGTCATCCCAAACCGCACTGCTATATTTTCCGCCAAAGCTTGCAAAACTTCTAAATAAGTTGGCAACCGCCGAAATAGCCTCTGAATTTGCTCAACTACTGTCGGACCGATGAGCAAGACTACTCCGGTCAAAATCGAAATTAAGCCCAAATAAACCAAGATAACTGCTAACCAGCGAGGAATTTTTAACCTTTCTGCACCTTTGACGAAAGGCGCTAAGGTGGCTGCTAAAACTACGGAAATCATCAAGACGACGATCAGACTCCGTAACTGCCATAGCAGCACTAAAATCAAGCCAGTAGCAACAAATGTTAACAGGTTGGGAAAAGAAAGATGAACGCGCCGCTCAATTGACATAAATTTAAAATGAGTCAGAATTATTTAATCCAGAGACTTTCTTACTTAAGTCTCTACCCGCGATGCCATTCGGTTACACCACCTGGCTTGTCAATTAAGATGATACCTTGGGCTTTGAGTTGATTGCGAATGCGATCGCCTTCTGCAAAGTTTTTCCCTTGACGCGCTTCTTTGCGTTGGGTAATCAAAGCTTCAATTTCGGCTGCGCTTAAACCTGCGCTTACTTCCTTGACATTTTCCTCAACTTGTGCAGTAAATCCTAAAACTTCTGCCAACTCAACCAAAGTCAACCATTGTCGCTGCAACTTCTCCGGGCTAGTTTGGGTTTTCCCCTCATGAATTAAAAGATTTCCCTCGCGACGCAAATCCTTCGCTAATTCAAACAAAACCGCCAAGCCGCCAGTGAAGTTGAAATCATCATCAACCGAAGCCGTGAAGCGTGTGCGAAACTCGTCGATAATCTCAATTTCGCCCGCATTCAACTCTTCCCAGCCCAATTTTTTACCATATTCTTGACCAAAAAGCAAGCCATCTTTTAAAGTCTTCCACCCATTCGTCGCCGCTGACAAAGCCTCATCAGTAAAATCCACAGGCTTGCGATAATGAGCTTGCAAAATAAACAAACGCACCGCCATCGGGTCAAATTTCGCCAATAACTCGCGAATCGTCACAAAATTGCCCAACGACTTCGACATTTTTTCGCCGCCAACCTTCACCATCCCATTGTGCAGCCAATACTTCGCCAAAGGCTTACCAGTAGCCGCTTCCGACTGAGCAATTTCATTTTCGTGGTGCGGGAAAATCAAGTCACTACCACCCACATGAAGATCGATAGTTTCCCCCAATCTTTCCCTTACCATCGCCGAACACTCGATATGCCAACCCGGACGACCACCACCCCAAGGCGACTCCCAACTCGGTTCCCCCGGCTTAGAAGCCTTCCACAGCGCAAAATCAAACGGATCTTGCTTCTTCGCCGCTTCAGGATCAGACACATCCACTCGTCCGCTAGCACCCGCCTGCAAATCCTCTAACTTGCGTCCGGAAAGCTTACCATAATCAGCAAAGTTTCGCACCGCATAATAAACATCGCCACCAGCCGGATAAGCATAACCTTTTTGTTCGAGTTCGTGTACCAGTCGCTTAATCCCATCGAGAGTATGAGTTGCGCGTGGATAAGCATCCGCAGGTTCCACCTGTAACTGTTCCATATCCTCAAAATAAGCCTCAATAAAGCGTTCCGAAATAGTTTCCATCGGGACACCTTCACTTCTGGCGCGATTGAGGATTTTATCATCAATATCAGTAAAATTTTGGATATACTCAACCTGATACCCACGCCAGCGCAGATAACGACGGACTACATCCCAAACCAAACAAGTCCGCGCATGACCCAAATGGCAATAATCGTACACCGTAATCCCACAGCAATACATCCGCACCCGTTCTGGGGACAAAGGTTGAAAAGCTTCTGGAGTACGAGTTAAAGAGTTGTAAACAGTTAAAGTCATCAAAATTTTAGTGAGAGAGTAATTTAGGATCTCGCAAGAGCGCGATCGCCAGATAAGCAATAATATGGGAGAAAGACAGACTGGTGAGACTAGGACGCTGGATTAACGGTCGGCGATCGTTCTCCAGACCCACCTTCCCAGTCTTCATTTTATTTTGACGTTGGTTAGAAACTAATTATGCGATCGGCAGATATATCTGTTCCTACTGAGTCAATGGATGCTCCCAAACAAGGCTTACCAGTGACAATTATTACTGGTTTTCTCGGCAGTGGCAAAACCACACTGCTTAACCATATCTTGAGTAACCAACAAGGACTCAAAACCGCAGTTCTCGTCAACGAGTTTGGCGAAATCGGTATCGACAACGAACTGATTGTCACTACCGAAGACGACATGGTGGAACTGAGTAACGGCTGTATTTGTTGCACCATCAACGAAGACCTCGTAAAAGCAGTTTACAAAGTTCTCGAACGAGAAGAGAAGATCGATTACTTGGTTGTGGAAACAACAGGTTTAGCTGACCCCCTACCAGTCGCACTCACATTTTTAGGAACTGAACTCCGAGACATGACTCGTCTCGACTCGATTGTTACTGTAGTCGATTGTGAGAATTTTAGTCTCGATTTATTTAACAGCGAAGCCGCTTACAGCCAAATCGCCTACGGTGATATTATTCTGCTCAATAAAGTAGATTTAGTTGACGAAGCAGACGTAGATTCTTTAGAAGTTAGAATTCGCGACATTAAAGCTGGTGCAAGAATTATGCGTACCAGTCAATCAAAAGTTTCTTTACCTTTGATTCTCAGCGTCGGTTTGTTCGAGTCGGATCAATATTTTGAGTCGGAAGATTCTCACGAACATCATGACCATGACCATGACCACGAACATCATCATCATGACCATGACCACGATTGTGAACACGAACATCATGACCATGAACATCATCATCATGACCATGACCACGACCACCATCATCACTCCAACCATTTAGAAAATGATGGCTTTACCTCAATTTCTATCCAAAACAATCAACCAATGTCGATTCGGAAATTCCAATATTTCCTCGATAACCAGCTACCAGTAAACGTTTTCCGCGCTAAAGGGATTCTCTGGTTTAACGAAAGTCCTAATCGTCATATTTTTCACCTCAGTGGGAAACGTTTCACGATCGAAGATGATGAGTGGAACGGACGCGAAAGGAAAAATCAATTGGTCTTAATCGGTCAAAATCTCGACGAAGCTAAGTTACGCGAACAAATCGCCAATTGTTTCTCTCTTCCTACTCCTAATCGCGGTAAGGGTTTCGGGAAATAATCTGCAACACTGCGTTCCATCATCGCTCTGTAGAGACGTTGCATCCAACGTCTCTACACCACATTCGTAACCTTCTGTTTTCAATTTCAGCTAAAAATGCGCGTAGTTATCCAAAGAGTTAAATCTTCCCAAGTGACTGTCGAGGGAGAAATTATTGGTAAAATTGGACGAGGACTGAATTTGTTAGTGGCGATCGCGTCTAACGACACCGACACCGAAATTGATTGGATGGTTCGCAAATGTCTAGCTTTACGTCTTTTTCCCGCTACCGAAGATGGCGATAAATGGGATAAATCAGTACAAGAAATTAACGGAGAATTACTCGTAATTAGTCAGTTTACTCTCTACGGCGATTGTCGCAAAGGTCGTCGTCCTTCTTTTAGTAATTCCGCACCACCAAACATCGCTGAAAAGCTGTACGATCGCTTCGTGAACCAGTTACGCGCTAGCGGGCTAAACGTCGCAACTGGTAAGTTTGGTGCAATGATGCAAGTCAGTATTGCCAACGACGGTCCGGTAACCTTATTACTAGAAAGAGAAGCCGAATAGAATTTAACAGCCATGACTAAACAAGCAAAGCAGCTAAAAACCTCAGATTCATTCCCAAAAGCAGAAAGAGATTGGTTAGAAAGCGATCTTGCTAACTTAGACAAATACGATTCTTATGACTGGGGAGATTTAGATCCACAAACTTTAGGAAAACCCCTAATTTACATCCCCGATCTTGGTTTTGTGGTTGAGGGTGACAAAGATAATGCCTAATTATCTCACTATCAGAGATGTCGTTATTGTTATTTTTCCTCAACAAAATCCTCAAGGACGCGAACAGGTAGGATATCGTCCAGCTATTGTAGTAGGAGTAAGCGATCGCGTCGCTACTCCTCGTTTTGATTTAATTGTTGTCGTACCTTTGACTACTGATCGCGGACAAACTTGGTCGCAATCTTCACCAGAATTATATCCCCGCTTAGTTGCTGGTGTTGCAGGTTTGCCTCGTAACTCTCTGGTTTTGTTAGATCAAATTCGAGCTATTGACCTCAATCGAGTAGTTCGTTATTTGGGAACTTTGACCTCTGAGCAATATAGTTTGATTCGAGATCCTTTGCAAATTATGCTCGATCTCTAAGAAAATTCAACCAGCAACACCAACCCGAATTCAGCCAGATTTCCCACCTCGAACACTCCGACCCTTGAGATCGGTAATTTTTCTGTGAGATGATGGGGAGATAACAAATTAGGGAAAATAAAGGATTAAAAATTATGGCGCAAATTGAGTTTTCTAGAGGAACACCCGAAGAATCTATTCCTGACGTGCGTGTAACTCGCGCTAAAAGCGGTGCTGGTGGTACTGCTACCTTTATCTTTGATAAACCGCAAATCTTGACTGGTGAATTTTCTGGTGATGTTACCGGAATGTTCCTCATTGACGAAGAAGGCGAAATTTCGACCAGAGAAGTCAAAGGTAAGTATGTCAACGGTGAACCTAAGTCGGTGGAAGCAATCTTAGTTATGCAAACTGAAGAGGAATTTAATCGTTTTATCCGCTTCATGAACCGTTATGCTGAAGAACACGGCTTAGGTTTGAGTAAATCTTAGCTTCTCTAAGGTCAGTTTGTGGGCGGTTTGCTCACAAACTTGGCTTTTTGAGCGTTCGATGGCTATTTTTCAGGTGAAAATGTCAATTCCTCACTCGGATTTACCTACAATTACGGTTTGTTGTGCGGTGATTACGGTTAGCGATACTCGTACCACGGAAACTGACAAAAGTGGTCGTTTGATTCAGCAGTTGTTGTCTCAAGCGGGTCATCAGGTAGGAGCTTATACTATTGTTAAAGATGAACCGACGCAGATTCAAGCTGAGTTAAATAACTTCTGTCAACAAGAAAATCTGGATGCTTTGATTTTTAGTGGTGGTACGGGAATTGCTCCGCGAGATACTACTTATGATGCGCTCACAGCTTTGTTGGAAAAGACTTTACCTGGGTTTGGTGAGCTTTTTCGTTGGCTGAGTTATCAGGAAATTGGTTCGCGCGCGATCGCCTCTCGTGCTATTGCTGGTATATATCGTCACAAATTGATCTTTTCCCTCCCCGGTTCCTCAAATGCTGTTAAACTTGCCCTCGAAAAGCTAATTCTACCCGAACTCACTCATCTAGTTACCCAACTTGGCAAAAAATAGTTATCTTCTTAATTAAGTTCGTAGTCCAATCTTTCTTTAACTCAATCTCAACTACGAATTACTTTCATTATGTCTGAAGAAATTTTCGCCAAAGAACGTCAATTTCACGATCGCTGGGCTGATACGATCGAGATAGATGCTATTCAAGTCCAAGACTATTTTGAAGCTTGTACTGCTCCAGAAAATCGTTTTATCCTTCAACATTTAGGAAATCTTCAAAATAAATATCTCCTCGATCTTGGTTGTGGGGCTGGCGAAAATAGCGTTTATTTTGCTCAAAAAGGTGCTAATTGCGTTGCGGCTGACTATTCCCCGAAAATGGTCGAAGTTGCTTTACAATTAGCCGCAGCTAATCAAGTACAAATTACAGGTTGTACTGCTAATGCAATGAAATTAGCCTTTCCTGACAACACTTTTGATATTGTTTATGCTGCTAATTTATTACATCATCTTCCTAACCCGAAAATAGCCCTTCAAGAAATGCACCGGGTGGTTAAATTAGGTGGAAAAGTTTGTTTTTGGGACCCGCTACAACACAATCCGGTAATTAATGTTTATCGACGCATTGCAACCAAAGTCCGAACTGAAAATGAACAACCACTAAATATAAATTTAGTTAATCACGTTGAGGATTTATTTTCTCAGACAATTTGGGACGCTTTTTGGCTAGCTAGTCTCTGGATTTTTCTCCGCTTTTATTTCCTAGAAAAAGTTGACCCAAATCAAGAACGCTACTGGAAAAAAATTATTCTCGAACAAGAACGCTTACAACCAGAATATCAACGTTTAGAACAGTTAGATTTGCTTTTGAAAAGGCTACCTCTCCTAAAACGAATGTGTTGGAATTTGGCTGTGGTTGCAATTAAATAATTTTTGGTTGCAATTATTGCTATTCCTTGTTATCCTTGGCGTAGATAGATTCAAGAGTTTTCCCTATCGGCTCAGTTTGAGCATCTCTTCAAGCGGGTTTAAGTTAACATTCTTTTCCCCTAATTCGTCTAAGCTCAAAAGGATATAAGCTTCCCTTTTTTCTGTTTTTCTAGTATAATAAATTTACAGTATAATGGGAATCTGAACCCAAAACATTTTTAGCAAATATTCCCATTATAAAAATTATCCCTCCAAATCAAGAAAAAGTCAAGAAAAATCCCTTACTTAACTAAGAAAATAACGTCAAATCAAGTAAAGAATTAGTCACAATTTGATTTACCCCTAGAGCAACTAATTGCTGTAAATCTGCGGGATTATCGACAGTCCAAGCAACTAAATCCACACCTTCTTGATAAGTAGCTTCAATCAAAGTCGGATGCTCAAGTAAAAGATGATATTCACAGAGCAAAACCGCATTACCTCTGTTAGTAGCTTGCTGTAACTTTTGCGAATAATCGTCTAGTGTAGTCGGATAGAAACCCAAAACAATCTCTGGAGAGCGCAGCGCAACTTTTTGGAGAAAACTATCGTTAAAAGAAGCAACAAAACAACGTTTCTGCCAATTTTGAGACAAAATTGTTCTCACAAAATCATCTATATGAGTTGAATTCCAGAGATCGGCTTGTTTAACTTCAGCATAAACTTGTAAAGTAGTAGGTTTAAGTAAATCAAGAGCTTCTTGAAAAGTGGGAATTTTTTCTTCAGTAAATTGACTACCAAACCAACTTCCCGCAGAAAACTGCTTTAATTGCGCGAGAGATTTTGCTTGTACCAAACCGCGACCATTAGTAGTGCGATCGAGTGTAGGATCGTGAATAATTACAGGTATTCCATCAGCAGACAATTGCAGATCGAATTCAAGCGCACCAATCCCTCCAGTGTAGCGAAAGATCGGCGCAGCGATCGCCGCAGAAAAAGCAGCAAGAGTATTTTCCGGAGCGATCGCGGAAAAACCACGATGAGCGATCAAGACCAATTTCTTCATTTTACTTTCATATTATCAAGTTTTAATTAAGATTAGCTCCCAATCCTACAACTCAGAGATAATGAACAAAGAATAAATTATTTGAACTTGATAACGCGATCGCACTCAAAGCCAATTTAGGATCAGCGATTTAACCGGAGATACCCAACCTAGTAACGTATTAAAGATCGTAGTCTCAGTCAAAACAGTAGTAGCTTGTCGCAAGCTCGTTTGCCGTCTTCTTAATAGCGTACAATACTAACTAGAGAGTTAATCTTAAATTTTTAGAGAGATCCTGACACGAGTAAACAAACACCTAAATCAATTTGCTTTTGATAGCTGAGAATCAACGCTCAAAATATACTGTATTATATAGCTAGAAAAAATTATCAGATATTAATTTCTAAACCACGGAGTTAACAAGGAGAATGAAAACTCAAATTTTTGGAAATTTTGTTGAAGATTTGCCTACTAGTGACGAATCATTAGTAATGCGATTTTCTCCAAGTTCCGTTCCCTTAAAACAGCGCTGGCGAAATAACGGTTTATCTGCTGATTTTATGGCAGATTATATGACAACATTTTTTCCAGGAGATGAACAAGCAAACACCGTTATCAATAAAAAAGAAGAAATCAAAAGTGCAGTTGGTTATATAGCTAATGAATTACTAGAAAATGCGATGAAATTTAATGATGAAAACTCATCTTATACTATTAGTATTCGACTGCACATGAACAGTGATTCAATTTTTTTTGTAACTCGTAATAGTATTCCGCAAGAAGCAGTAGATAGTTTTATTTTGTATATTAAAGAGTTAATAACTAGCGATCCCGAAGAGTTGTATATACGGCAATTAGAGGAAAATGCAGAAGATCCAGCTTGTAGTAGTTCTAAGTTAGGTTATCTAACAATGATTAATGATTATAGTGCGAAGTTAGGCTGGAAATTCGAGACAGTACACGAAAAAGCCGAAGTTACAACTATAACAACAATGGTACAACTAGCAGTATAAGATAAAATTGAAATTAGACCACTTAACTATCGAGGAAATGATGGAGATCAAAACAGACAATTATTGTATTTGGTACGATTCCGATACTACTACAGTTCAGTGTCAAGGTTCGCTTCGTCTCAGTGGTAGCGAAGAGTCAGCACCAATTTTTGCGTTACTAGAAAAAGTTGCGGAATCGGAACCAGAAATTATTACTTTAAACTTGGAAGAATTGGAATTTCTCAATAGTTCTGGAATTAGTATGTTATCTAAGTTTGTGATTAATATTCGCAAAAAAAAGCATACAAAAATGGTAGTTTTAGGATCAAAAAGTATTCCGTGGCAAGCTAAATCTCTAAAAAACTTACAACGATTGATGCCTGGATTAGAATTAAAATTGAGTTGAACAAAAGATATCTAAGGTAACGAAATAAAAATATATTTAACACTATGAAAGCTCAAAAAGATGTCATGTTACCAAACAAGGAAAGATCTCCAGAATGGCTAGTTTTCCAAATTGAAAATCAACGCCGAGAAATCGAAAAATTAAAGCAAGAAAAAGCCGATTTAGAAATTGTTCTGGAAACTGTCAATAGTCATGCTGATAACATCCAAGCGGAATTATTTCGAGCCAACGACAAACTAGAAGCAGAAGTAGCAGAAAAGCGACGAGCAGAAGCCAAACTAGAGTCAGTTTTAGGAATAGTAAGTCAGGAAAAGGCAGACTTAGAAATTTTGCTAGAAACGATCGCCGAACACAACGACGTTCTTACAGACTTGTTAGAGGAAAAGTTAAAAGATACTGTCGAGCAAAGTGAAATTCGTCTCGCTCAATTTCTCGAAGCGATACCTGTCGGGGTGTTTGTCGTCGATTCCACAGGGAAACCTTACTATGCTAATCGTACTGCGAAACAGATTCTCGGTAAAGGTATCGTTTGGGATAAGCAAGTAGAGGAACTTAGAGAAGTTTATCAAGCTTATCTTGCGGGTACTGACGAAATTTATCCACGCGATCGCGATGTTCTGTTGTTAGCTTTACAAGGACAAAGTATGAGCCTTGACGATATGGAAATTCGTCAAGAAAATCAAGTTATTCCCATAGAAGTGCGAGGAACACCAATTTACGACGAATCTGGGGAAATCATTTACGCGATCGCTGTTTTTCAAGATATTACCGTTCGTAAGCAAGCAGAAGCGGAGCGAATTAAGTTTACAGAACAGTTAATGCAGCTTAATAAAGCCAATGAACGTTTTGTTCCTTCTCAATTTTTGCAATTATTAAATAAAAAAAGTATTGTTGATATTCAAGTTGGCGATCAAGTAGAAAAGAAAATGTCAATTCTCTTCGCTGACATTCGCGGCTTTACGAGGTTATCTGAAGGAATGACACCAGAAGATAACTTCAAATTTATTAATGCTTATTTAAGTCGGATGGAACCCGCGATTATGGAAAATCGTGGATTTATTGATAAGTATATCGGTGATGGTTTGATGGCTTTATTTAACGGTAATGCCGACGATGCTGTCAATGCAGCAATTGCGATGATGCAGAAACTGACTGAATATAATACTACTCGCGATCGCCCGCAAAGAGAACCGCTTAAAATTGGGATTGGGATTAATACGGGGTTGCTGATGTTAGGTACAGTCGGAGGAAAATCTCGTTTAGATAGTACCGTAATTGGTGATACAGTTAACTTGGCTTCTCGCTTAGAAACTTTGACCAAAGAATATAGCGTATCGGTATTAATTTCTCACCATACTTTTGCTAGTTTAACTACACCAGAAAAATATAATTTACGCTTTGTCGATAGTGTTCAAGTTAAAGGAAAATCAGAAACAGTTACTATTTTTGAAGTTTTTGATGCCGATCCTCCAGAAATTAAAGAAGGTAAATTGATTACCAAAACCGTTTTTGAAGAAGCAATTTGCTTATTTTTTCAAGGAAAACTGGAAGAAGCTAGACAGGGATTTACTAACTGTTTGCAGTTAAATCCTGACGATACAGTCGCCCAAATTTATCTTGAGCGCTGTCAATAAGCTCCGTTTTAACCCAACCAAAAATGATTAAAAGGTAGTGAACAACTGACTCGGAAAATCTTCCGCACTGATACAATTTTCCATTGCCGCTGCCGGAGAAAGCTCAATTTCTCTGGTTAAACCAACAACACATTGAGAAAAGCGCTTGGGGATCAAGCTGAGACGGCAATTTTGCAGCACTTGACCATTATTCGGATTTTTCGTTTCTTCGTTAATTTCTACCACACAGAAAGACAATTCTACAGGCTGTCTGACCCGGAAGCAAGTATCAAGAGCTTCTCGCGCCAAAATTGGGGTACGCTCATAAATTCTTAGCACACAAATTGATAAATCCTTGGGTTTAAGAGCGTTAGCACAAGCACTAGTTGATTCTTCTGGAGAAATGCCAGTGCTACGCAATTCGCGAGCGCAGACATTAAATTGATTAAAATCGGCGGCTAAAGTAGGACTACTCGGAATTGCCATTGCTAATAAACCTACTTGGAGAGAGGCGATCGCTCCTAAATGAATTGTACTTCTGATTTGTTTCAGCATTTTCTCGGCTTGGGGATTAGGGATTGGGGACTGGGGACTGGGGATTGGGGACTGGGGTTTTAGGGGTTTTAGGGGTTTTGGGAATTACCACCTATAGTTTTACCAGCATTTACTCTCCCAATTCCTCCTTGTCCCCCGTTTCCTCCTTGTCCCCCAATTCCTCCTTGTCCCCCAATTCCTCCTTGTCTTCCTTGTCTCCCTCTCCCCCACTTCCCTCAAATCCGGATCATTTAATATTCTGGCACAGTGGAGTCAACTTCTCGGCTCCAAGCCAGAATACCACCTTTAACATTCGTTCCCGAAATCCCAGCTTCCTTGAGAATACCCAGAGCTTTCGCCGAACGTCCACCCATCTTACAATGAGCAACTAAACGCTTCCCATTGCTAATTTCTTTAATCTTGTCAATACCGTCACCATTTTCGAGATCTGGTAAAGGTACGAGGATAGCACCCGGAATTTTCGCAATTTCGTATTCATTCGGGTTTCTGACATCTACCAAAACAAAGTCATTCGCAGCGCTATCGAGCAACTGCTTCAACTCCTGTACCGTCATTTCCGCCATTTCTTGGCGCTGTTTCGCCTCTTCTGCTCGTGCTTGGGGAATACCGCAGAATTGCTCGTAATCAATTAATTTCTCAATCACTGGGCGTACTGGATTCGGTCGCAACTTCAATTCGCGGAATTTCATGTCTAAGGCATTGTACAGCAGCAAGCGACCACTGAGGGTATTACCTGCGCCCAAAATAACTTTAATCGTTTCCGTCGCTTGAATTGAGCCAATAATGCCGCAGAGAACCCCTAAAACCCCACCTTCTGCACAAGAAGGAACCATTCCCGGTGGTGGGGGTTCTGGGAATAAATCGCGGTAGTTGGGACCATCTTCGTAGTTAAAGACTGTTGCTTGTCCTTCAAAGCGGAAAATCGAACCATAGACGTTCGGTTTCCCCAGGATCACACAAGCATCATTAGTGAGGTAGCGAGTGGGGAAATTATCGGTTCCATCCACTACCACATCGTAGGGTTTCATAATCTCTAGGGCATTTTCCGCAGAAATTCGAGTGTTATATAAATCCACCTGACAGAAAGGATTAATTTCTAAGATGCGGTTTTTTGCGGACTCAATTTTTGGTTGACCAACCCAAGAGGTAGCGTG
The DNA here is from genome assembly GCA_035968095.1 of Oscillatoria sp. PMC 1068.18. GTDB lineage: Bacteria > Cyanobacteriota > Cyanobacteriia > Cyanobacteriales > SIO1D9 > IIICB1. The sequence goes on from JAWQFW010000145.1 coordinate 12,888, forward strand.
AATAATTTGACGTTGTAAGTTAGAACTATCGACAATATCAAAGTCAACAATACCAATACGTCCGATTCCAGCAGCAGCGAGATATAAAAGTAAAGGCGAACCGAGTCCACCAGTACCGATACAAAGAACACTAGCAGCTTTGAGACGTTTTTGTCCTTCTAGCCCTACCTCTGGCAAAATTATATGACGAGAGTAGCGTTCGTATTCTTCTTTATTTAGTTGAATTTCTTCTAAATTAGGATTAAGCATGGCTATTCGAGTCTAGAACTTAGATGTTAGGCAAATTAGCCGAGGAAACAGCTAAAAGAATTTGTCGCTCTCTACCTGATGCCGATCTGCGGTTAATTTGAATGTAGGCAGAAAAAATATTCTAATCTTTTATGGTTCATTTTGGTTAGCAGTAGTTTTAACTGTAACAATTTCTTCAGGTTGAAAGCGATCGCGATCGCCAAGTGTCCAGCTTTTGAGGGTTGCGGCTCGTCCTTGAGCGACAGAAACTATGATATACGAGTATTGCTGATGGGCGATCGCCCGATCGAATTCTGAAGGTTCGGCGGGATAATCGGGATGGGAATGATAAATTCCGATAATCTTAAGTTGGCGATCGCGCACTGTTTTCTGTGCTTGCAGCATTACTCGTGGGGCGATACTGAAATTACGACGTTTACTGGTGTCTCGTCTTGGAACTCCCTCACACTCAGCAAATGACTCCGCCGCTTCCTCATCCCAGCTATTCTCAGTTTCCCATACTTCCGTCAAAATTTTACAATTTTTGTTAATCTTACCAATGAGCAACCCACAACATTCCTCTGGATAAGTTCTTTCCCCGTGAATGCGTATCTGTTGCAAATGTTCTAAGCGAACTTCGATTCTACTGGAGTTCATTATTAATCATGTGTAGTAAACAATTAACAGTTAAAACTTATCAGTTTATCTAACTATTCTCCCTCTTCCCAGTCCCCAATCACCAGTCCCCAATCACCAGTCCCCAATCACCAGTCCC
>JAWQFW010000146.1:0-13877 GCA_035968095.1 Oscillatoria sp. PMC 1068.18
GAAATAAACAATAATAAAAATATTCTTACTTATCAGGATTTTTTCTCACATTCTGCACGACAAGATGTAATACTAAAGCGAAACTTTCTCTCCTTTCAGGCTAAAAGAGTACCTATGAGCTACTCACACTCGAACAATCAAAAGCTGTAGCTCATACCATTTACATAAACTAATGCTTCGGAGTGTCTTGGATGGACGAGGGCTGACTCACTCGAAAAATTAGTTGAATCTAATCAAGGAAATTTCCCTCTAACATCACGCGCATCCCCAAATCGCTCATAATTGGCTTTGATGAAACACGACCGCGATCGCTAATTAAAGCAGTTACGTTACGATAACCTAACATCAGACACACTAATGTCTCTTGGTAAATGATTTTGCCAACTCGATTACGATAATAAGAATAAACACCCGCCCCTTCTGGTTTACAATCAAAATCTAATATTTCTACTTTCATCTCCCCAGTTGGTGTCTCAAACCCCCCCAGACAACTCCTGTAGCTGGGTTTCAAACTTGTCTCTGTCTGCATATTCACCAATAGGTAAGACTGTAGTTAAAGCCACCCTTAACGTCTTACTATCTAATTGATGCGATCGCGCGATCGCCCAAATTAGCCCTGAGGTTATTTTTGGGAAGAGATACCGCTTGACTTACTGGGAGTTGACGACACTCGATTTAAAGATCTTGAAAAGTGGTGGGAAATCGTTTTTTCAGTTTATACGATGATTAGTTTAAATTGCCCAGCTTTGGTAGAGTTAAATGTCTCTAATCCTCCGCCGAAAACCTCACCCCAATATAGCATCCAAGATGTCAAACCTCGTCTCTGGAGTGATAAAATTAGTTGGAAAAAGACTTTAAATAATTGCCGTTTAATTCTACAACCTAAACATAGTTTTTGGGTTACTTTGGGCTTGGTTGGGGATTTGGGTTTTGAGTGTTTCGGCGTTGAGGATCATGGTGCGAAATTTGTGGAGTCGGAAGGGTTTTCCGTGGAGTCCGTAACGTTTTTGGGTAAAGATGATGGGTCCGGGGGTGTCGAGTTTGATGGCGATCGCGATCGCCGGATATACTATCGCTAAGATGATTAGTCCAATTAGGCTACCGATAATGTCGAAAAGGCGTTTCCAAATTGAATAAGTTGAAGGATGAGGACTACAAAATTGAAAAGGTAAACTAGATACTCCATTCATTTTTCTAATTTTGCTAGTTATTGACAAAGATGTAACTAACCACAAAGAGATTGATTAGTTATTAATATTGAAGTTGGACAAATTTTCTGCTGACGTTGAGCGGCTTTGATTCCCCAACTAACTGCTTTGATAATTAAAGGAGTCAAAGTTTCTTGAGCTTGTTGTTGTTGCCAATACAATCCTACTTCCGTAGTAGCATAAAGAGGAGGTAAGCGATTGAGAGCATAAGCAATTGCATCACTAGGGTCGATAGTTTCAATAACTTTTTTGGGGAGATTTTCTAGTTGTTGCGCTACTTCCGCCTTTACTAATGGTTCCATTGCATTGCTGTAAGAAGATGTTCGCATTGTTGTCAGTTACTCTTGAGTTGAAAAATACTTAATTTGTCTTTGGTTTGAAAGAATAACCTAGTGAAATATAATAGTAATCAACATATAATCGCACTAGGTTTAAGCATCGTTTTTTCGAGTGATCGGTAAAAAGTATTAAGTTAGTTTTGTTCTTTTTGTCGATAGCGTTGCTGGAATTGATGAAAACCAAAACCAAAGATTAATACTGCAAAACTCAAAATACTAGATGGTTCAGGAACCTTTTCTAATTCTCCAATTCCTGCAATGATATCATTGTCACATTCAGGATCGATACTATAGACAAAGCTATCATCTGGTAGTAACGAACGGTCAACGCTAAAAGCAATTGTGTGAGAACCATTAGCTCCAAAATGACCAAAATCAAGGTTTAAATTACTCAGGTCTGTTAAAAGGTTGACATCGCCAATTTTGGTTCCAGAACTAATAAGATTGAGAACGTGGCTTGCTTGGTCAAAATAAGGATCGTTTGCTGCTAAGTCTCCGTTTGAGGGCGTTCTTCCATTCTTACTCACATATTCATTGTATTTACTTAAGTTCTCCAATTTGATCCCGTTAGCCATAGCTAATTCTTTAGCTACAACGTTGCTATAAATACCTAATTCTGGAACACCTGACTCATTGTTAGAAGCAAATTTTATTCCAAACAAACTACCTTCTTGACTAGCTTGATTGAGAGAGTTTCCGGAAAAGTTTAGTAGCAAATCTCCCCAACTTATATGACCGTCATGAGCATAACTTGCAGGAGTTCCTGCTAAAGATAAATTAGTATTTATGGCAAAGAAAACACTATCTTTAGTTTGCTTGTATGCGGTACTATATATTTCGTACTTAGTACCTCCAATGTCGTTACCACTGATGCTGTCGTCGAAGGAATCAATTGCATAAGTCCAGTCTCCAAGCAAAGTTGCAGCTAAAGCGGTATTACTATTAGTTGAAAAAACACAAGTGGTAGTCAGTCCTAAAATTATTGCCGAAAGAGTTCTGTTTTTCATTTTAATTTCTCCTCGATTAGTAGGTGAGATAACAGCGTTGCTAAAATGTTGTAATTATGCAAATATTTCTAATTAACGAACAACGCTAAATCGAAATTTGAGCCAACAAAATGCGTAAATATCGACAATTATTATCCGGATTAGTTGATTTAGTTAACCAAACGACGACGCAATCCAAATAAGCCAATTGTTCCTAATCCCAAGAGTGTTAAGGTACTAGAAGATTCGGGAACAGATGCGGTGGAACCAACTACTTTCCAGTCGGGTCCATTGTAGTCTTCACCGAGAGTAGTAACGCGAATACCACTAATCGGGGTTTGAACTCCTAAGTCAGCTAAACTTACTCCAATTGAGCCAACTTTTTGTGCGGAATTTATTTCTAATGTATCTATATCGAAGCCAGCATATTGCCAATTTTCGGAATTGAGAGTGAATAAATTACCGATTAAGTTACCTTCGGTATCGAGAGCTTGAATATCTAGCTTACTGTTTAAACCTCTTTCCCAAAAAAACAAGTTATCGACAGCTTGGTCAAAGAATAAATTAATTGCGGATTTTCCTGTGTCCTCGGTATCAATAATGCTGTTAAGATTAAGATTTCCTAATACTGAGGTCAAGTCTTCGTCGGTGATGTTTTCTTTCTGAATTCCTACAGTAGCTAAATCGCCTTTGTCAGCACTCGATGCACCTACTTCTTCTTCTGTCCAGATGTCATTGCTAATAATTTCTCCTCCAGTTACTAAGGAAAAATTATTAAATACTTCTCCAGCTTCAGATTCTATTGAATTTAACCAAATATCTCCTTTTGCAGCATCATCTCCTGTGAGTGTTGAGGTAAAGTTGGTTGTAAAGTTAAAGGCGTAGGTTGGTTTGACATTGAAGAAAGTAATTGTCAAAACTATCAAGCCAATTACCCGATAAAAATTAATAATTTTTTGATTCACTATCTTTCTCCTAACTTAATTAAGTTTACTCTCAAGTCTAATTTTTTTTGACCTCTAATTAATGATTTAAAGTAACTAGCAAGGTGATTCCTTGCATTCCGATGATTTTTACTGTCTGACCTTTGTCAGCAGTTTCGTGATGATTAGATTGATAGAAGCGAGATGACCATGAGGTTCCGAGAAATTTGACTCTTCCTGGTGTTGTTTCGGTGATAGTTTGCTCGACAATACCGACTAGCGGTTCAGGAAAGATTTCGATTTTTGCTGGTGCAAATAAATTTCTCATTTCTGACTCTCCTCAAATTTTCTGAGAGTTGTCTAAATCAGGAATTCCTGATTTAGTTGGTTGTTATTGGCTTCAGAGTTTAATAGGAAACTAGGGTGGATGGTTATGCAGTTTGTCTCAGATTTTTGGTGATTTTTTCTGGGAATCTTTTTACGAATGCAAATCGATTTGCGACAGCTTTCATCTGGAGATAACTGAGGAAAAGCTAATTTCTACTTTTGCCGAAAACTTGTACCCAGTAGTAACGATAGGGAGAGGAAGGAGAAGTCACGTAACCAAAGCCAATTTCGGTATATTCACGGTTGAGAATGTTGGCGCGATGTCCGGAACTGTTCATCCAGCCTTGAATTGCTTCGGTGGGGGTTGAACGACCTGCGGAGATGTTTTCGCCAATGTAAGAATAAGAATAGCCTGTGGCTTTGACTCGATCGCCAAGAGAGGAACCGTTGGAACCTGTATGGCTGAAGAAACGATTTCTGACCATATCTTCGGCGTGACGTTGTGCGGCTTGACCGAGTTGGGGGGAAAATCTTAGTGGTGGTAAGTTTTGTCTGCGTCGCTGGGCGTTGGTAAGTTCTAGGAGTTGGCTGTCGTATTGACTGCGAGCAATGATTAGCTGTGCTGTAGTTGGTGGTAAGGTTGAGTGTGTGTTTGTTCGAGACAAAGTTGCGTTTGCGGGGATGGAAGTTAGACTGGTGGTTAGGGCGATCGCGGTTAGTTTCAGTTTGGTTGATTTAGACATCTTACTTCTCGGTGTTTGGTTGGAGAGCCTTTCATTTTCAAACTTTGAGTAGCTATTCTTTAGATAGAGATAACAACGAGTAGCTGATGCAGTTGGGGATTTTAATCGAGGCGGAAATTTGTTGTCATAGGGGCTGGGAAAGGCGATTAGGCAAAGCCTAGCGGCGATCGCGCGAGAAACTGCATCACCTCGGTAAGTAAATTCCTATCAATATCTAGAGCCTATTCAATTTTCAAACAAACAGTAGCTATGCTTTCCCCTTGGAGATATTGGCGAATTCGCACAGTTAAATCCCACAGTAGCGGCTTGAGGCTGCTGCATGAAGATAAAGATCGAGCTAAACAATTTTTTCAGTCTGAGTTTCCTGAGTTGTGCGAAATTCAAACGTTATCACGCGAACAAGAACACCAAATTCAGTTGCGATTACTAACGGATTTTCGTAATTCTCACTCGTCAGCAGACGATTTGTCTCAAGCTGCAAGAGCAGGATTATGCTTGAGATGCTATGTTTCTCATAGTATTGTCAAAGCGTGTCAAACAATTGCCGGAAAATTTGGCGATCGCTATAATTTTACTTACACAGAATTACTCCCAACTGTTCTACTTGATGATGGTACAAAGTTAATTATTCTCGACCAAGAAACGAATAGTCAGCTTATCTATAACGATGACGGAACTACTGATGAGAGTAAGTTACAACTTTTGGCGCTCGAAATTTTGCAAAATTATCAATTAGGTCGAGAAAGTTTAGAAAATTGGGCATTTAGACTAACAAAGCAAAATCGAGAACTGAAACAAGTTTTGTTAGTCGAATACGGACTAGAAATGAGTAGTCCCTGGAGTTTACTCAACAAAGTAAAAGAACCCCAATTCAAATATCTTACTCCACAAGAACGGGAAATAGTAAAAAGCTTTCATTCTGTTTATCGCCGCGATTACCGTCAAAGAACTAAAAAAGGTGGAAAATGTCCCGAACCGACATCAGCACAACTTTCGGAAATGTTAAAGCTTTTGCAAAAAAAAGGAATATTTTGCCAATTAAATGAAGATTGTGAAAGCCAAATTATCAATGAATTGCAAGAGAAAATTCAAGAAATTGCCGAGTATTTAAGAGCGGATCGAGTTACAAAAACTAGAAATTATCCTCATTACCGACAGATAAAATCTCCAGAGCTATCTTCCTTAGAAGAAAATTCCACTGAATTTGATTTCGTTTGCGAAAAGTCTTCAGGTAAGGTTGAAGAAAGAATTAAAGAGATAGATAAAGAAAACATTCGTTCTTTACTTCCTCAGCTACTTAACGAAGCTTTATCTCAAGCAATTGAAAAGGCAATTGATACTCAAATATCAAGAATTAGTAAAAGTCGTGGATATGCTCCTTTTGCCGATAAAATTATCCTAGCCCTACGACTAATTTATTGTCAAAGTAAATCTCAAAAGGAGGTAGCCAAGCAACTTCAATTTAGCAATCAATCAAAACTAAGTCGCGTCTTAAATTTGAAAGGTATTCTCAGCCATGTTCGAGAACAAACTACTAACATTTTTTTGGCGAAGTTTCTCCCACATAGTCCTCTTAATAATTCGTCAGAAAAGTTAGAGTTAGAGAATCTAGCTAAAGAAGTAGAAGCTTTTTTAGATGAAGAAGTTTTTCTTGAAGCGGCCACAGAAACCCAAAAAGCTAATAGTCGTATTTTTCAAAGTTTGTACGCTAAAAAATTACAGTTTTACTTGAATAAAAAAGAAATCTAAAATGTCTAATTTAATTAAAGAAGGATCGGATTTCAGAACGCTTTTGCCGGAAGTAATTCCTCTAGAAGTAGAAGATTACGAACAAGCAATCAGTCTTAGCGAAATTGTCAGAAATGAAGAATCTCAGTGGCAAATTTATAATCATGTGTTAGCTAGTTTAGCTTTTGTAAGATGGTTGAAAGAAAAATTTGGTAAAGGTTCAATTGATAATTGTTCTATTTTTCAACCAGAAAAAGCTAAAACTCTTGAAGCTGTGTATGATTTGCAGGTTGGAGAATTTAAGTTTTGTTTAATTTTAGCGGAAAATGTATTTAATGAAGAAATGGTTTTTTTGCCAAGATTAGTATTTGATGAGGCTGAGATTGCGGCTCATTTTTATGTAGTCATGGAAATTGATGAAGAACACGAGGAGGCGATTATTAAAGGAAGTATTGATTATCAAAAGTTAAGTAATTGTGTAAATAAAAAAATAGTTACTGCTGACAATTATTTCTATCGTTTGCCATTAAATTTGCTAGACTTTGAGCCAAATCACCTTTTATATTGTTTACGTTATTTAGAGCCTAGCGCTATTAGTTTACCTGTGAAATTAACAGACAAAATTAACCAAAAAGTAGTTAATGTAGCTTTATGGTTACAGGATGAGATTGATGAAATAACTAAAAGTTTAAATTGGAGTTTCCCTTCGAGGTTATCCCTTGCTAGCGCACAAGGATTTCGTTCAAAAGCAGTCTTTGATGATGCGATCTTGGAATTGAGTCGTCGTGGCTTAGAAATTCCTCACCACGCACGCGGTTGCTGTCGGAAAATAGTTTTGGCTAATCTTCATCTACAACTGTTAGCAGCAACTTGGCTTTTACCTCGACGAGATAATGAGGCTCAAGAATGGTCGTTATTGTTATTATTAGCGATGGAATCTGATCCGAGCTTACCGAAAGGGCTTCGCTTGCAAATTAGTGACCAAGATCGGGTGCTTTCTGATAAAATTTTAGAAAGAAATGATGATTATATTTGTCGGAGATTAGTTGGTGGTTATGACGACCAATTCGTAGTTAAAGTTATGTTTAATGATTCAGCAGAAACTTTGGAGCCTTTTGTGTTTAATAATGACTTTACTCGCAAAAGTTATTCACGGTAAAAAAGTGTTCCAGGAGAGCGATAATTATCTCAGAGGATGAGCAATAAATAAAGATGAACTTCTGTTCGGTTTATAAATTAAATATTTTTCGTACAGGGGGAAATTGTATATTTCAACTGACGGGGGATGATGGACAGCAAATTTCGGCTGAACTTCCATATCCAGAAGAATTAGATAGATTAACAGAAGCTTGGCAATATTCCTATTTAAAAGCTCATGAATCTCCTGTGCGAGGAAGAGTAGAAGAGGAATTGAGTTTTACTCCTTCAGTTGATTGGGAAAATCGAGCCGAGTCAGCAGAAAGAAGACTGTTAGAAAAATTTAAACGCTGGTTGAGAAGTCAAGAATTAATAGAAATTAGAGAAAAAATTCAAGGTGCAGCCGAGGAAAAAAAAGTCACGAAAAAGTTAGAGAAATTTAATGATGACTGCGTTGATTTATTAATTACTTGTAATTGTTCTGAGTTAAGTAAGTTACCTTGGGAAGCATGGAAAATTGCACCAACCGCAAACATCCAAATATCCCGTACTCCGCTTAATCCAGGTGATAAAGCGGTTTTGGTGGAAAGACGAGGAAAACCGAGAATTTTGGCGATTATAGCCGCTACCTCTGAATTAAATGTAGCTGAAGATCTGCGTGCGGTGCGATCGCTGAAAAAAGTCGCTCATGTGGAGCCACTAGACTTTACACTCAAAGAGAATTCAGATAATTATCGGGAAAAACTGCGCGATAAACTCAACGACGAGATTGGCTGGGATGTAGTAATTTTTGCGGGACACAGCGATGAGACAATATATGAAGAGTATCAAGAGGGAAGACTGAAACTTGCTCCTGATGTGACTATTTCGCTGACTGAAATTGAGTTTCAGCTTACTGAAGCAATTAAGCGAGGGCTAAAAGTTGCGATTTTCAACTCTTGTTGTGGAACGAGTCTTGCGGAAGAATCGATTCGGTTAGGATTGCATCAAGTGGTAGCCATGCGCGAGAAAATTAGCGATCGCGTTGCTCATATTTTCCTCAAACAGTTTTGTCAAAGTCTGGCGATGCACAAAAATGTGCAACAGTCAATGCAAGCAGCTTGTGAATATCTTCAGAAAGAGAAAAGCGCTTATCCGTCTGCATATCTGATTCCGTCTTTATTTCGCCATCCCTCCGACAAAGCCAAACTCTTCCGAATTGAGCCATTGGGTTTCCAGCGTTGGTGGCAAAATTGGAAACCAACCCGAAAAGAGGCGATCGCTCTTTCGACTGTTCTTTTCCTTAGTATACTATTTCCAGTCCAAGATTTATTATTCGACTCCCGCACTTTAGTTCAGGCTATCTATCGGAATCGTACTCAACAATTACCCCAAACTACGTCACCTATACAATTAATTCTCATCGATCAAGAATCAATTAATGAAGCGATCGCAGAATTTCCTGATTTTGAAACTTACCCAATAGATCGTCGCTATTTAGCTGAGTTAGTAAATCGCTTATCTGACTTGAATTTCAAAACTGTAGGCATTAATTATGAAATATACACTCAAGAACCTCATCAAGAGCAACTTACTAATGCTCTTCAAACCGCCGTCAGTGAAAAAGAAACTTGGTTTGTCTTTGCTGTTAATGAAGCTAAAAACCAAAAACTATTACCTTCAACTGCTAGCCTTAATTGGAGTCTTCAAGGAAATTTGATTTTTTTTAATTGGGATATTCCATATCCTAAAGATAAAAATTGTTTTGACACTTGTCCTTTTACTTATTGGTTAGCTTTATCTCATTTACTAAATCAAGATTCATCTTTAACTAATTTACGACAGCCTTCCCTTAAAAGCAAGACTCTTTTTTCAGACAATATTAAGGAATTTTGGCAGCAAAATCATCCGATTGAAAAGATAAATTTTAACCAAAAATATTCTACTCTAGGAATACGTCCAATCATTGACTTTTCTCTTCCACCAAATAAGGTTTACACAAAAAATTCTGCCAGGAAATTGCTTAAAGGTGACTTATCTTATCCAAATAGTTCAGAACAACAAATAGCAATAGTTGCTTCCGGAGGATATGAAGACGCTGACGATGAAGATAAATTTTCAGTACCTCTAGCTATTAATTATTGGTGTAATTCAGAAAAAAGTAAATCTAAAAAAGTTGAACCTTGTCCTCAATTTTTTACTGGAGGAGAAATCAATTCATACATAACTTACCATTTAGTTACACCCCATCAAGTAACACTAATTCCTAATTGGTATTTAATTATTATCGCAGCTATACTTGGCAAGTGGCATAATTTGCTTTTACAACAACTGCACCCAAAAAAGAAAAAAGCAACTATTCTTAAATTAACAGGCTTAACTATATTCCTTGGCTTAGGAGAATTACAGCTTTATATCTCTGCTTCAATTCTAATTCCTTGGTTATTACCAACATTTATTTACTTATATTATCTTTTGTTGTCAATTCGGAGAGAAAACAATGAGTAAAAAAACAAAATGGAACAAAATTGCTTTAAGAACAGCTATCGTTATTTTGGGTTTTCTTAGCCTATTAACTATTTTTGATAGCCAAGCTACCAGTAATAACCAAGTTAGTAATGAGATTCCTCGTAAAGATAATCAAAAAAAGAAATCTACCGCCGAAAGGTTGTTAGATTTACTTAGAAGACGACCCAGAAAACCAGGGACACAGGGAGGATTTTGTTTAGTTTTCCCAAATTTCTCTTCTTACACTACCTGGAGTTCGCAACCCCTTTTTATTTGGCAAGGTAATGTCACAAAAATTCAACTTACTTCCGATAATTTAGAGTGGACACATGAAGTTGCACAACCAGACGAAAAAAGTGTTCTTTATGATGGTTCACCCCTAGAACCGGGCGAAGAATACTCTTATATTGTTACTTACGAAACTATAAATGAGGGAGAAAAGATAATCAATACTGAAGAAATTGAGATCCTTATTTTACCTAACAGCGAAGAGCGTAGTCGTATTGAAGCAGAATTAGCAAAATTAGAAAATCCGACTTCATCTCTGAGTTTAGAAGAACGTAAAGAACTTGCTTTACAGCGTGCAGAAATTTTTGCACGAGAAGAAGACCTTTGGTGGGATGTAGTAAGAGAAATTTACTTAGTTGATAATTCATCATCAGATTGGAATAGAGATATTCAAGAAGATTTATCTCAATTGTGTCAGTAAAATGAACTTTTACCAAGGATTACCAACAATTGTGAAATTAGACCAATAGTAAGGATGTTCTAGCTTGGAGTTCAAGTTTTCAAATTTGCCAGTTAAGGGAATACCTTCGCTTTCTCCTGGTAAAAACATCTGACCATCTTTGATAGATACTTCTCCTCTAATCATTGCTATTTGAGCTTGTCTAAGCGCTTCTGCTTTGATTATATTTTCCTGTTTTAAAACTCGATAAAATTGACTTAATAGCGCTAAACTTCCGTCTTCTGTTCCTACCCATAAACTTGCTATAACTGATTTAACTCCTGCTTGATGAGCAAATCCTGCAAACCCTAACTCGGCTGATTCATTTCCTAATGCTGTTTGACAAGCACTTAGCACTAATAATTCAACATCTTTTAATCGTAACTCGCGAACATTGTCAAGTCCTAATTTGTTATCAAAAAACTGAATATGAGCGTTACTTATTGATGTTTCCTTAAATTCTGCATGGGTTCCTAAATGGACAATACCATAAGGCTGAGTCCGCAATTGAGATTTTAACTTTTCTATTGTAAAATCTTCTTCTAGAAAAACTTTACTGCCTATATTTGACCAAGTATTTGTTATTAATTCTATTTGCTTTGGTATTAAAATTAAGTCATCAACTTTATTATGAGTAAAATCTGAACCCATTGCCAAAAGTTCAACTTGCCGAATATCTAAATAGCGGGTATTAGTTAAGCTCATACTCGGCATTAATCCTAAGCTATAGCCTTTTTCGATTATAAATTTTCCTTCTTCGTCTTGCAAAGCAGCTAAAGGAATTGAACGTAGTTTTTCATCGGGAATGAAGACTAAATTAGTTACTTCTTGAGTTTTTATATATTCTTCTAAAGGCTTAATTAATAGTTTATATAGTTGGCGTGCAGGTTCTTGATAATCGTAAAACTTACGTTTTTGAGGCTCACGACCAGCTATTTGTTTCCTAAATTCTTCAACTAATGCACCCATTTTCCCTCGCCTTGCTTCTGGGACGTGAAATAAACGCGGCGTACCTGAACTGGTAACTACTACTAATGCTAATTTGTCTTGGTCGGAATGTCTCAGTTCAGGTTTGTAATATTCTGGATGGTCTTCAGGGTTTTCTTCTCTTCTATCTTGATATACGCTACCTTGATTAGTAAAACAATCTTTTGTGTAATCTCGCCCTTCAGTTTTACGACAATCATCATTATCATTAACTAAATTGGGGTCGAAAACAGCGTAAACAAGTGCAGGTTTCTCTCCTGTAAGCTTCTCAATTAAACCTAATTCATTTTGAATCTCTTCGAGGCTTTTAATATCTACTTCGGCAAGATCGGGATTTTGGGTTAAATATTCTTCATAAGCGCGAGTAAAGTATTCTTCTAAGGGGAAAGGTTCTTGTCGGTAAGTATTAGGTAATTTGTCGGGAGATTCTTCGGAGAGAATAGCATCAACGACAAATTGACTGAATTGAGGTGAGGTAATTAAACTGATATTTTCTTGGGTATAAGGTCCGGGAAAAGTACGAAAGGAGAGGATAGAATTATCACTACCTGTAGAAATTGCGCCTGCGGTGCCGTTGATGGTTGCGTCGCCGACATCAAAGGGAACAAATCTTGCGCCGCCGTCGTGACGAATTGTAACTGAACCTGTTCCTGCGCCTCCAGCCGTGGAGATACTTACTTCTAAGTTATTTTGGTCGGTAAATGTTCCTGTAGCCCGAAAGAAAGCTTGGGTGGTGATATCGACATCTCCTCCGCTACCGTTAGTACCGCCTTGGGCGTTAATTGCGGTTACTTCGATATCGTTGATAGGGTCGAGAGTAATGTTACCACCGTCGCCGATGGTTGCACTAGAATCAAGAAATCCGGCGGTAATACTAATTAAGGCTTCTACGGTAATGTTACCGCCACTGCTGACACCGGAAGTATTTAGGTCGTTGCTAGTGACGGTTCCCGTGGAACTTGATAAGCTGATGTTACCGCCGTTATCTGTGGTTGAGGAAGCATCTAAGTTACCGACATTGATGTCACCTGTGTCGCTGGAGAGATTGATTTGACCGCCGTTACTGGTAATATTTTCGGTAACTATATTGGCTTGGGTTGCGAGTTCGACACCCGCAAGGGCGGTGGTGGTAATATTTCCTTGTAGGAGAATGTCTTCGATCGCAGAAGTATAGAATAAACTGGCGGCTTCTATTGTTGAATTCGAGGTTAGTTGTGTGGCGCTAGAGATAATAATATTACCTAGTTCTTGTTCTAATCCTACTGGATTATTAAAACTAATTTTCCCTTCTCCGGCGGTTATATTGAGGTTGTTTGTTTCTCCGGTTTCGCTGTTTAAGCCAGAATTGAAGTTGATATCTCCTCCACCTGTACCTGTGTTGAAAATGCTATCTGCGGTTAAGGTTACTGGGGCGTTATATTCTTGGTTACTATTATCGGTAATTATGCCTCCGGCGATGAAAATGTTGGCTGCGGAGTCGATGGTTAAGTCTGCTAAGGGATTATTTGCACCGACTATTTGTTGAAAGTTGATATTTCCTGTACCTGCATTTAATCTTAGTTGCTGAGTTCCGTCGATTGTACCAGAAAAAATAATATCTCCTGCTTGATTATTTGTGGAGATTTCTACATCTGTCTCCAGGAAGAGATTGCCACCGAAGGTAATATTTTCGTTTGCTGTTGTTACGTTGGAGTTTAGGTTAATTGTCGGACTTAAAAGGGTAATTGAGCTATTATTAAGACCTGTAATTTCTCCGTTTATTTGCATTTCTCCGGTTTGGGTTTGGATGGTTACGGGGTCGTTGAAATTAAGATTACTGAAGATGTTAACATCGCCGTTACTGTCTGGGCTACCAATTGTTAGAGAAGTGAAGCCGTCAGCTAAAGCATTTATTTCTTCATTTGTCAAGTCTAAATTCTCTGTATTTCCGCTTCCCCCAAGTTCGATATTCTGGGTAGTATCTGCGGTTTGGAGAGTGAGAGTATTTGTACCTGTGACGGAATTTTCCCCACCCGTAAAGTTAATTTCGACCGCAGTTAAAGTTAAGGGAAAATCACCGATATTTAAAGCAGCGAAGGAAATTGTCGCTATTCCTAATTCAAAGTTGACTATGTTTTCCAGGGTGGTTGCGTCCTGAAAGGTAATATTATCGTTGGTAGTAAAAATATCTCCGGCTACGTTAACTGTACCACCGCCACTCTGGAAAAATTCACCGTCGAGGGTGAGATTATCATTAATGTCTAAGTTTCCCGTGTTGGTGATGGTTAGACTTCCTTGGTTAGTGGT
>JAWQFW010000147.1:0-13868 GCA_035968095.1 Oscillatoria sp. PMC 1068.18
GTCTTATTTTAACTTATTTATTTCTATCTCAGGGCAGAATCAAAATTGTGAAATCTCCCAGATTGACAGTTAGTAAATTTTGCTTGAAGAAAAGCCAAAACATCAGCGTTTCAATCAAATCATCTTTCTCAACTTAGCTGTTTGACAAAATTTCAGGTTTGACTCGCTCCAAAAAAGTAACTAACATCACCGTAAAAACTCCTTCAATAACTGCTTGAATAGCATAACCTCCGAGAGCAACTAAAATAGCTTTTTGTTCAGTTGCTACATTTAAATCTGGTGTAATTGTCGTAATTGTGACAATAGTAAAAATAGCAGCCGAAGTTACTAAAGCCCCTGCACCAGCGATAAAGGCAAATATTTTACTACGAAAATTAAAGGGCAATTCTCGACTTTTACCTAATTTAAAAAGATGATAAGCTAGTAGTGCTGGAATGCCCATCATCGCAGCATTTACTCCTAAAGTTGATAAGCCTCCATGTTGAAACATTACTGCTTGAAAAAACAAACCAATTGTAATCGCGGGAAAAGCATAGTAACCCAAAACTACACCTACGAGTCCGTTTAAAACTAAGTGAATACTAGAGAAACCTAGAGGGATATGAATCAAAGAAGCTACAAAAAAAGCAGCAGTTAGTAAAGAAGCTTTAGGAATATTTTCTTGAGGATTTTTGTCTTTGTTGATTTGTCGTAAAGAATACCAAGTAGCGCCACCAGTGAAGGCATAGCCAAGAATAGAAACGCTAGGAGGAAGAAAACCGTCGGGAATGTGCATTATAATTTTATTTTTCTGGAAAGTAGTTATTCCTCAGTACCGAGAAAGGCGATGATAGTAATCAAAGAATCTGGGGCAAGTTTAATTAGTAACATCAACACGGTAATTTTCACTTATTTAGCTTAATTATTAGCTTTTTTACGAGAAAAGAATAAAGCTGTACCGATAAAACCCCAAAGACCTACAACTGCCATTACTGCTTTTTGGAGAGGTGTGTAATTACCATTTTGAGTTAGGGAAAATTGCTCCTCAGATTGATTAGTTAGAGTTGACTCGCCGACAGGAATGGTAGTAATATCCCCATGACCAGCTTGACGAACTTTTACTTCCCAATTACCTACTTTTTCTAGGTCGGGGGCAAAAGTAAATTCGCCTTCGTTGTTAGTAGTTCCAGTTAACCAAGGTGTCGCGGGATCGTCAGGAGAGTAAACTGTTACTTGAGCGTTTGCCATTGGTTTACCGTCGTCATAAAGTGCTTTTATTTGTAAGGCTTCGGTTTGACGATATTGGATATTAGCGCCGTGGGAAAGCGCTTTTGTTGACCAACTGAGGATCGGGAGATATAGGAGAGGAATTAAATATTTTAGTTGATAATTTGGCATAGTTTAGCGATCGCGGGTACTTTTTCTTTCCTTGGTGGTTTTTGGTTAAGAATTGACAATTAGGGACTAAGACATCAAGATTATTTGCAGTGACCTTCGCCAACATGACCTAAACTAGCGATCGCGTTTTCTAGCTTTTCATAGTCTTCGCTACTTAGTTCAGTTTTGAGGGTATCTTGGTCTACTTCTAGTGTGCCGTTTTCGGCTAAAGCTGCCATTGGCTGAAAACCGACTGCTTCTTGGTTGAGAGAATCGTCTGCGGGGGTGTCTGCATCGCCGAAAATGTGGTCAAAGTGAAAAGTTGTCTCCACATCCGCAGTTTCTGTACCTTTAAGAATACCTTTGCGATCGTCGCCAACAAATTCACCACATTGATAAGTTAAAGGTTGGTTAAACCCAATTACAAACTCTACCGTTTCGCCGTCTTTCGTTGCTGTACCATCGAGAACAATTGTTTTGCCTGCGGTAGTATCTGTTTCTCCTGGTACAACTTGCCACGATAAAGCATTATAGTTGCCTGCTGGAGCTTCTTTTTCTGCTACGGTAATTGGTTGAGCGTCTGCATCTCCTTCGGCTAAATTGATAGTTATTGGTTCACTGACGAGAACTACACTTTCTTGGGCTTTAATTTCCTCAGCAGTATCGGCATCGAAAGGCGGTTCGGTTTGATAAGCTTGAACGTCAGCAAGGGTGACGTAGACGTTATCAAAGTTAATTTCCCACCTGTCTTTAGTGACAAATCCTTGACGGACAAAATCTTCACCGTTAGCGACAAGAACAAGGTTCCCTTTTTCCCCAGAACTTGCGAGAGTCTCTGTTTCGGCGCTAGTTTTTACTTTAGCTGTTTGACTACTACTACAACCAAGTAGTGTAACCGAAGCTAAAAAAGTTAAACTCGTCACTAGCAATAGTTTTTTCATTGCTGCTAAATTACCAAAACCTTACAAAACTTTATCTTTCTGATTTTTGCTAGTTTTTTCAATACCCCCAGAGGGCATTTTTGTCTGAAATTAGCAGTTATTTAAGGTTTGCTTCATTTTTTGCGGTTAGTTGCAATTTATTTTCAAAAGTGCTGAGATAAGTAGAGATACTTGTTTTGACGGGAAAAAATAGAAGATGAGAGAGCTAGATCGGGAAAAAACGATTGAACTATTGAACGAGATTATGCAGTTCGAGTTGGCAGGTGTCGTGCGCTACACTCACTATTCGTTGATGGTGACGGGACCAAATCGTATTCCTATTGTCCAGTTTTTTCAAGAACAAGCGACGGAATCTTTAACCCACGCACAACAGGTAGGCGAGATTTTGACTGGGTTAGAAGGACATCCTACCCAAACTATTGCTCCGATTGAAGAAACTTTCAAACACGAGTTGGAAGCGATTTTAACCGAAAGTCTCAACCACGAAAGTAAAGCGCTGGATTTGTATAAAGCTTTGCTCGATGTTGTCCAGGATGCCAGTATTTATTTGGAAGAATTCGCGCGGGGGATGATTGGTCAGGAAGAATTGCATAACATCGAAATTAAGAAGATGTTGCGTGATTTTGCGTCATCTTAGTTGTTTTGGAAAATAACTATTGACAAATATGGATTTTAGTGCTGCCTTGCCGACTTTTTTCGTCACTCTGCGAGAAGGAGTGGAAGCTACGTTAGTCGTGGGAATAGTTTTAGCTTGCTTGAAAAAAGCCGAGCAAACGAAGTTGTCTACTTGGGCTTATGCTGGAGTCGGGGCGGGAATTGGTGCTTCGGTGCTGGTAGGATTGGTATTGTGGAGTGCGATCGCTTCTTTAGCCAATTCTGAAGCTAATTATGCTCCAGTCATCCAGGAATTTTTGGAAGCCGGATTTTGTTTGGTGGCGATCGCCATGCTCAGTTGGATGTTAATCTGGATGACACAACAGGCGAAATCTGTCAAGTCGGAAGTAGAAGAATCAATTACCGCCGCTTTGAAAACAAGTCAGGCTGCGGGGTGGGGCGTTTTTACTTTAATTTTCATTGCCGTCTTGCGCGAAGGTTTCGAGACAGTTTTATTCATTGTCGCTAAATTTCAGGAAGAATGGGTACTTCCCAGTATCGGTGCAGTTGCGGGTTTATTGGGGGCAGTAATTATTGGTGTGTTGCTGTTTCAGTTGGGAGTTAAAATTAACTTGCGGTTGTTTTTTCAAGTCATGGGTATTTTCTTGTTAGCGATCGTTGGTGGTTTAGTCGTCGGAATGTTCAAAGATATTAATTCTGGTGTGAGTATGCTTGCTCAAATTAATCCTCAGTATGCCCAATTATGTGCTTCCGAAAGTGCATCTTGCATTTTAGGATCGCAAATTTGGGACGCATCCAGCATTTTACCAGAAAAAGAATTTCCCGGAATTATCCTCAAATCTTTATTTGGGTATCGAGAGAAACTGTATTTAGTCCAAGGAATAGCTTATGTAGTGTTTATGGCGATTATGGGAACTCTTTATTTCCAATCTCTTAGCGGTGTTGCAACTACTACGAAAAAAGAAGCTTCGACAACTTAAAATTTTTTCAGGTGCGTTACGAAAACGCACCTAATTAAATTTTTTTAGAAGTATCCCAATGAAAGAACATCCTCTTCACTAGGACTTTCAGGATTGAGAAGGCTGCGAATATTGTAAATCAAACGCTCAAACATTTCCACTCGTAAAGGATTCGATTTTAAGTATTTGAGGTAAAATTCTCGATTTTTTTGACGACCTGGAAATGTACTGAATTCTTTACGAATATGAGAACTAATACGCTTGGCTTTGCGTAAAATAATAACTTGGTCAATATTAGTTGGGGCTGTACTTATTGGTGTCATATCAAGCCACTCACACAAAAGATAATATTTTGCTCCGGGAACCGCAGATTTTAAATCTCTTGCAGTTGCACATCCTTCTTGAAACATGGTTTTATCCAAGTTAGTTTTACATTCTACAACTAGATAAGCAAGATTAGTTTTAGCGACAACTTCTTGCTCAAAATTAAGGGAGTGTGAAGATTTGAGATAAAGTGGTTTACTAATGGCAAAGTCTTGGTTTTTAGTTCTAATTCGCATTCCACCACCTATTCCCGATACATCTAAACTAGATTGAAAGTAAACTGAAGAAAAACATTGCATTGGTCCTAGGTCTACTTCGAGATTTTCCAACTCTGAAATCAAATTAGAACCAAGCAAACGAGGCAAAAATTCTTCTAAAATCGTATTATCTAGCTTTAACTGTCCTTTTTGTCGATAGAGAAAATTGTTAGTGCTATCAAAGATTACATTTACTTCAATGTATAACTTATAAATATTTAATAATTTAACTAAAAGTTTTAAACTTTTTTCCCGCGAGTAATTATTAGCGATAACTCGATTTAAAACCTCGATCCATTTTTGATAAAATTTTAGTGCTTGCTCAATCTTATATTTATCGTCTGACGGTAGTTTATGATTATTTAGTAGGGCTAATAGCTTGTCTTGATGAGGAGTAGGATAAGAAGTCATAACTAATTAAAATTTGGGGTTAGATAATCATCTGTTAACCTAAAAATAGGTGACTTTTTGACTAAGTTAGCTCGCTCTT
Organism: Oscillatoria sp. PMC 1068.18; assembly: GCA_035968095.1. GTDB lineage: Bacteria > Cyanobacteriota > Cyanobacteriia > Cyanobacteriales > SIO1D9 > IIICB1. The sequence goes on from JAWQFW010000147.1 coordinate 4,943, forward strand.
GAGCATTGACAATTTCTTGAAGCACTTTTTTTTCTGCTTTTGGGGATATTTCTGTGAGTACCCACTGAGCTACTAAACGAGCAAATTCATCTCCACCAGTTATTTCTAAAGATGTGGGGAGCAGATGTAAGATGTCTTCATAAATTACTTCTCCGAACTTATTTTTAAACTTTCTTTCTTGAATTATATCGAGCTTAAAATTTCTACTACCAAGAGCAAGTGCAGCGATAATTCTAGTATTATTAATTTTCATCCGACGCACTTTAGACTCTCTACCAATAACAATAATAGCTCGTCCATGAGGACTTAGTAAACGTCGCATTTCTTTGAAAGCATCTAACATATCTAGGGCATATTGAATCACTGTTAAAAATCGGTTTTGACGATTTTTACGATTGGAACCAATTTCTGATTTAGCTATTTTAAGTAAATCCCAACCGACTGCTTCCATTATTTGCCGATTATTTTGATGGTAGTTAAAAACATTAATGTAAGGAGGAGAAGTAATTATTAAGTCTACGCTGTTATTAGGTAAAGATATTTCTCTTGCGTCTTGATGAAACAATTGATACTTTTGCTCACTAAAAGGAAGAGAAGTAATTATTTTATCTTGTTCATAAACCGATCTTTGTAAATAAGTTATTTCCCGATTGAGATAATTGTTTTCATAGCGTATTGCGGTATTTAATAAGAGATTGTGAATAGCAGAGTTTTGTTGGTATTTTTGAATTAGTGTTGCCAGAAAATTATATTTAGAATCATTGTTTTTGAGAGCAAAAACTTGACTTTGTTGCTGATAAGAAAATAAATTCCATTCAAAGGGGCGTAAAGATTCAGTAATAATTGACTTAGTTGCTTCAATTATTTTTTGTCTCCTGGGAAGATTTAGGTTGACAAAATCAATAGATTTTGCCATTGCTACGGCGGCGGGATTAATTTCTGCTGCGTAGCAAGTTAAACCTTTTCGCGCTGATTCAAAAAGCGTAGTACCACTACCAACAAAAGGGTCGAAAATAACACTTTTTTCATCAGTATAATGATCAAGGAAAACTTCAACTAATTGAGGTGAAAATTGTCCCCGCCAAGGAAAAAGGCTAGTTCGAGATTTATGATTTAAGTCGAGTTTATCTTGTGGAATAGATTGGCGATCGCAGCTAAAATTATCAATTGTCTGAAAAAGTTGCGTGAGATCCCTTGAAGATGCTGAGTTTTGCTGAATCATGTCGAATGCTTCTGACAAAGAGCGATCGCTCTTGAGCGAACTGCTAGTCTAGCATAAACCTTTTCGACAAGAAATTTACTAGCGAAAAGAAACAGAAATTTCCATCCGTCTCAAGGTAGAAAAATAACTGGCTGGGCGCTAAAATGTAAGTATAGCGGCAAAAAACGATCGCCTCGTCATCGACATTAAAACATCACAAGCGATCGCCTAACTCATCTCCAAGTTTTGCTAGCTTGTAAGCGTAGAATGGGTAAAAGGTGATGATCCAAACTCTCGATCCTGCTCATAATGTCCTAGGCTACGAATCACAACCTCTGGATGCAATTTTCTTACCGCAGAATGTCGCCGTAATTGGCGCAAGTGAAAAACCCGGTAGCGTCGGGCGAACTTTACTTTGGAACTTAATTAGCAATCCTTTCGGTGGAACAGTTTTCCCGATTAATCCGAAACGCAGCAGTGTCTTGGGGATTAAAGCCTATCCTAGCATTGCCGCCGTACCCGAACCTGTAGATTTAGCCATAATTGCGACTCCCGCTTCCACAGTTCCCGGAATTGTCGCAGAATGCGTCGCGACTGGGGTAAAAGGCGCAATTATTATTTCGGCGGGGTTCAAGGAAGTTGGCGCAGTCGGGATAGAATTAGAACGACAAATCCTCAATAACGCCCGTCAAGGAAATTTACGCATTATCGGTCCAAACTGCTTGGGAGTAATGAACCCAGTAGGCGGTTTAAATGCTACCTTTGCGAATACGATCGCGCGATCGGGTAATGTGGGTTTTATCAGTCAAAGTGGGGCGCTGTGTACCTCAATTCTCGACTGGAGTTTTCGCGAAAATGTCGGTTTCAGTGCCTTTATTTCCATCGGTTCCATGCTCGATGTAGACTGGGGTGACTTAATTTATTACCTCGGCGATGACCCCAATACCCACAGTATTGTAATTTACATGGAATCGATTGGTAATGCGCGATCGTTTATTTCCGCAGCCAGAGAAGTCGCCCTCAGTAAACCCATTATCGTCATTAAATCCGGACGTACTGATGCGGCGGCGGCTGCTGCGGCTTCTCACACAGGTGCAATGGCGGGAAGTGATGATGTTTTAGATGCCGCTTTTCGACGTTGTGGAGTGTTGCGAGTCCAAACAATCGAAGATTTGTTTAACTTAGCAGAAGTTTTAGCCAAACAACCTCGTCCCAAAGGTAAACGTTTAACTATTCTGACTAACGCCGGGGGTCCGGGAGTTTTAGCTACCGATGCGTTAATTTCCGGTGGTGGTGAGTTAGCGAGTTTATCTGAAGAAACGAAGACAAAGTTAAATGAAATTCTCCCACCTCACTGGAGTCATCATAACCCAATTGATATTTTAGGCGATGCCGACCCCGAAAGATTCACTCAGGCGATCGCCACTGCACTCCAAGATTCTACCAGCGATGGACTGCTAACGATCCTCACTCCTCAAGCAATGACCGACCCAACTCAAACCGCCAAGCAGTTTGTCCAAATCTTACAAAACAACTCCTTACCAACCAAACCAATTTTAGCTAGTTGGATGGGTGGTACAACAGTTGCTACCGGGGAAGAAATACTCAACGAAGCGCGAATTTTTACCTTACCCTTTCCCGATACAGCCGCCGATGTCTTTAACTCGATGTGGCGCTATGCTTACAACTTACGCGGTTTATACGAAACCCCCGTTTTACCGAGAGAAGATGAACAAAATGCCCCCAATCGTGCCAAAGTTAAAGAAATTATCGATCGCGTTCGCCACTCTCAACGCACAATTCTGACAGAATTTGAATCCAAACAACTTTTGTCAGCATACCAAATCCCCACAGTAGACACCCGCATCGCTACCTCAGCAGCAGAAGCCGTCCAACTTGCGGAAAAAATCGGCTATCCTGTCGTCTTGAAATTGTACTCAGAAACCATCACTCACAAAACCGACGTTGGTGGTGTACGACTTTTACTCCAAGACGCAGCCACAGTTAGCAAAGCTTATCAAGCAATTGAAAACTCGGTGACAGAAAAAGTCGGTAGCGAACATTTCCTCGGCGTAACTGTGCAACCGATGCTTAACTTAGAAGGATACGAACTAATTATCGGTAGCAGTCTCGATCCTCAGTTCGGTCCCGTGTTACTCTTTGGTACAGGTGGCTCTTTAGTCGAAGTCTTCAAAGACCGTTCTCTAGCTTTACCGCCTCTCAATACTACCTTGGCGCGGCGCATGATGGAACAAACCAAGATTTATACTGCGCTTCAAGGTGTACGCGGACGAGGAAGTGTAGATTTAGAGGCACTAGAGCAAATCATGGTACGCTTTAGTCAGCTTGTCGTCGAACAACCTTGGATTAAAGAGATCGATATTAATCCACTTTTGGCTTCTAGCGACAGGTTAATCGCTTTAGATGCGCGAGTAGTTTTGCACGAGATCCAGACTGAAGAATTACCGAAACCAGCAATTCGCCCTTATCCAATTCAATATGTTAGCCACTGGCTAACTCAAAAGGGGATACCTGTAACAATTCGCCCGATTCGTCCCGAAGATGAACCTTTAGTCGTTAAATATCATGAAAGTCTCTCGGAAGAAAGTGTTTATTTACGTTACTTTCATTTGATGAAACTTTCTCATCGTACCTCCCACGATCGCCTTTCTCGGATCTGTTTTATCGACTACGATCGCCAAATGGCTTTAGTTACCGAGTGGCAAAATCCCGATACTGGGGAAAAAGAAATCGTCGGGATCGCCCGTCTGACTAAATTACACGGAAAAAAGATTGCTGAATTTGCGATGTTAATTAGCGATCGCTTTCAACGTCAAGGAATCGGTAGCGAGTTATTGCGTCGTCTTTTGGAAATTGCCCGCGAAGAACAACTAGAATCTGTGAATGCTGAAATTCTAGCTCAAAATCAGGCGATGCAACACATTTGCCAGAAATTAGGCTTTCAACTGGAATCTATTCCTGCCGAATCCATAGTCAAAGCTACCTACAAACTGCGATAATTTCCCGTGGTGGGTTATTTTTTCCTGAGTCTGGCAAATGCTAAGACCATTTTCACGGGATGAATGCTACCGATACGGACTTTGTACCAGACGTTACCTGCAATGTCTGGTACAGAATTTCATGTAGCGTAGATCGAATAAATTGGGATAACTTTCTAGACAATGGCGATCAATTCTTCTTTCCTATCGCTTCTTTCAAGAAGCTGGAGACTTTTTAACTCCTAGCAAAAAAATGCGCTTGTTCCCTAGTTTCTAACAATATTTAACCTCAAATTTGGAGATCAAATCAAGATGAAAGCCTCAGATATTATGACTGAAGATGTCGTCACGATTAAAGGTAGTGCGACTGTAGCTGAAGCAGTGGAATTAATGCGCGAAAATACCATTCGCACTTTACTTGTCGAACGTCGTAACGAACAAGATGCTTATGGGATTATCAGCGAAACTGATATTATCTATAAAGTAGCCGCTTATGGGAGCGATCCGAAAAAAGTGCGTGTTTATGAAATCATGACCAAGCCTTGTATTGTCGTCAATCCTGACCTTGGTGTAGAATATGTGGCGAGGCTATTTGCTAATACTCGAATTCACAGCGCACCCGTAATCAAAGGCGAACTTTTAGGGATTATTTCCGTCACTGATATTCTCCATCGTGGTAACTTTGTTGAAGAACCCCAAGAAGTTGTTCTCGCTCAAGAAATCGAACAAGCTGTTAGCGAAGCCCGCACTATTTGTCAGGAAAAAGGTGCGACTTCTGCTGAATGTGCGGCTGCTTGGGATGTGGTTGAAGAGTTACAAGCAGAAGCTTCTCATCAACGGGCGCAGAAACCGGAAAAAACTTATTTTGAGGAATACTGTGAAGAAAATCCTGATGCTTTTGAAGCCCGGATGTACGATAGTTAATTAATTTTTCTAACTACAAAAGTCTCTCTGGCTTTTGTAGTTTTTAAGCGGCTTTTTACCTAAAAATATTTGTTTAGTTATTTGATTCTTCTTTGGTTGTTATCTGAAATACACAAATGTTTGCTACACATCATTACTTTGTAGAGACGTTGCAGGCAACGTCTCTAGATAAGATTATGTAGTGCAGTTAAAGCAAATTGGTATTACTACAACTTAAACTCTGGCAACTTCTGGCTCATCTTTGGTTTCCTTTTCCCCTACGCTGCTTGACATATTTACTTCTGTGTGGTAAGCAACAGAATCCAAACGACAACCTTGGTAAGCGAGGACGAATAACTCTTTCAAGTCTCGAATCAAAGGATAGCGGGGATTTGCGCCCGTACATTGGTCATCAAAAGCTTGTTCAGAGAGTTCTTCGAGTTGTTCGTAAAACTCGCGATCTTCGCCGTGTAAAGCGTCTTTAATCGTCAGAGGAATGTCTACTTGTTGCTTGAGGTTTTCGATCGCTGCGACGAGTTTCTCAACCTTCTCATCAATGGTATCGCCGCCGAGATGTAAATGATCGGCAATTTTCGCATAACGTTCCTTAGCGTGAGGATATTCGTATTGGGGGAAAATTGCTTGTTTGAAGGGCGCATCAGTGGCATTGTAGCGGATGACATGGGAAATCATCAGCGCATTGGCTAAACCGTGAGGAAGATGGAACGTAGAACCCAATTTATGCGCCATTGAGTGACAAATACCGAGGAAAGCATTCGCAAACGCCATACCTGCGATCGTTGCCGCATAGTGGACTTTTTCGCGGGCTACGGGGTCGCTAGCACCTTTTTGGTAAGATCGAGGCAAATATTCCATGAGTAACGCGATCGCCTCTAGCGCCAATCCTCCGGTAAACTCAGTAGCTAAAACCGAAACGTAGGCTTCCAAAGCATGAGTTAGCGCATCAATTCCCCCATAAGCAGTTAGCTTCTTAGGCATATTTAACACCAATTCCGGATCGACGATCGCCATATTCGGTGTTAAGGCATAATCAGCTAAAGGATATTTGATCCCGGTGCGATCGTCAGTAACAACCGCAAAAGGAGTTACCTCCGAACCCGTTCCCGAAGTTGTCGGAATTGCCACCATCATCGCTTTATTTCCCAAAGGTGGTAACTCATAAACTCGCTTGCGGATATCCATAAACCGAGTCGCTATACCTGCAAATTCTACCTCTGGATGTTCATACATCAACCACATAATTTTCGCTGCATCCATCGGTGAACCACCACCAAACGCAATAATTACATCTGGTTGGAAACTATTAATTTCCGCCACACCTTGATTAATTGTCGTCAAATCAGGGTCGGGTTGCACATCATAAAAAACTTGATGTTCGATCCCAATTTCATCCAAAACCTCTGTTACTTCTTTCAACATTCCCATGTCAAACAAAGGTTTATCAGTAATCAGAAATGCTCGTTTCTTACCCACCAAATCTCGCAAAGCCACTGGCAAACAACCATACTTAAAATAAATTTTCGGCGGCACTCGAAACCAAAGCATATTTTCCCGACGTTCCGACACAGTTTTGATATTCAGTAAATGATGTACAGTCACATTTTCACTAACTGAATTACCACCCCAAGTCCCACAACCCAAAGTTAAAGACGGGTCTAACTTAAAGTTATACAAATCGCCGATTGCACCTTGAGAAGAAGGCGTATTAATTAACACCCGACCTGTAGGCAATTGTGATTCAAAATAAAGAATCCGGTCTTCATTTGCTGGGGCTGTATATAACACTGAAGTATGTCCCCTGCCTCCGAAAGCAATTAATTCTCGCGCTGTGGCTACTGCTGCTTTAAAATCTGGCAAACGATACATTCCTAAAACAGGCGAAAGTTTCTCATAAGCAAAAGCTTCATCAACGCTAACTTCTGCCGCTTCACCAATTAAAACTTTCGTCCCTTCAGCAACTTCAAAACCTGCTAATTCCGCGATTTTCGTCACAGGTTGTCCCACAATTGCGGCATTCAAACGACCTTCTTTAATTAACACCGCGCGAATTTTTTCGGCTTCTTCAGCATTTAAGAAATAAGCGCCGCGATCTGCAAATTCTTGTTTAACTGCTTCATAAACTTCATCAACAACAACTACGGCTTGTTCTGACGCGCAAATCATCCCGTTGTCAAAGGTTTTGCTCAACAAAATTGAACTCACCGCGACCCGAATATCGGCAGTTTCATCAATTACCGCAGGTGTATTTCCTGCCCCAACTCCTAACGAAGGTTTACCCGAAGAATAAGCCGCTTTCACCATTCCCGGTCCCCCGGTTGCCAGAATTAAATTAATATCTGAATGCTGCATTAAACCTTGGGAAATTGGCACTGTCGGTTCGTCAATCCAGCCAATAATATCTGCTGGCGCACCCGCCGCTACTGCTGCTTCTAAAACAGTTTTCGCCGCAGTAATAGTGCATTCTTTCGCCCTTGGATGGGGAGAGAAAATAATGCCGTTACGGGTTTTTAAAGCAATCAAAGCTTTAAAAATTGCTGTAGAAGTTGGGTTAGTTGTGGGAACAATTCCCGCTAAAATTCCTACAGGTTCAGCTAACTTTTGGATTCCGTAATGTTTGTCGGCTTCTATGACACCGCAGGTTTTTTCGTGTTTGTATTTGTTGTAAATTATTTCTGAGGCAAAATGATTTTTAATCACTTTATCCTCAACTATCCCCATTCCGGTTTCTGCTACTGCCATTTTTGCTAAAGGAATGCGGGCAGCATTAGCAGCTAGGGCAGCTTTTTTGAAGATTTCATCTACTTGTTGTTGGGTATAAGTAGCGTATTGGGCTTGGGCTGTTTTGACGCGCTGAATTAGGGTTTCTAGTTCTTGGAGATTAGTTACTGTCATGGTAATTTCTCTGAGTTACTATTTGGTTTCTTCGTGATGCTGACTTCGTGCTTGTTTTGCGGATAACTGCTCAAAAATATTGTTTAGTTAGTTTGAGGAAGCACTACTGATGACTGAAAATTTTACTGAACTTCTAAATCGTATTTGCGAAAGGTATTCTTGACTTGCTGAATTAGTGCTGTTGATGGGGGAAGAGTGTCTTTTAATTGGTATTCGTATCCGAGTTGTTCCCATTTGTATTCACCCATTTTGTGAAAAGGTAGCACTTCTACTTTTTCGACATTTTGCAAGTTGGAGACAAATTTAGCTAATCCTTCGACATTGTGTTGGGAATCGGTAAGATTGGGTACTAAGACAAAACGAATCCACGTTGGTTTGTTGATTTCGCTGAGGTACTGAGCAAATTTTAAGGTAGGTTCGAGGGAAACGCTGGTAACTTTTCGATAAATTTTGGGATCGTGGGATTTGATATCTAAAAGTACCAAATCGACGTATTCGAGAACTGGTTTTGCAATTTCAATGTTGATATAACCGGAAGTATCGAGGGCGGTGTGAATACCTAATTCTTGACAGCGACGGAAAATTTGTTTGACGAATTCTGGTTGCATTAAAGGTTCTCCGCCTGTTATGGTTATGCCACCACCAGAACAGCGCATATAAGAGCGATATTTTTTAATTTCGGCGATCAGTTCGGTGACTGTGGTTTGTTTTCCGTCTTCGATTTGGCGACAGTCGGGATTGTGACAGTAAAGACAACGTAGGGGACATCCTTGGGTGAAGATTACGAAGCGAATGCCGGGTCCGTCAACGGTTCCGCAGGTTTCGATGGAGTGAATGCGTCCGGTGATTGGGGATTGGGGATTGCAGTGCGACCCCGCGCCGTCGCACGGCGCTAGGGAACGCGCACTGT
>JAWQFW010000148.1:0-10334 GCA_035968095.1 Oscillatoria sp. PMC 1068.18
TATATATCGTGGGGCGCACGAAAATCTACGCTTCAGGAGAAACTTCCTCTTGGTTAGTTGGAGAAATTCTGCTAGCCAACGAAGATTCGTTGAATGAAGAATCCACGTCCTTATAGGGCGTGGAGCGTCAATGAGTAATCAAGAGACGATCGCCCTCACTCTCCAACTCGAAAACCAAGAAAAGCGATCGCTCCCCCAAAAGTTCCTCTTTCTTACTAAACTTTTTCCACATTCCCCGCTTTCACCCAACCTTCTTCCTTCGTTTCAGGAATACGGACTTTCTGCCAATTGTTATCGTCGCTCTCTTTGAGAATAATAATTTCTTGCTCGAAAGCGATACCACCAATCCGGTTAGCATCTTCCGAAGGTGTATCACGTAAACTTAATCCTTCAGACCAAGTTACTTTTGCTTTATAAGCGCCCGGTGGCAATTTTTCTTCCTTTGGTTGTGCTTCTTTTGCTGTTTCGGAAGACTCGGTAGCGGAGTCAGCAGTATTCGCTGTTTTCTTTTCTTCAGCGAAGACAGGTTTAGCGGGATGAGCAGATAATTTAGTTAAGAAATAATAGCCGATACCTCCAGCAGTTGCGGTGAGGAGGGTAAGACCAATTATTACGCCGATCAACAACTGAATTATGTTAGATAAACCTTTAACTATTGCGTTCATATCTATTTGCCACCAGAGGAAACGAGAAAATTACTGAAGTTGACGTTGAATGCGATCGCTTAACAAACTATCTCTCGAAGCTAGACGGGCTTTACCTGCGGCTGCCCAATTTTGTAACCTTTGAATTTGTTCTTGTGCTGTCCGCGCGAGGGGGACAATTTGGCTTGCTGCTTCTAAAATATCATCAGTGGTAAAGTCTCGGTTTTGGCTAAAACCAAGGTGCATTGCTTCAATTAGCGTTTGTTCAATTTCTGCACCAGAAAAGTCTGGTGTTTCGTAAGCAAGGCGCTCTAGATCGTAACTTTTCAAATTATGAGGGCGTAGTCGAGTTAAGTGTACCGCAAAAATTTCAAGACGTTCTGCTTGGGAAGGCAATCCCACAAAGAAGATTTCGTCGAACCTACCTTTACGGAGCATTTCCGGTGGTAAAGCTTGAATATTATTCGCTGTGGCTACGACAAATACAGGAGATTTTTTTTCTGCGAGCCAATTAATAAATGTACCAAAAACTCTGGAAGTGGTTCCGGCATCGCCTTTACTTTCTACTCCCGAAAAAGCTTTGTCAATTTCATCAATCCAGAGTATACAGGGGGCTAGAGCTTCGGCTAAACTAATCATTTGGCGGGTGCGAGATTCTGATTCGCCGACAAGTCCGCCAAAGAGCCTGCCGACATCTAGGCGGAGTAAGGGTAAATGCCAATGATGAGCGATCGCTTTTGCTGTGAGAGATTTTCCGGTTCCCTGAATACCTACCAATAATAAACCCCTCGGATGAGGTAAACCATAAGCACGAGCGCGATCGCTGAAAGCCCCGCCACGTCGCAACAGCCAATCTTTTAAGTTATCTAAACCGCCAATATCGGAAATTTGTTCGGTTGTGGGGTAAAAATCGAGAATTTGGGTTTGGCGAATCGATTGACGCTTTTCTTCCAAAACTAATTCTACGTCTTCGGGTTGTAATTCTCCGCGTGCGGCGATCGCTCTTGTCAAAACGCGCCGAATTCGTTCTAAAGACAGTCCTTGAGCGGAGCGAACTAATTCCGCTAAAATTTTCTCTGGGAGTGAGTGCTGAGTCGCACTGAGTAAACGCTCGACTTCGCCTTTGATTTCCCCGGCTGTGGGTAAAGGAAAATCCAACACTGTCAACACTTCTGTCAACTCCGAAGGAATTGCCAGGGTGGGCGAAACAATGACAATATTTTTCGCCTGAGACTTTAAACTGCGAGCCAAATTACGCAGTTTACGAGCGATCGAAATATCTTCTAAAAACCGATGAAAATCTCGTAAGACAAACACTCCCGCCGAATTTGCTGGGATTTTTTCGACAAATTCTAGTGCTTGCAACGGATTGCGCTTACCAACACCAGCATTATTCGGGTTATCTTGATATCCATCCACAAAATCCCAAACATATACGGCTCGATTACCCAAACTTTGGGCTGATTGCGCGATCGCCGCTTCAACTCGCTCTTCTTCGGGAGTCGGAATATAAATCAACGGATAGCAAGCACGCAAAAGTAATTCAAACTCTTCGTAAAAACTCATTTTGATATTTATTGTTGATCCAGTACAGACTGCACCATTGCTGAGGGCTTGTCTGTACCTTAATTGATTCTCAGCAGTTATCTGACAAGATTTTGGTTTTTGATTGTCAAAATTGACACTGCCGATGTTCCTAAAAATTTTAATCAGCTTTTGCTCCAGAATAATCTTTCTGAGCATGAGAACAAAAGCTGAATCAGATAACCACGATTAATTCAGTCAGGATTAAGCCTGTGCCAATCTTGAGGCTGTCTGACTAAGAAAGTTGTTTTTTCAAAGCTTCCAGAGCCTCCCAACGGCGATCGCCAAGGGATTCTTCTTGGTAGTTGAGTGCTTCACCTTCCTCATCAGACAACTGACGCAAAGGCAAAGCCAGACACAACTGTTCGTATAACCATTCCTGAGTCGAGAAATAACCTTGAGGAGACAGACTTTCTGACAAATCTTCTGACTTTACTTCTCTTTCCAGAGGCAGATTGTGTCCAGAATCAGCCTCTTCATCTAACCAAATCAACTCAGTGGTATCCACAACCAAACGATGGTTATATTGTCGCAAAGTGCGATCGCAAGTCAAAGTAACAATCGTTTCTGCTTTCGCCGCTACTTCCAAATAAGTACCTCGATGAGTAACCACAATAGTTCCTCGCACAGGCGTAAGCGTTTCCAAATCGGGAATAAATTCCTGAATCTGAATCACCTCAGTTTTTTCTGGTGCATTCAGTAATTGAGGAATATAAATGCTTGACATTTCTTGTCCTCCTGCGTACCAAATACTGTAACGGCGGCAGCAATGCTTGCTGCGATTTTCAACAGCAAGCAAAACTTACCTATCCTTACTGATTTTCTAGACACATCTTACAACCAGTTTTGTCGGAAACTGAACCCGTACCAGACTAACTATCAGCCTTGAAAACCGACTTTAATTTAGAGCTTACTCACGCAAGCGTACCACCAAACAGCGATGGGGTTCTTGACCCCGACTGTAAGTGGACAAATCTTCAACCGACTTAAAAAAGTTATGTACTTGACGACGTTCTGCCGCCGATAAAGAGGCAATTTCTGCTTCTTCGCCAGTTTCTCGGACTTTTTCAGCCACAATTTCTACTTGCGCTTTTAATTGAGCCTCTCGTTGGACACGATAGTCATCGAGTTCAACAGTGAACGCTTTTTGCTCTTCTCGCTCTAGACCGATATTCAGTAAGGTGTTAGCTAGATATTGAATAGCATCAATCGTTTCCCCTTGCGAACCAATCGCGATCGCCATTTGTTCTGGGGTGAGGTTAGTTTTGTCAATAGTCAACCAACCCGAAGTTGATTCGCCCCAACCTGTACGTTCTGATGCTGCCACTTTCGCGGGTAAATTCATCAAAACCAACAGTTCTTCCAACCATTGCTGACCTTGCTCAATTCGATCCATAATCGCGAATCTCTAACCTGATGTTTTTTCTTTTTTCTTAGACCGTTTCCGCTCAAAAGGAAGTGCTTCGCGTCCTCCTGCTTCTGCTTTTTCTTGTTCTGCAACCAATTTTTGCAAGTTTTCTGGCAAAGGTTCGCGCATCAAAATAAATGTCTGGAGAGTTTGGAAGACATTAGCAATTACGATGTACATCAATACCCCAGCAGGTAAGGGAAAGAATAAAAACATTCCCGATAACAAAATCGGCATTAATTTATTCACCGTCTGCTGTTGTTGAGCGTTCCCTCCCTGTTGACCAGAAAGTAACTGGTTAATATACAAACTAACGCCAAAAAACAGCACCATTCCCAAGATATCCCAATGAATTGTGCCATCTTCTCCGGTAGCGCCAATTCTGCCGAGAGCTTGAATAAAGAGAAATCCTTCATTGGCTGCAATTCCGGGAATTGTCACCTGAACTGTTGCATCTCCCGGTTCAACAGCGACAATCGTGCCATCTTCATTGATCTGGAGACGTTCTTCTCCTTTGGTTACTTTCCACCTCGGTTGGAGATTTCCGTTGCCTTTTTCCGCAACTAATTTACTGAGTTGTTTTCCTTCGGCAGTTTGAAACTCAACTTTGGTTTTCTCCCCAACTACTAATTTATTTCCCGCAGGTAACACAGCAGTAATGGGGTAATGAATTCCATCATTGATGTAAATATTTTGCGGTTTAGTTGTAAATGTTTGGGGAGCAAGACGCTCAATTTGTTCTTGGGGAAAGATTTGGACATTGACGTTGTAGTTAACATCCGCAAAAGGCGATCCCCGTAAGGTCGCAAACAAAGCAAATAAAATCGGCATTTGCAACAGCAGGGGTAAACAACCTGCGAGAGGATTACCAAACTCTTGCATGAGTTTGCCCATTTCCTCACGTTGCTTATCCGGATTATCCTTGTAGCGTTTTTGTATTTCTTCTTGCCGCTCTTTCATGAGCGGTTGTGTGATCCGCATTTTCCTCATGTTCCGAATTTGATTCGCACTGAGAGGAAACACAGCGAAGCGAATTACCAGTGTTAAGGCAATAATCGCAAAGCCATAACTAGGCACAATCCCGTAGAAAAAATCCAGGATTGGCAGCATGACATTATTGGTGAGAAACCCGATACCAAAATCCATTCGTCTGAACTCAAGCCTTGGTGCTGTAAAGTTTTTTCAAGTTTAACTTAGCTAATTTTCGTCTTTCTTGCACAATAAACAGCACACAAAATTTTAGTGTGCTGTTGTTTGCACTTTTTATGGTATATTATCTATTTTTTTTTCCAATTGAGAATCTCGTTGCCGAGTAATTCTTGCCGATCGCCTGTGATTAAGCTTTAATCGATTCCAGAGGTTTTCCGGTTTTGGCGGCTGCTTTTTCGGCAATATATTCATAAATTTCTCGATGTTTGGGAACTGCTCGCATTTCTAAGCGACTTTTATCGCGGAGGGTAACGACGATATCGCCCCAAAGTCCAATCCCGCGTGCAATTTTAGCTATTTTGACGATTTCTGAATAGACAATATCGGTGCGATCGCGTCCCATCCAACCCCCGCTAATCGAAATGCGCCGATTAGTAATCCGATAGCGCAACCACAATGCCCGTACTACTGCACCAACAGTTAGGGGTAAACAAATTACTGTAAATCCCAACAAGATATTCACAATTAAATCGCCAATATGGGGACCGCCTTCATAAAAAGCTTCTTCTTTTATGCCCATCTAATACCTCGGCTTGTACCAACAACTTCTCTAATTCTCGCAAAAAATGTTCATATTTGCACTCTTGCGCTCCCGGTCGCACCACAATTACTATTTTCCATCCTGCTGAGATCTCAGGTAACAAGAGTTGGCAAGCTGCCCTAATTTGGCGTTTGATCCGATTCCGGACTACTGCTTTTTTGCTGACTTTTTGGCTGATGGAGATGCCGATGCGGGCTGGTAGTTCTTCACTTTCTGAGTACAACGCCCGCAATTTTAAATAGCTTCCTGAACGGCGAATTCCTTGCTGATAAACTGCTTGGAAATCTCGCCGCTGTCGGAGTCTATTGGCGAAAGGCAATGCCACACTATTTTTTTCCCCCACCAGCTTCTGTGTTGTTTTGCTTAGACACTCAAACGTTGTCTGCCTTTTTTTCTTCTGGCGCTAATCACACAACGACCGTCTTTGGTACGCATTCTCGCGCGAAAGCCAGATTTTCTTTTTTGTCTGCGAGTTGTACCTGCTAAGGTTCGCTTAGTCACAATTTATTTCCTCCTTCTGCTTGATTTGTCGCTAAAAAATGCCACAATCCTTAATTGTACCAGGTGCTTAACCCCAGAAAAAATCGCGATCGCTGTGCTGACCTCACGATCCACTTTGCCGCACGTCTCCGGAGCTAGGCAAAATCACTGCTCCCTAAAAAGAGCGATCGCTGTACTGACCTGACGGTAAGTGATGGCACTCTCAATTATTATTTATGATTAATTTCTGCCAATATTCAAAATCCACGTACCTAAATAACGAGGTAAAGGAATGTCACCTGGGGCTTGAGCTAAGGCGTGAAAATAGTAAGTACCGCCAAAGGGTGGATTTTTGACGTTAGATAACACTAACTCTACTTGAGTACGTGCTTGAATTGGCTCATCTAAATAAAGATGAATCCGATGATTATCTTGATCCCAGACAATTTCCGTTAAAGGAATCGGATCGCCTTTGACACGAACTTCAATGTCATCGGTGTCAAACTTACCGTCGTAGTAGTCTGGATAGTTAATGGTAAACTGAGCTACACCTAATTCTAGCTTTTTGGCTGGAATCCTTAGCCGATAGCGATCCCAAGAGTTGGGTCGTCCGCCGAAATCTAAGTAGTAGTTGAGAATATCAGCACGATTTTCTACACCACTAAAGATCGTTAAACCGGGATTGTTTTGAGCAACAGCGATACTGCTGATGCCTGTAACTAAACAACCAGTTGCGACTAAACTAGAAACTAAACGCGGTACAAGTGTTTTTTTCGAGAACATAGAGAAAAAAGTTAATGTCAAACTAAGGGAATATTTAGTTAACTTTACTTATTCTAGAGTCTAGCAGAATCAATTAAAATTAATGCTCTACCCCAAATTTTACTCACCAGTCGATCCAAATCCAGTCGTCAATGTATAAGACAAGTTAAAAATTATGGCGGGATTTTGGGGATCGACATAGGATGTCAAGAAGAAAGAATTGAGAATGTCAATATTTCTAGCTTCCCTAAACAGTTTTGGCTCTAGGTAAAGATTACTACAACCAGACAAGTGTTCCTGTCGAGAAAAAGAAGGAGAGTTCATGAAAATAGCGATCGCTAAAGAAATAGAAGTCGGCGAACGTCGAGTTGCTTTGATTCCGGATACTGTTGCCAAGTTGGTTAAACAAGGCTGGGAAATTTTAGTTGAGTCTGGTGCTGGCGAAGGTTCCTTCTTTGCTGATGAGGCTTATGAAGCTGCTGGTGCGAAAATTGTTGCCGATACAAACGCTCTTTGGCATCAGGCAGATGTTTTACTGAAGGTTGGTGTCCCGAAAGAGCATGAAATCGATCAGTTACGCGAAGGTGCTAATCTGATCTCTTTGCTCAATCCTCTGGGTAAACCAGAATTAGCCGAAAAACTAGCTCACAGAAAAGTCACGGCTTTCGGAATGGAGTTGATCCCGCGTACCAGTCGCGCTCAAAGTATGGATGCGCTGTCTTCTCAAGCTGGGGTTGCTGGGTATAAAGCGGTTTTACTTGGTGCTGCGGCTTTACCGAAGTTTTTTCCGATGCTGACAACCGCAGCCGGAACAATTCGCCCTGCGAAAGTGTTTGTAATTGGGGCTGGGGTAGCTGGTTTACAGGCGATCGCTACTGCGCGTCGTTTGGGTGCGGTTGTCGAAGCTTTTGATATTCGTCCTGCGGTGAAGGAAGAAGTCCAAAGTCTCGGTGCCAAGTTTGTTGAAGTCAAGCTCGATGAAGATACCGTAGCCGATGGTGGTTATGCGAAGGAAGTTTCTGAGGATTCTAAAAAACGTTCTCAGGAATTAATCGCCGATCGCGTGGCGGTTTCTGATGTCGTGATTACTACGGCTCAAGTTCCTGGGAAAAAGGCTCCTATTTTAGTAACTGATGCGATGATCGCGCAAATGCAACCAGGAGCGGTAATTGTTGATTTGGCTGGCGAACAAGGTGGTAACTGCGAAGGAACTGAGGCTGGTAAGGATATCCAGCGTCACGGGGTCACAATTATTGGACCGATTAATTTGCCTTCTTCGATGCCTGTACACGCTAGTCAGATGTACTCGAAAAATATCTCGACTTTCTTGGAATATATGCTCAAAGATGGCGAGTTAAAGTTGGATTTTGCAGATGATATTATTGCTAGCACTTGTATTACTTATGCTGGCGAAATTCGCAATCAACGAGTTAAAGATGCTCTCGGTGTGCGAGTTTAAAGCGAATTAATTTTTGCTGGCGATTGGCGGATCGAGTCTTAGCACTCTCAACAGAATCTTGTGAGTAAGTCAAGATTAATCAGAGCTTGAATTTTTGGTTCTCAAGCTTCTAATTTGTAACCTCGAAAATAAGGAGAATTTTCATTTATGGCAGCAATAGTTGCAAGTTTGTTTGTGTTTGTTTTAGCTTCTTTTGTTGGTTTTGAAGTTATCAACAAAGTTCCGCCAACGCTTCATACTCCGTTGATGTCTGGCGCAAATGCTATTTCTGGGATCGCGGTAATTGGTGCTTTACTGATTTCTAGTTCTACGGAATCTCAGTTAACGACAATTTTAGGTTTGGTTGCTGTGGTATTAGCGACAATTAATGTTGTTGGTGGTTTCTTGGTTACGGATCGAATGTTGCAAATGTTTAAGAAAAAGGAAGCTAAACCTTCGTGATAATTCGTTCGTAGTGAGTGCTTCAGCGCTCCTAAAAAAAATAGCAATTTCGCTCAAGATTAAGTTTAGAGTGAGCGCTTGAGAGCGAAAAATAAGTAGCCTAGAAATTTAAGGCAAAAAGTTACTAACCTTCGAGAACAAACAACAAATATGAACGAATTTTTGCTAACTGGAATTCAACTAAGTTATTTAGTTGCCGCCTCTTTATTTATTTTCGGACTGAAAAAATTAGGTTCGCCAGCAACCGCCCGTAATGGTAATTTACTCGCAGCGATCGGGATGTTAATTGCGGTAGTGGCTACTCTACTCGATCGCCAGGTTCTCAATTACCAAATGATTTTACTCGGTATTGCGATTGGTTCGGCGATCGGGGCGATCGCTGCACGCGCAGTGGCGATGACGGCAATGCCGCAAATGGTGGGCTTTCTCAATGGTTTGGGGGGCGCGGCTTCGGCTTTAGTCGCCATTGGTGAGTTTTGGCGCTTGTTACAGTCGGGAGAAGGTGTTCCTCTTGATGCTACTGTCACGGTGATTCTCGGTATCTTAATCGGCGGTGTAACCCTCACTGGTAGCTTGATTGCTGTGGGTAAGTTACAAGGAATTATCGACGGTAAACCAATCCAATTTCCTCTGCAACAACTGGTTAATGCTTTACTTTTAATCTGTTTTGTGGTATTAGGCGGTTATTTGTTTGTTGAGCCAGGGAATCAATTAGTCTTCTTGGGGGCGATCGCCGTTTCCGCTATTTTAGGAGTTTTATTCGTCCTGCCCATTGGCGGTGGCGATATGCCAGTTGTCATCTCCCTGCTCAACTCCTTCTCCGGATTAGCAGCAAGCGCGGCTGGCTTCGTCGTCATGAACAATATGCTGATTATCGCTGGGGCATTAGTCGGCGCTTCTGGCTTAATTCTCACCGACATCATGTGTAAAGGCATGAACCGCACCTTGACAAATGTCATCTTTGGTGCATTCGGTGGTGGTAGCACAACTGGCGGCGCAGGTGGTGGTAGCGGCGCAGCAACCGACCAAGTAGTTCGTACCGTCGGCGCAGAAGAAGCCGCCATGATGCTTGGCTACGCTCGTAACGTCGTCATCGTCCCCGGTTACGGCATGGCTGTAGCCCAGGCACAACACGCCGTTAAAGAACTTTGCGACCAACTAGAAAAGCTCGGTGTCGAAGTTAAATACGCCATCCACCCCGTAGCTGGACGGATGCCAGGACACATGAACGTTCTCCTGGCTGAAGCAAACGTCCCTTATCCTCAGTTGTACGACATGGACGACATCAACCCGCAATTCGAGCAAACCGATGTTGCCTTAATTATCGGAGCCAACGACGTAGTTAACCCTTCAGCCCGTCACGACTCCGGTAGTCCTATTTACGGGATGCCAATTTTAGAAGTAGATAAAGCGAAAAATGCGATCGTTATCAAACGCGGTATGGGTGCAGGCTTTTCCGGCGTACAAAACGAACTCTTCTTCAAAGACAAAACCATGATGCTCTTCGGTAGCGCCAAAGACGCGGTAGCACAACTAGCCTCCGAAGTCAAGCAACTGTAACACTCTCCTACACTCTCGTTACCTGGCTCCGCCGGGTAACGTCCCCCGGAGGCTCCGCCTCCATTCCCAACCCCACTTACCCACGAGGCAGAGCCTCTAACCCTACATTCCCCGGCTCCAGCCAGGGAACCAGGTATCTCTTGTTACTCGGCTCCGCCGGGTAACGCCCCCCGGAGGCTCCGCCTCCATTTCCAACCCCACTTACCCACGAGGCAGAGCCTCTAACCCTACATTCCCCGGCTCCAG
>JAWQFW010000148.1:10434-13861 GCA_035968095.1 Oscillatoria sp. PMC 1068.18
CCAGGGAACCAGATCATCGCCAGAAAAAATAAACACGCCTCCACCGCCAGAAAAAAATGAGCGATGGAAGCGCCAGTTACCAGTTACTAAAAAATATACTAACACAATCAACCAACCTCATCAGATCGAGTTTAGCCATTCGCCAACTTTTCTAAACTAGCAGTAAACTCTTCACTACCAACCAGAGAAGAATTACCTAGAGCAGCTTGGGCGGCTTTTCCTAAATTCAAATCTTCTAACTCTTCGAGACGAGTAATGAGTTGCTGATAAGCTTCTGCTGAGAGAATGACATGACTGGGACGCTTTTGCTTAGTAATTAACACAGGTTCAACTGTCGCCTTATCAAATACCTCTCCGTGTTGATTCCGAGTTTGGGTTAGGGTGTAGCTTTTCATCTTTGCTGAGGTTAAAGATTAGCTTGAAAATAATGTACATTTTCCTGTGCGAAATTACATCTCCAAACAAACCCCACGCATCCACCCAACGATCGCCTCAACCAAAAATCAATTAACCCGCAAACGCGGGCTACTCTGCGAGAAGCCGCTCCGCGTTTATTTTATCTTCGTGTAGCCCCATCTTCAAGGATAAGAGGCAGTCTACCACGAGGCAGAGCCTCTATAATTCTCTTCCCCGGCAGAGCCAGGAAACGAGAAAATGGGCTTAGGTTAAGAAAGTGTCATCATCACCTAATCCTTAACTACGACTCCAACTACTGCAAGTATTACAGCTGCTAGTTTGTCAAAAATAAACCCGAAAATTGTTGACATACTGACAGCTTTAAGCTTATAAGCTATTATTAGGGCAATACCTGCTCCTGGTGGACCTCCTGCAAAAAGCCCAATTGCCGCAGGTATTACTGCTTTTAACATAATTGTTATGACAACCCTTACCGCAGTCTTTCCTGCCTCTTTCGCAAGCTCATTTCTATAATCCTCTCTATATTTCTCTCTATATTCCTCTATATAATACTCACTCATAATATAACCTCAAAATGATATTACTAGGTATAAAACGATAAGCACTAAATACCTAAAATTCTGCTTAAATACTTTTTTCATCATCCTCAATAAATTTAAAATTGCCTAGGTCTAAATTGTTCAATTTTGCTTACACTTTTCACCGACTTGATTATTTGCAATCTAGTTTTGTACAAAAATGTATGAAAAAAGTCAGCAGACGTAGGTTATAATTCACAAAATGCGTCTATTAGCCAGAGCAGATCGATGAATCTTGAACAAATGTTGAAACTTGCTGATGAGATAGTATTTAACAAAACTGGTCAGCATCTTAGCACTTTACAAGATGCGGTAGTGCGAGGAACGATACAACGCGAAACATATAAGCAAATAGCTAAAGATTTTGACTGTTCTGAAAGTCATGTTAGACAAATTGGTTCGCAACTCTGGGAAATATTTTCGGAAGAGTTAGGGGAAAAAATTAGTAAAGCGAATGTTAGGTCTGCAATCAAAAGATTGGAAATGTCTAATGTTTTAAACTTTGCACAAAATGTGAGTGATGTGAGTGGTAGTTTTAACATTTGTGGAGAAGGAAGACACCCACCCGAAACTAAAAACACTGATTCATCTAACGAAGAAACATCTCAACTAAAACAGCCTCAAAATTTGTCTCAAGAATTAAGCGAGATGCCAGAATTAGAGACTTTCTACGATCGCGTTTCTGAACTAGAAACTCTCACTACCTGGATTTTACAACAAAACTGTCGCCTAATCGCGCTGACTGGCATCATCGGTATTGGGAAAACAACATTAGCCGTCAAACTCGTACAACAAATCAAACATGAGTTCGACTATGTAATTTGGTGCAGTTTAGAATTCCTCCCCACTTTCACTAACTTTCAAGCGCAACTGAGACAGTTTATATCTCAATCAAAAAAAACAGATTCGCCTGTTAATAACCCAAAAAGTTTATCGCTAATTAAATATTTACAAAAATATCGCTGTTTAGTTATTCTAGATGACGTACAAAATCTTTTTATGAGCGGTGAACTAGTAGGAAAATATAAGCCTGAATACGAAGAATATAAAGCTTTTTTTAAACAGATAGAAAAATTATCTCACCAAAGCTGTTTTCTCTTAATCGGCTGGGAACAACCAAGAGAAATTGCTCAAAAAGAAAGCACCACTAAACCAATTCGTACTTTACGACTTTCAGGTTTAGATATTGCAGCCGGACGGGAAATATTGCGAGAGTATGGTTTAGCAGAAATTTACAACTGGGAAACAATGATTAATCTCTACCAAGGAAGCCCATTATGGTTAAAAAGTGTGGCTACTCTGGTTCAGGAGTTAGGAGAATGTGTAACTGAGTTATTAACAGAGAATACCCTATTTTTACCAGAAGATGTCAAAGATAGTTTGCATCAACAATACGCTCGCTTATCAGAAATTGAAAAACAAGTTTTCTCTTTGTTAGCGAAGGAAAGCGAACCTATAAACATAGTAAAATTACTCAAAAATAGCGAAATTTCATCATCTGAATTACTAAATGCACTACAATCTTTATTACGGCGCTGTTGGCTAGAACAAGAAGGAAATTTTTATACTCTATCACCCGTACTAAAAGCTTTTTCTAGGGAGATTTCTATTTGACCATTTACTCTAAAAATCGTAGCCGAACCCGTAAACGGGCGGCTACACGAACGAAGCCCGCCTTCGCGGGCTAGTTTATTTGTGTTTTGCAGTTAAAATTATTTGCCAAAAATCAATTAATTCTTTGCGTCTACTCTGCGATAACGGCTCCGCCGAATGCGTCTTTGCGCGATAAAAATAACCAAAAATCACTTAAACAAAGCCAAACATTCATCTCTAAGAACACCCTTAACTACTTTAATTTCCTTAAATCCTCTAGCAATAATTTCTTCGCAAGAAATATCAATTTGCGGAGTTCCAATGGAAATTAAATCTTTACTCGAAGCGCCATAAACTATTTCCGAAATACCTGTCCAAACGCAAGCGGCGGCACACATGGCACAAGGTTCGCAAGTGGTATAAAGTGTATAGCCTTCTAAGACATCTAAGGAATATTTTTGTAGCTTTTGTGTTAAGTTACGCAGAATTTTTGTTTCGGCATGGGCGGAAACGTCGCTATCAGTTTGGGTGGTATTATGTCCTTGGATAATTATTTTGTTTTCTTTAACTATTACTGCACCATAGGGCTGATCTCCTTTCTTAGCTTCAGCTAGGGCAATTTGCATAAATTCTTCGTGTTTTTTGTTGTTTTGATTCATAATTTTGGAGATAATTTTAAGTAGTTTTAGCTTGTGTTTTCGAGTAAAAGTTATTAGCTGAATTTAGTTGTTACTTAATCTACTTTACAGTAAATCTAAACACAACTTTTAGTTCATATTTTTACTAATTTGTCAAGCTTTTAAACGTAAAAATTAAGAATAACTAAGTGTTGATTAACA
>JAWQFW010000149.1:0-10058 GCA_035968095.1 Oscillatoria sp. PMC 1068.18
GCTATTTGTACTGGAGCATATCCGACAAAATCTCCGACAATTCTAAATTGTTGTATATTTTGATTTCTCAATAATACTTCTCCTACATCCCGATCTGTTACCCCAATTTCGATTGAATAAATTCCGGGATTTAAATTAATTTTACCCAAGTTTAATGTTAATTTCATTTTCTCTCCCGAATTATTAATTTCAAAATCATTATAAATAGAATAGCACTGAGCCACCATTTGCAAACTCTGATTAGCAAAAGCTATGACTATATTTGGCTGTTTTACTTCTGAGTCAATTGTCGTTTCTAAGTGAACTATCAGTTCATCGAGGTAGTTGATTTTGTCAATTCCTCTCTTACCGTTACTTTCAAGTTCTACGTTATGGACAACTGCCTTCCCATTGCCGATAACTACATTCTCTTGGGCGGCAAAGTAAGTATAGAATTTATCAATTCCTCTAGCTACATCTTGACCTTTAAATTCAACTTTGCCATGCTTCATAACTACCAAATCTGAGCAAAGTCGAGAAATTTGCGGCATACTGTGAGAAACTAAAATAACTGCGGCATTGCTCATTTTTTGATGCAAAGTATTAAAGCACTTGGCACGAAAACCGACATCACCAACAGCTAAGACTTCATCAAGAAGCAATACATCGGGTTCCATTTGCGCGGCGATCGCAAAACCAAGGCGCACTTTCATTCCGGAACTATAATTTTGGACAGGAGTATCAAAAAAATCTTCTAATTCAGAAAATTCCGCGATCGCATCCATTTTCTTTTCTACCTCAGCTTTTGTCAAACCCAATACTGCTGCATTCGTATAAATATTTTCCCTTCCTGTCAAAATTGGGTTAAAACCAACCCCTAACTCAATTAAAGAGCCAACTCTCCCTCTCATCGTAATTTTGCCTTGGTCGGGTTTAATCAAGCCATTTAACATTTTCAGTAACGTACTTTTACCAGCGCCATTCGGACCAATTAAACCCAAACACTCGCCACGTCTTACCTGAAAAGAAACATCATCAACCGCCCAAAACTCATCTCGTCGTAACTTCGTTTCCTTAGATCCACCCAAAAACTCTCTGCCAATGTCCTTAACACCATACCAAAGAGATGTCTTTAAGTCGCGGCAAAACTTCTTAGAAAGATTTTCAACTTCAACCAAAACGCGATCGTTACTCATCCTAAAACCTCAAGCACTCATTCGCTCGATCAAAAAAGGCATCGCCAAGCGATATACTATCCAAGCTAGTAATAACCCAACTATAGTTACTAAACTTACCACCCAAAAACCCACAGGCTCCGAAACAACTCCAGTGGTTGCCAACTCTCGTGTTGTCACCAATAAAGGCGTTACGGGATTTAACTGAACGATCGTACTAAAAACTCCTGTTTTCGGAACCGGATAAACTACTGGCGTAAGTAACAACCAAAACCCACTCACCAGTGTCAGCCCTAGAGAAATATCGCTATACAAAGCTGCTAGAGGTGCTAAAAGCAAACCGAGAAAATTTCCTAGTAAGATTAGGTGTAACAAAGCTACTGGAGCGATAATCACCGTCCAACTAGGTACAATCCCGAACCAAATAAATAATCCCACGATCAAGATTAACTTAATCGCAAAATTAAACAACACTTCGCCTAACTTCGCCAAAATTATCGCCTCGCGGGGAAAATTCACCTTAGCCAACATTGACTTCGCACTGATTACCCCTTGTATCGGTCCGTTGAGGGCTTCGATAAAAGTTTGCCAGAGAGTCATACTAAACATCACGTAAGCAGGATAAGGCAAATCCGTCACCCCAATATTAATTACTCTGGCATTATTGGCGATCGTCAACCCTAGCGCCGTGACTATCGGCGGTACAAACGCCCAAATAATACCCAAAATTGACTGACGATATTTAGCTTTAATATCCCTAAGTAGCAACCGCCAAGCAAGTTCCTTCGATGCTAGCAAATCCTGCCACATCTGTTTGAATAGCTTGAGTGGGTGTCTCAGCCTACTCTGTGATGTATAAACTACCTCTGGCAGTGGCTTCCCCAAATCTTGATTCTCCTCTAGCATACTCAGTTATACTCGCCTACAATGATATGGTTTAATTTTCCGGATCAGCCCTTCAATCACCAGATTAGCCTGGTTGACTAGCTTCTTGAATAAGTCAAGTTTGTCAAATATCGATCCTGGATTTGTCGTTCGTGATGATGTATAGACAAGTATAAACTTATCTTATTCGCGAGCATTAATGACATCAGCATCTCCACTACAGGTATTGAGAAATCAACTATAGTAGATTCGAGTGTCCGGAACTAGCAAATAGCTAGTTCTTGCCTGGAACTATGTTTTGGGATCAAGCATCCAGAATACCATTAAAAATGCTAACCTAAATGCTAGATCCCCTTTAAAGTCGGCTCACATCAGCACTAACTAAAGAGAATAATCGACTATAATCGAGACTCATTAGCCGATCGGATAATGAAAGCTGACATTTTTCCTAGCCTGCTAGTTTCTTCACCCGATCGCCATTTAAATTACCAATAGGTAATTTGGGGTTTTTCTGGCAAGGTCGGTGTAAATTATTTAACTAAAAAGTAAAGATATTAATACACAAAACCGAGAATTTACTTAATTGTTCTTCAAGAATTTTAATCATTGTGTTTTATGATTTCAAACCGAAACTCACAGTCAATATCGCCTAATTGGAATGGAAAACAGCTTCCGCCCCCGTTGTCACCAACTATTTCGGGTTTGGCAAAGGAAGAGGAAGATTCGTTCAATCCTAGTAAAATTCTTGGAGTTTTACGCCGACGCTGGTGGCTAATTGGGATAGTTAGTATTAGTGTTAGTGCTGTGGTAGGTGCAAGGATTTTGCAACAAGAGCCAATTTATCAAAGTCGCTTTCAACTATTAGTTGGACAACTTACAAATGACCAAATTAATCCTTTAGCACAACAAGCTGGTCTTTCAACAAAATCTGTCGATTATGAAACACAGATTCAGGTACTTTCTAGTCCAAAGGTATTGAATCCAATTCTGGAGAAAATTAAAACGGAGTATCCTAACTATGATGATAATGTTTTGTCAAATAATTTAAAAATCAATCGTCTGGGACAAACTAAAATCTTAGAAGTTCGCTACCAAGACTCTAATCCAGAAAAAGTAAAAGTAGTTTTAGAACAGTTGGCGACAGGATATATAAATTATTCATTAAATGAGCAACAAAGTGGCTTGCAGCAAGGATTAGAGTTTACAGAAGGACAGTTACCTAACTTGCAAGATAGAGTAGATAAACTTCAGGAAAAATTGCAAAGTTTTCGGCAACAATATGATTTGATTGAGCCAGAAAGTCAAGGTCAACAATTATCGGGAAAACTCAGTACACTTCTGCAAGAAAAACAAGAAACTCAAACTCAATTAGGTGAAATTCAATCGCTAACTGCACGACTTTCTGAGCAGTTAGGTTTAGAAATGAGTGAGGCAATTACGGCTTCGGCACTAAGCGCAGCACCACGCTATCAAGAGTTACTGAATCAACTGCAAGAAATAGAAACTCAAATTGCTCTGGAATCGGCTAGATTAACTGAAATAAGTCCTCAAATGCAAAGGTTACAAGAGCAACGAGCAAATTTGCTACCTTTATTGCAAGAAGAAGCAAGAGCAGTTTTGGGAACGGATCGCGTTAGCCAAAATGCTCAATCAATGGCGGCTTCTCCTAATCCAATTCGCTTACAGCTAACTCAGCAGTTGATTGAAGCAACTAATCAAAGACAAATTCTCGAAGTGCGGCAAGTGGCGATCGCCTTAGCGGAAAATCAAGCTCGTCAGGAACTCCAAAAAATGGCTGGTGTCATCCGTGAATATACGGATTTGCAACGGGAGTTACAAGTTGCTACCGAAAGTTTAAACCGCTTTTTAACGGTTAGAGAAACTCTCAAAATTGAAGAGGCGCAAAAAGCCACACCTTGGCAGTTGATTTCGGCTCCTCATCAACCGTCAGCGCCCATTTCTCCCAATATACCGCGCGGTTTGATGATTGGCGGAGTTGCAGGCTTGCTAGCAGGTTTGGGTGCAGCAATGTTAGCGGAAAAATTTGATAACAGATTTCATTCTCCTGATGACTTGAAAGACACTACCGGATTAGCATTGTTGGGGACAATTCCTTACCAAAAACAAGTTAGAGGAAAAACAAGTGGCGATCGCGCTTCAGTTTGGTCTGTTACTCCTGCTGGCTACCACAGTTCTCCGTTTTTAGATGCTTTTCGTTCGCTTCACGCTAATCTCTATTTTATCAGTCCCGATCAGCCTCTGCGCTCCATAGCGATTAGTTCCTCAGTACCCGCCGAAGGCAAATCAACAACTTCGACCAATTTAGCTCAAGCCGCCGCCGCAATGGGACAACGAGTATTGTTAGTCGATGCCGATTTACGCCGCCCTCGAATCCACGTAATGATGGATTTACCGAACGTTTGGGGACTCTCTCATGTAATCTCTACAGATATTGAAGTTAATGATGTGATTCAGCGATCGCCAGGGGAAGATAATCTCTACATTTTAACCGCAGGTATAATTCCCCCCGACCCCACCAGGTTGCTATCGTCGCAAAAAATGCGTAACTTAATTGAACAACTCCAAGAAGCTTTCGATCTCGTCATTTTCGACACACCACCGTTACTAGGTTTAGTCGATGCCAAACTTCTAGCCGCACACACCGACGGACTTGTTATGGTAGTAGGATTAGGTCAAGCAGACCAGTCGGGAGTAAAACAAGTTTTAGAGGGGCTAAAAATGTCTCATACTAAAGTTCTCGGCGCGATCGCCAACGGAGTCAAAGGCTACACTCCCAGTTCTTCTAGCTATTATCAGCGTTACTACCGGGCTGAGAACCAAACCAATGATTTAGACAGGGATGCAGAATCTACCAATTAAACAAGTTGCTACATTCAAATCGTCCAATTGAAAACCTAAAATTGGCAATCGTAGCTGAAATACCCGCCAAAAGCTAAAAACGACGCGAACATGAAGAAAAAACCTCAATACATATCAAATAGATTTAGCACAACTAAGATTTGTCCCTTAGTCAGTTTTTTGTTAGTTACCAGTGTCACTGTTGGACTTGGCGCTGAGTGTCAAGCTCAAATTACCTCAGCAAAAACTGCTAACCAAACACCACAATTACTTGCCCAACAAGCAGCTTATACTCTCGGAAGTGGCGATCGCGTCCGTGTTGATGTTTTTGATGTTCCCGAATACAGTGGCGAATATTTAGTTTTAATTGACGGTAGTATCAATTTACCAATTATTGGCAGCGTTAATGTTCGTGGACTCACCCTTCCTCAAGCAACTCAACGCATTACTAGAGAATACACCCCTTATGTCAGGCGACCCATTGTTACCGTAAGTCTCCTCCAACCTCGTCCCATTAAAGTCGCTGTTGCTGGCGAAGTCAACCGTCCTGGTTCGTTTAAAGTCAATCTAGAAAACTCAGAATTTCCCACTCTCACCCAAGCAATTACTCTTGCTGGAGGAACTACCGGAGCCGCCGATGTCAGTTCAATCCAAATCCGACGGCAAGCAGGTTCCGGGCAAGTAGTAAATTTATTAGCATTAATCCGCAGTGGCGATCTTTCTCAAGATCCGCTTTTGCGCGACGGAGACGAAATTTTTGTCCCCACCAAAAACAACATTGACCCCCGTGAGCTACGACAAATTGAAGCCGCTAGTTTTGTCCCCCAAAATCAACCGCGAGAAATTGCCATTGTCGGAGAAGTGTCTCGTCCAGGAACTTATACCGTCGGAGGAGAAACACCGCCTACAGTCACTAGAGCAATTCAAGCTGCTGGTGGAGTTACGCCGATGGCAGAAGTTAGTAGCATCATCGTGCGTCGTCCCACCAGACAAGGTGGAGAACAAGTAATCGCCCTAGATTTGTTGCAATTATTACGACAAGGAGATCTTACTCAAGACCTAATCTTACAACAGGGAGATACAATCTTGATTCCCACAGCTAGTCAAATCGACCCAGCCGAAAATCGCCAACTAGCAGACGCAACTTTTGGGATTCGTGCCGTAGAACCAGTTAAAGTGGCGATCGTCGGTGAAGTAACTCGTCCTGGTTCTTATACCCTTAGCGCCGAAGGTGGTAGTTCCCAAAGCTCAGGTGGTGGTGGTACGCCACCCAGTTTAACTCAAGCAATTCAAACTGCTGGGGGAATTACTGCTTTAGCAGATGTCCGCCAAGTAGAAATTCGGCGACCAACTAGACAAGGTACAGAACGAGTTATTGCGATTAATCTCTGGCAACTTTTGCAAAGTGGCGACCTAGCCCAAGACTTACTTCTGCAAGATGGAGATACGATCGTGATTCCTACAGCTACAGCGATCGATCCTGCTGAAGCTGCTAATTTAGCAGAAGCAAGTTTTTCTCCAGAAACAATTCTGGTTAACGTTGTTGGGGAAGTAAAAAACCCCGGTGCAGTCGAAGTACCCCCAAATACTCCTTTGAATCAAGCTATCTTAGCCGCCGGGGGATTTGATAATACTCGCGCCCGTAGAGGCTCCGTAGAATTGATTCGTCTTAATCCTAATGGTACTGTTGCTAAAAGAGATATCTCAGTTGATTTTGCCGAAGGTATCAACCCAGAAAATAATCCTCCCTTACGCCCTGGTGATGTAGTTGTAGTCAATCGTTCGACTTTGACGAGAGTCTCAGATACATTGGGAACAATCTTGAGTCCTGTAGGGCGTTTCTTCTCGTTGTTTAACTTTTTGGGTATCTTTCAATAAAGTTATCTCTACTAGAGACTGATTAAGGGATTTACGCTGAGAAATTATTTAAATAATACCGTTTTGCTAAATGAATGCTACAGATACATACTCTGTAGTCTTTATTTAGGAAAATGGTATTAAACGCAGCTTTGTAGAGAATTGGGATTAATAGCTACTACTTTCTTCTCAAAAAAAAAGGATTAAGGAAAATCCCTAACCCTTTGGTAAAATAGCAAAATCTTAAGCAAAACTAAATTAAAATTAGCTTTCTTGAAGGCTTTTACGACGGCGAGAAAGCAGCAATGAACCGCCTACTAAACTTAATCCCAAAAGGGTAGCAGGTTCGGGAACTGATTCGGTGGGGGTTCCTGGAGCAATTCCAGAGACTTTGACAATCATGTCGTTATAGTCGTTGTCAGTGGTGTAGTTGTCGAAACCGCCAGCAAAGAGGTCTTCAATGGCGAAAGTCCATTCGTTTTCACCTGTTTGGTAAATGGCAAATTGTTCTTCGCCACCGGGATTTTTGCTAGCTTCGCTGTAGTAGTTGGTTGCTGGGTTGTTAGCGTCTCCGGCTGAACCAATGTAGAAACCAAAGGTTTCAAATGGTACTGTGTCAAACGACAAAGCTGCATCCCAAAAGCTGTATGTACCACCGAATAACTCAAAAGTTTCTCCGGTAGCTACGTCATAGATACCGAAGGTGTTTACATTCCAATTAGAGGCAATTTCGGTGAGTACATCGACTTGCAAGTTACCTAAACTGGTAAAAGTTTGAACTGAGGATTGATTATAGATGTCATCGATGCCATAATCAGAGGCGATTTGGTCGAGGTTTTTATCTGCTCCATCCCAAGAGTTGTATCCTGATTCAAAGCCGAAGGTAACAGCAGAAGCGCTACCACTAATTGCTAGTGTTGCTCCTAATGCTAAAGCCGTAGCGCCAGTTGTGTAATTGAGAACTTTTTTGAGGGAAATCATTACGGTTGTCTCCTTAAAACTTAAGCTTAATAGATTACCTAACCTAATTTATTTATCTTCTCTCTCTATCCTACGCAGCATTTCTGGTTAATTCCAGAGTGTTGACTGCATTTTCATCAACTCTTTAAAAATGGAGAATTCTCAGTAATATCTTTTGGCTTTTCTCAGTTTGGCTAAAAACTCTTCAGTGTTTTTACTGAAATAGCTCAGAAAATATTTTCTCGATCGTTGCTATTTGAGTGGTTATTGTGGGTGTTTACTGAGATGAATAATTAGTTTAGTGTTGTCCAGAAGCTAATAGGGGAGCGGCTTGTAGTAGTTTTTTGGTGTAGGGATTTTGGGGATTGGTAAAAATTTGGTTAGTTTCCCCGATTTCGACTATTTTGCCAGTATTCATAACGGCGATGCGATCGCACAAAAATCTTGCTACCCAGAGGTCATGTGTGATAAACAAATAAGTTAACTTAAATTCTTTTTTGAGAGATTTCATTAAAGCTAATACTTGTGTTTGAACGCTAGCATCGAGCATACTGACGGGTTCGTCGCAGATAATTAATTTGGGTTGAGTAATTAAAGCCCGCGCGATCGCCACACGCTGTTGTTGTCCTCCCGACAAGTCAGCCGGATAGCGGTTAGCATAGTCTGCTACAGGGGTTAAGCCAACTCGCTCTAACATTTGTCCTACTTTGATTTTAGCTGCGGCTGGTGTAGCTAAGTTATGAATATACAAGGGATCGGCAATACTGTCACCAACTGTCATTAAAGGATTTAGACAAGCATGGGGATCTTGAAAAATCATCTGGATTTCGCGACGCATTTGCCGCATTTGTGAAGTCGAAAGTTTGGTCAAGTCGGTTCCCAAAAATTCCACACTTCCAGACGTAGGGCGAACTAACTGTAAAATTGTTCGCGAAAGGGTACTTTTACCGCAACCAGATTCACCGACTAAGCCGAAAATTTCACCAGGATAAAGTTCAAAATTAACGTCGTCAACAGCTTTAATAAAGTCAGTTTGTCGGGAAAATAATTGTTGAATTAAGCTGGTTTCTAGGGTGTAATATTGCTTTAAATTTTTAATTCTTAAAATTGGGTTTGTGTCTGGGCGATCGCTAGCGGGTAAATTTTTAGCCAGTTCGGGATGATCATTTTCAATAGCTGCAATTTCTGAATCAGTATCCTCAACTTCATCGACAGATTGGATATGTAAAGCCGCTTGGAGTAAAGAGCGAGTATATTCATGTTGAGGTGATTTCAGTAGGGAATGTATGGGTCCAGTTTCAACAATTTTGCCGTTGTACATTACTGCAAGGCGATCGCAAAACTCTCCGACCATTGCCAAATCATGAGAAATTAACAATAGAGCCAAAGAGCGATCGCGGCACAAACGAGTCAGTTCTTGTAAAATCTCCGCAGCCACCGTAACATCAAGACTGGTAGTTGGTTCATCAGCAACAATCAACTTGGGATCGAGTAGTAAAGCTAAAGCGATCGCCACACGCTGACGCATTCCCCCACTAAACTCGTGAGGATATTGACTCCAACGACTAGCAGGTATTTTCACCGCCGCCAAAGTAGACAACGCCTTTTCCTTCGCTTGCGATCGCGATAACTTTGGTTGATGCGCCCGCAAAGTCTCGATACAATGTTCACCAATGCTCATCAACGGATCGAGACGAGTCATGGGATCTTGAAATACCAACGCTACCGCTTCACCGCGAAACTGCCGTAACTGACTCGGACTCAAATCAAAAACTGAATCACCCTGAAAACTAACTCGTCCCTCAATTTGTACCTGGGGATCTAGCAAACGCATCGCCGCCCGTCCCAAAGTTGACTTTCCACAGCCTGATTCTCCCACCAATCCTAACTTTTCCCCTGGATTGAGAGTAAAAGAAACATCATCAACAGCCCAAGACTGTTGTTGAGCATTACGGTTGCTACTAGGATAAGCAACTCGTAAGTTTTCGACACACAAAAGATTATCGTTCATTGTTTTTGATTAGGGATTGGGGTTTTCAGTGAACAGTGAACAGTTATCAGTTACCAGTGAATAGTGAATAGTGAGTGGTTAGTCGTCGATATTGACAGTGGGGATAATTGGGGGAATTGGAAGGGATGGGGGACTGGTAACTGTTCGCTGCTAACTGCTAACTGCTAACTGTTCACTGCTAACTGTTCACTGCTAACTGTTCACTGCTAACTGGCAACTGATAACTGATAACTGATAACTGTTCACTGCTAACTGCTAACTGTTCACTGCTAACTGGTAACTGTTCACTGCTAACTGTTCACTGCTAACTGGCAACTGATAACTGATAACTG
>JAWQFW010000149.1:10158-13787 GCA_035968095.1 Oscillatoria sp. PMC 1068.18
ATAACTGTTCACTGCTAACTGCTAACTGTTCACTGTTTGTGACTTTGGGCTACTTGTCGCATCAAATAAGCCAAGGCAAAATCTCCGTGAGGATGAGCTTGTAAAATTTCCCCTAATTCAATGACTTTTGCCGCTAATTCGGGTCCTAGTTTCTCCACGGTAGTTTGACGTTCCTTTTCCGCAGACTGTTGCTTTTGGAGTTGAAACTGCCATTCCGTAGAAAAAAGGCGATCGAGAGTAGTATTTAAGCCTAATTGTGTCAAAATATCCCACTCACCGCGATCGCACCAAATCCCTTGACATTGAGGACAGCGTTCCACATAAAAAGGATTTCTAATACTGACTTTAGCGCGAGCTAGATAGCGTCCACATTCCGGACAAAGTGCAGCTTTAGCATCCAAAGGAGATTGAGTAAAATTTAGATTAAGCTTTTTTGAGGAAAAATCGGGGGGAACCAGTGGTTGGTGTTGTTTTTCTTGCCAAGCTGTATATTCGTTTCCAGAAAGCCAACTTCCTTGACACTCGGAACATTGCTTGGCGGCTAAATTGGTTGAAAGAGTACCATCAACTAGCGCTACTTTCCTACATTTCGGACATTGCACGGTCGGATGTGCCTCCTGGTTATCAAATTTTCTTATTTTATCGTTACTTGAGCCTACAGCGAAGTTGAGAGCATAAGTTCACAGTAGTCAATGAGTTTTTGTAAGCGCTCCTGAGCGGCTGTTAGTCTGGAACTAGAGGTCGATCGAGAGCGTGATGCTTGTAAAAAGACGATCTCCGTTTGTAATAAGCGCCAAGCCCGGAGAATTTCTGTTTGGATTGATTGCCAACGGGAAGCAACATCGACAGCCAGATTTTCACTGGTTAAAGTTTTGATCTTTTGTTCGTAAACCGACTGGGCTGGTTGAAAAGCCGCCTGAAGCGATCGCCAATCCGCTTGAGGTTCAGCTAAGATTTTTTGTAAGTTCCGGATTAACTTAAGAAAATCTTCGTATTGTTGAGTATGCGATCGCGGCAACATTGTTTATCTGGTTAAGCTAAAATTTCTTTAAATAATAATCCTGCTTTTCTCTGGTATTCTATTTTGATTCGGAGTTTTCGCCACTGTTGAGTTTGGGCTGAAACTTCTATTTGGTTTATTATTGTCCGTCTAGGACTCGCAAACAACTTCAAGAAAACGACAAGGAAACTTTTCTACCCCCAACCATAGCGTCTTCAGGAATTATGACCAAAGACGGTTAATTTGGTCATTAGTTTTTTCTATTGGTAATTTCTAAACGAGTAACAACTATGAACACAACTACAATTACTACCACTAATCTTACTGATTTTGATCCTCCCAAATGGCTAAAAGAATGTTTGTTATCCCAGAATATTTCTGGAGAGGGAGGTGCTGATGATGATAATACTCTGATTTGTCGGGCGTTTGAATTCGCTTACCAACTTCATCAAGGACAATATCGCAAATCTGGAGAACCTTATATTGCTCATCCGGTGGCTGTAGCAGGTTTGTTACGGGATTTGGGAGGCGATCGCGCGATGATCGCGGCTGGCTTTCTCCACGATGTCGTCGAAGATACCGAGATTACTGCTGATGAAATCGAGGAACTTTTTGGTTCTCAGGTACGCCAGCTAGTTGAAGGTGTGACGAAGCTTTCTAAGTTCAACTTTTCCAGTAAAACTGAACGCCAAGCCGAAAATTTTCGCCGGATGTTTATGGCGATGGCGAAGGATATTCGGGTAATTGTGGTTAAGTTAGCAGATCGGCTGCACAATATGCGTACCTTGGAACACCTGAAACCGGAAAAACAGCAGCGTATTGCTTTGGAAACCAGAGAAATTTTCGCTCCCTTAGCAAATCGACTGGGGATCGGGCGTTTTAAGTGGGAATTAGAAGATTTGTCTTTTAAATATCTCGAACCCGATGCTTATCGAGAAATTCAAGAATTAGTTGCTGAAAGAAGATCCGATCGCGAAGCCAGATTAGAAAAGGCAACTGACAATTTACGTTCTCGTCTGGCAGAAATTGGACTTCATGTTTGGGAAGTCAACGGTAGACCCAAACACCTCTACAGTATTTATCAGAAGATGCAACGCCAAAAAAAGGAGTTTGCGGAAATTTTTGATATTGCGGCGGTACGGATTATCTTGGAGACGAAAGACGAATGCTATCGCACTTTAGCCGTGGTACATGACAGTTTTCGCCCGATCCCCGGTCGTTTTAAAGATTATATTGCCCTACCGAAACCAAACCGTTATCAATCGCTACATACGACGGTAGTGGGTTTAAATGGTCGTCCTTTAGAAGTACAAATCCGCACTCTGGAAATGCACCAGATAGCCGAATACGGGATCGCTGCTCACTGGAAGTATAAAGAAACAGGTGGTTCCTTGAATACTCATCTTAATGGGGCTGATGAGAAGTTTACTTGGCTGCGGCAACTCATCGAATGGCAAAATGACCTCAAGGATGCTCAGGAATATGTCGAAAGCCTGAAGGATAATTTGTTTGAGGATGATGTTTATGTGTTTACTCCTCAAGGAGATGTGATCCCTTTGGCGAAAGGTTCAACTCCAGTGGATTTTGCCTATCGCATTCACACCGAAGTGGGAAATCACATGAAAGGGGCGCGAGTTAACGGGCGTTGGTCAGTATTGGATACAGAACTGCAAAATGGAGATATTGTCGAAATTCTGACCAGTAAAAACGCTCATCCGAGTTTGGATTGGCTTAATTTTGTCGTGACTCCGAGTTCGAGAAATAAAATTCGCCAGTGGTATAAGCGATCGCATCGAGATGAAAATATTGCTCGTGGTCGGGATCTGTTAGAAAAGGAATTGGGGAAAAATGGCACGCTTTCGGTACTGAAGTCGGAGGCGATGCAAACAGTGGCTGAACGTTGTAATTATCAAAATGTCGAAGATCTGCTGGCAGCCCTCGGTTACGGTGAAGTAACTTTAAACTCGGTGGTGAATAAGTTACGTGAGGAAGTTAAAGCCCAACAACCGATTGAAGGAAGCGATTTAGATCTTAGACAAACCAAGATTCTCACGACAGATAACGGCAAAAATGACTTTTACAGTGCTAGTTGTAGCAAAGCACATAAATCTGACTCGCCGATCGCGGGAGTAGAAGGTTTACTGCATTATATTGCAGGCTGTTGTCGTCCGGTTCCCGGTGAACCGATTATTGGAATTGTTACTCGTGGGGCAAAAGGAATTTCGATTCATCGTCAAGGTTGTAATAATGTGGAAGAGATCCCTGGCGATCGCTTAATTCCCGTAAGCTGGAATCGTGATGGTAATAACGGGCGTTGTCAAACTTATCCGGTGAATATCTCAATTGAAGTTCTCGACCGCGTCGGAGTCTTTAAAGATATTTTGGCTCGTTTAAGTGACCAAAGAATTAATATTCGGAATGCGGGGGTGAAAACTAGCGAAGGTAAACCTGCTTTGATTTCCCTCGAAATTGATATTCGTGACTGCGAACAACTTGAACGCAGTCTCAACCAAATTCGGAAAATGAGTGATGTGTTGAATCTCCGCCGCGTTAGTAGTATAGATTGTGAGTGATTGGGGATTAGCGATTGGGGACTGGGGACTGGGGATTTGGGGAATTGGGGGAATTG
>JAWQFW010000150.1:0-13773 GCA_035968095.1 Oscillatoria sp. PMC 1068.18
CCAGTCCCCAGTCCCTAACCCCCCGATCGCTATGAATCATGAGAAAATTATTGTTCCCTTAGATGTTCCCACGCTATCAGAGGCGATCGCCTTACTCGATCTTTTACCTCAAGTTAGCTTCTGGAAGGTTGGGTTAGAATTATTTGTCAATTGTGGACAAGAAATCTTAACTGTTTTGCAAACTCGACAAAAGCGAATCTTCCTCGATCTCAAATTCCACGATATCCCGAATACGATCGCTGGTGCTTGTCGTTCGGTGCAAAAATATCAAGTAGATTTACTCACAATTCACGCGACTGCGGGACGAAAAGCTTTGCAAGGAGCAGTTGCAGCCGTGGAAAATGCCCAGAAAAGACCGAAATTGCTGGCTGTTACCCTCCTAACAAGTATCAATTCACGGGAATTAGCTTTTGACCTGAAAATACCGTTAGAATTGCCGGAATATACTTTACAAATGGCACTTTTAGCCAAAGAGTCGGGTTTAGATGGGGCAATTTGTTCGCCTCAAGAAGCAGCGCAATTACGACAAGTGTGTGGAGCAGATTTTCTCTTAGTTTGTCCGGGAGTTCGCCCCAGTTGGGCTGATGCGGGAGATCAACGACGGGTGATGACTCCAGAAAAGGCGATCGCTGCGGGTGCAGATTATTTAGTCATTGGTCGCCCGATTACGGCTGCTGACGACCCAAAATTAGCTTGGGAGCGCATTTGCCAAGACTTGAATCATGCCTGAAAATCCCTTGTTCGTCAATGTATTTTTATGCGCTACCTATTGACTTTTTTATTGATATATGTATTAAATATTTTTGCTTTTCGCCCAGGTTGGTCGCCAGTTTTAGCACAAACAAACCCACAACTAAATAATAATCCAACTTGTCCCACAGACGTAAAAATTTTAACCGAGCAAATGCTCAAAGATTTACCCAGTTATGCCAATCGAGTCATTCAAAGAGCGCGACGATTAAACAGAGAAGTTGATATTTTCAGTTATGTAATCCTCGCAGGAAAAGCAGAATTCGAGCCTCTCACCCTCGGTCCAGGAGAATATAATACAGCACCAAACGCGATCGCCGAAGATCCACCACAACAAATATTTTTCACCACCCTAGAACGCCAATATACCGACAAACAAGCGATCGAAACCCAACACTATCACTGGCTATTTTTAGTCCAAACCAACAGTGGTTGGCGAGTAGTCACAATTTTTTCTCGACTCGGTTCACCCTCACCAGAACGTCCACCCTTACCCCCACGAGAAACCAGTAAAGGTGTAATTGGTCAAGCCGTCAAACTATGGTTGCGAGATTGTCGTGCAGGTACATTACGCAACTAATTTGGGATTAAGGTCTAGCTCGTAGTTCTTGGTTGTGAGATTCTAAAATAGTTAACTACCGTTAAAGGAATTTTCACAGCATGGAACAACAGCATAAGTCCACAGTAGCCATCACTGGTGCATCTTCCGGAGTCGGGTTACAAGCCGCAAAAGCCCTCGCTGAAAAAGGCTGGTTTGTCATCATGGCTTGTCGGAATCTCGACAAAACCAAAAAAGCCGCCGCTAGCGTCGGAATGAGTGAAGATAGCTACCAAATTATCCATCTCGATCTCGCCAGTTTAGACAGTGTGCGAGAATTTGTGAAAAACTTTCGCGAAACTGGCAGAACTTTAGATGCTTTAGTCTGCAATGCAGCAGTTTATTTACCCTTGTTAAAAGAACCCGAACGTAGCGCCGAAGGTTATGAATTAAGCGTTGCGACAAATCACTTAGGTCATTTTCTCTTGTGTAAATTAATGCTCGAAGATTTGCAAAAATCTTCACTTGAGCAGCCAAGAATGGTAATTTTAGGAACCGTAACCGCCAACCCGAAAGAATTAGGCGGAAAAATTCCCATTCCGGCACCACCAGACTTAGGAAATCTCCAAGGTTTTGAACAAGGATTCAAAGCGCCAATTACGATGATTAATGGGAAGAAATTTAAATCTGGGAAAGCATACAAAGATAGCAAGCTTTGTAATGTTTTGACGATGCGGGAGCTACATCGACGCTATCACGATTCCACCGGAATTGTTTTTAGTTCTCTGTATCCTGGATGCGTAGCGACTACAGCTTTATTTAGAAATCATTATTCGTTGTTTCAGAAAATTTTCCCCCTGTTCCAGAAACATATTACTGGCGGATTTGTCAGCGAAGAGTTAGCTGGAGAAAGGGTTGCAGCCGTAGTAGCTGACCCCGAATTCAGTGAATCTGGTAGTTATTGGAGTTGGGGAAATCGCCAAAAGAAAGGTCGTCAGTCATTTGTTCAAGAAGTTTCCGATGAAGCGAGTGATGATGACAAAGCGAAACGTTTGTGGGAGTTAAGCGAAAAGTTGGTGGGATTAGCTTAAGTTTGATTTTGCTTGGAAGTTATCTTTTGAGGTAAGAATTCCATGCTTTGAGCAATGCGAGTGCAAGACAAATTTCTTTAACAACTTTACTGAACTGATTAGATACTTAGGGGCAGCCACGAGGCTACCCCTAAAGAATGGAATCGCGGTTAATTAATCACCAAAACGAGATATTCTGCGTTAAATTAACTTATCGGTAGCTCAAAAGCGGTAAAAAGATAGATTATCCTGTAAGGGATGCCCTCAAATTGGGTAAGAAAGATTATTCGGCATGGCGAAATTAACACTGATACAGCGAAACTATTATTATCTCCTTGAAGCTGAACGTAGTGGCATTCATCAGCCAATACTAGCGGCACTTTATGCAGTTAGTGCTGCACCTTCTCTTGGTGATGGGGAAACTGGTTTAGGAATTTTTCCAGTGAATCAAATTTTCTCTGAGGAACTTGAGACTTTTCCCAAACAAGTCCAGTATGCGGCGAATACGATTCGGGCTTTGACTGAGAGTTTAATTAATTTGGGTTGGTCGGGAGAGGATCTGTGGAATGCTGAAAAAGGTTGCTACAGTGACAAGTTTGTGGAAACTGTGGCTGATGGGTATATTCCTACGGCAAAGGAAAAGTCAGCCGCCCGTTTGGAGTCTACGGATTTTGAGAAACTGTTGTCTGCTTATCTGGTAGCTAGGGAAGTTGATGATGATGCTGCTCAACTGCCGCAAAATTTAGCTGATTTGGAGACGGCGTTGTGGGAGTTGGTGAAGCGTGTTCCGGATAATTATTTAGGTTGGACGCACCAGCGAGA
Organism: Oscillatoria sp. PMC 1068.18; assembly: GCA_035968095.1. Taxonomy (GTDB): domain Bacteria; phylum Cyanobacteriota; class Cyanobacteriia; order Cyanobacteriales; family SIO1D9; genus IIICB1. The sequence continues at coordinate 3,181 of JAWQFW010000150.1, forward strand.
CGCATTAGTTGAAGCAGTGCGGTTATGGCGGAAGTTGGATACTCCAGAAAGTGCGATCGCGGCTTTGGCGGTTGAGGCGAATGTTTTGCCGGAAAGTTTAACTGAGTCTGAGTTAGATTTGCTTTTGAAGGAGGATGTTCAGCGAATTGCGGCTAATTATGAGGGTTATCCTCATCAGCGAGAGGCTTTGCTGCGTTTAACTCAACTGTGGCGACAGTTGGGAAGTAGGGATCTGGCGATCGCTTCTCTGGAAAATAATTCTTCCCCGACTCCATCGTTAGCGTCTATTGATCCGGCTTTGATTGCTTTTGTGCGACAAGTTCCTCAAAATTATGCAGGAAAAGGTCAACAGCGTAATGCTTTGACGGAAGCTTTTCGGGTTTGGCAACAGTTAGGCGATCGCGCGGAAGTTTTGGAGGTTTTAGGTATTGAGGCGACGATTCTGACTGCGAATCCTGGAGATCAAGAAAGTTTAGTCGATCTGGCGACTCAGTTAGACAGGGAATTACTCACTTTTGTGCAATTTATTCCTCGTGCTTATGTAGAAATTGACTTTCAGCGAGAAGCTTTGCTCCGACTGGTTCAACTTTGGCGGGGTTTGAAGACACGCAGCCAAACGATCGCTTCTTTAAGCGAAGATTTGAAACGTTTGGCAAGAGAACGTCCTCAAGCCGAAAATAGATTCAGCCCCAGATCGATTCCACCTCGCCCCTCAAGCTGGACTCCGGAGAATATCCAGCTTTTTGCCCCAATTATTCCTGATGGTGCTTTTACCTGGGCAGAAGCTACCGCAGGGGGCGTTTTTCTACCTGGGGATCTGGCAACTGTGGAAGCAATTGTCAGGATTGCTACACTAGCACAAAGGGTACGCGATCGCTTGGGTTTTCCCTTGACGATCGCTAGCTGGTATCGCCCTCCTGATGTTAATCAGGCGCTTGGTGGGGCGAAAGCTAGTCGTCATTTAGTCGGAGACGGAATCGATTTTGTTTGCGAGAATCTCACGGGAAATCAAATTTATTGGGCTTTAGATCCTTGGTTTCCTGGCGGTTTAGGTCGATATACCCAATTTCCTTACCTTTGTCACATTGATGCGCGGGGATACCAAGTAAGATGGCAACATTAAAATGCTCTTCGTCTCAGTTTGATTAGAATGTAAATATCTTTCTGGCGAAATTGAGGGCATCCTAGAAATATATAGATAGGCGATTTTAATTAAAAAAAGAGTGGAGATTATGTCTTCTCAATTGTTGTTTGTCAAACCTGTTTTGGCTCAAACCGAAGCTAGTCAAACACCTGCTCCGGAACCTGTTCCACCTGCTGGTGGTTTTTCCTTACCTGCCAAAATTTTTCTTTCTACAACTATTTTACTCGCGATTGGCGCGATCGCTTTGGTGGTTTACGGCAAGTTGGAATTTAAGAAAAGGGATAAAGCACTTAAATTTGAAAAGTTTAAAACGAGAGAGTTGCAAAAAAAGTTGAAATTTGCTGTCAATACAATTAAGAAAATGGAGGCTAATCCTGACTTAATTCACTCACGAGAATTTAATCTTGATTATTTGAGGCTACGCATGGAAGATGAGGTGTTTCACTTCGCGATTGTTAACCATATTAAAATGAAAGTTAAAAATTTAATTGGTTCTGCCTTGCGTCCTGATACGAAAGAAAGTACCGTGGGAATTGCGAATACCAGTGGGCGACAAATTGATGAAAAATTTGATGTGACTTATGATACAGTTACCCGCAGTGGGAAAAGACAAAAGGGAGTTTTGTTTCGGATTCAAATTAAGTTAACGAAGTTACCAACTCAGTCTACTTCGACAACAATTAATCAAATTATTGATTGTATTGAGAAGTTTCTGATGCCAGAAGAAAATCACGAAAATTGGTATCCTACTATTCAAGGTCGGATTGTGACAATGGAATGGGATCAAAAAGCAAAACCAACTCCTTTACTGGTTTTAGAGCAATCCACTGAAGGAGGTGGTGTTACTTTGAATCCTAAGTGGGGAGGTAATACTCGTAAGTCTTCTGCTAAACCTTAATTAGCTAGAGTTGAGAGTTACCGTGTTGTTAATTTAATTTTGAACTAGGTGTCCCAGTTTCCGAAAAATCAGAAAATTAGGCGATCGCGAAAATTCTAACTACTATTCAAAATGCAGTTTTTGTCCTTGACAATTAAAATAAATCGTGCATTTGAATACTTCAGTTCGTTGGTAACTCTGTTTAATTAAAGCAAAATTAAAATTTCTTTTTGGGTGCAGCTATTGCGGAAATCACACTGGAGGAAGATCGAACAAAACCGAAGTCATGTAAGTTTCTGCCCAGTCTACACCAAAAGCTTTTTCTAAGACGCGACGAGTTTTGTCATTTTGTTGTTGTTGATTACAGTAGTAACATTGTGCTGCTAAGTTTAAAGCTTGTTCTTCCCGTGTGGAAACTGGTTGAGCATTAATCGCGTGACGACAGTGGATCTCGATAAAAGCTTGTACGCGGTTGAGAAAATTTGCTTCTTCTTCCGGGCTGCCAGGACGCACAAACAAGCAAAACTCCGAAAATATATCCCCCCACTCAGGTAGTTGTCGAGGCTCAGAGAAAGCGACGTTAGGCAGTGCTGAGAGGCTATTTGTATAAGATTGGGACAAACTACGTTCTTGGTTCAGAGGAGAAAGATCGGCGATCGCCGCACTAATTTGTCCTCGTCCCCCAACTAAATCGCAACCAAACATCGGTAAACTATAGCTTGGTCGCGGAAACATCACACAATGTAAAATATCGAGATTTTTGCCAACTTTTGCCAATTCGATGTGTAATTTGCGAAACTGAGGCGCTTGATAACAAGTATTTTCGATCGCCAATTTTTCGCCTTCGAGTTTTCCTTCAATATAACCGAGTCCCTCCGGTAACTGATAAGGAGAGAGATCGAGATACTTTTTCCAAGTTGACGCGATCGCTTCAGCCAAATTACCAATTAAAGGATGTAACTGTTCGCGTACCGAAGTTTGAGATGTTTCTAACATAAGCTGATGATCTTTTACAGCAAGGGCTTCCTGGTTAAAGATATACTGAGACTGACGCTTATTTATCAGTCACGACAGATAAATTAACTCTTGGAGACTTTTATGTTTGGTTTAGGTGTACCAGAAGCCCTAGTAATTGCAGTTATCGCCCTCCTCATCTTTGGTCCAAAGAAAATTCCGGAAATGGGTAGCGCCCTCGGCAAAACCCTGCGCGGCTTCAAAGAAGAAATGAATAATCCTGGTGAAGATAATCCCGATTACGAAAAAGAAGAAGAATCATAAACTAAAATTTATTTCCAGAAATTCTCTCCCCAAAAATCGTAATTTAATTTTCAGTAAGCTTAAACACAAAAATATTGGCAACAAACAATCACTTGGTCAAAATCTTACCGAGCAAGTTTTCCGAACAAAAATAGCAACAAATTCTTTTCCACCTCAGAGCGAAAAATTAAAGCGAAAGTTGCCCCATGCTTCAGCATCAAGGCAACTAGCAATCCCACTATCTTTCGCGTTCCTTAATCAAAGAAATAGCGCGACTCACACTTTCGGGTAAAATTACCACCAAACCATTTTCACTTGCCTCATCTAAGCCAATGCGGATCGCTTTTTCTTCATTGAGAATCGTCTCAAAATCAGCATCAGAATTAGCTTCCTGAATACCCTTAACAATGAGATCGGCAACTTCACCACGTTCCCTACCTCTTGTATCATCATCTTCCTTAATAATAATGCGGTCAAAGATCCGAGCCGAAATTTCGCCCAACAGAATCAAATCTTCATCACGGCGATCGCCAGGACCACCAACCACACCAAATTTTTCTCCCTTCCAATTGCGGATAAAACCGCCCAAAGCCTCATAACTCGCTGGATTATGAGCATAATCCACCAAAGCATGAAACTTACCGAGATCGAACAAATTCATTCGTCCCGGCGTTTGATTCACCCCAGCCGTAAAAGTTCTCACCCCTTGGCGAATCATCTCCAAATCCACACCCCGCACATAAGTCGCCAAACAAGCAGCCAAAGCATTAGCAATCATAAACGGAGCCATTCCCTTCATCGTAATCGGGACATTCTCCGCCTTTTCCACCCGTAAAGTCCAATCTCCTTCCAAAATCGACAGATAACCATTTTCATAGATTGCCGCCAAACCACCTCGACGCACATGATCTTGAATAATTGGACTATCAGGATTCATGGAAAAATAAGCCACCTCAGCCTTGACCCGTTTCGCCATTTTACAAACCAAAGGATCGTCAGCATTCAACACCGCACAACCTTCCGCACCAACAGTTTCCGCGACCACCGACTTGAGGTGAGCTAATTGCTCGACAGTATTAATATCACCAATTCCCAAATGATCCGCAGCCACATTCAGAACCACACCGACATCACACTTATCAAAAGCCAAACCCGATCGCAGCATCCCACCGCGAGCAGTTTCCAAAACCGCCACTTCTACCGTCGGATCTTTAAGAATCACCTGAGCGCTTTGGGGACCTGTGGTATCGCCTTTTTCGACCAAATGCTCATCAATATAAATCCCATCAGTCGTTGTATAGCCAACCACTTTCTGAGTTTGCCGATAAATATGAGCAATCAAGCGAGTCGTCGTCGTTTTCCCATTCGTTCCCGTAATCGCCGTAATCGGAACCCGCGACTCAGTTCCTCTCGGAAACAACATATCCAGCACCGCCGCACCCACATTGCGCGGTAAACCTTCACTAGGACAAGCGTGCATCCGAAATCCCGGAGCCGCATTCACTTCCACCACCACACCATCTACCTCTCGTAAGGGTTTGGTGATATCAGGAGTGACGATATCAATTCCGGCAATATCCAAGCCAATAATTTTAGCAATTCGCTCTGCTAACCAAACATTTTCTGGGTGAATATCATCAGTGAGGTCGATCGCAATTCCACCCGTACTCAAATTAGCTGTAGCCCGTAAATAAGCTACTTCTCCTGCGGGTAACACAGTTTCCAAACTATAACCTTGGCGACTCAAAACCGAAAGCGCCATTTTATCAATCACAATCTTCGTTAAAACATTATCGTGTCCCTCGCCGCGATTGGGGTCAAGATTGGTTTTCTCAATCAATTCTTCAATGGTCAAGTTACCATCACCAACCACACGAGCAGGAACTCGATTAGCAACAGCCACGACTTTACCATTCACAACCAGGACGCGGTGATCGCTGCCTTGGTAATAACGTTCAACAATTACAGTGCGGGTTTTGGAAGCAGCACTAGCAAGATCGTAGGCTTCTTCAGCTTCTTCCCAACTGTTGATGTCAATGGTGATTCCGCGTCCGTGGTTCCCATCGAGAGGTTTGATGACAATGGGATACCCACCCACATCTTCGATCGCGTTTTCTAAGTCGTCGAGATATTGAATCACGGTTCCACGCGGGACGGGAACACCTGCATCTTCTAAAATTAGCTTTGTCCCTTCTTTATCACAAGCTAGTTCTACGCCCAAGATACTTGAATAATCGCTTAAGGTAGCTTGTAAGCGCTTTTGGTTGACTCCGTACCCTAGCTGAAGCATGGCTCTAGCACCTAGTTGTAGCCAAGGAATTTTGCGGGCTTCGGCTTCTTTGACGATCGCTTCTGTCGAAGGACCCAAAGCCGCATTCGCGTAGATATCTTTGAGGTCTGCTAAGTCTTGCTCTAACTCAGCTTCAGCATAAGTACCTGTCTCGACGATACTCTGACATAATCTGACTGCGGCTCTACCTGCGTAGCGTCCCGCTTGTTCTTCAACGTATTCAAAGACGACATTGTAAACTCCTGGTTCGGCGGTTTCTCTGGTGCGACCAAATCCGACCGACATTCCTGCGAGTTCTTGCAGTTCGAGGGCAATATGTTCGATGATATGTCCCATCATGGTTCCTTCTTGCACCCGCATCAAGAAGCCACCACGACAACCTGGAGAACAGCGATGTTCGACTAAACTAGGTAGCACTTTACTGACTGCTTCGTAGAAACCGGGAATCTCGTTGGAGGGTTTTTCTGCGAGTTCCTCTAAATCGAGACGCATAAGAATTAATTTTTGGTAGCGAATGCTCCAATAATTCGGACCACGTAGAGTATTAGTTCTGAGAATTTTCATAATTTATTGAGTGTCACACCGAGGAAGCGAAAATAAGGCGTTTTTTATTTTCTCGTTTAAAAAAGATGCTCAACTGTTCGTGACGAACAGTTATTTGAAAAATCATTCTCTAGGTATGAGAGTTTGAGAAAAATTGCCAGAACAGAAATTGGGGATCGAGGAATCTCGGATTGTGTTTTGCCGATCGCGAGTTCCCGATCTCGCCACCCCAGTTTAACTATGCCGAGGAATTACCTAAATTGATGATCTGTCTGGTGGTGCTAGGTAGTTTAATCAGACTCCGAAATAGCATTCAGACGTTCTTGTAAATCGGGGGACATTGGTTGTCGCTGTTGGAGGTGATAGCGATCGCCATGACACAGAAGATGTACGCGCAAGTTGTGTAAGCTCAGAGGATCGGTTGCTCCGACCATTGCTTGATTTGTGTGAGACAATTCGGTGGGATCGATAATCATCACCGTACCTCTACCCATGACGCGCAATACACCATCTTGTTCAAAGATTGCACAAGTATCTTCATCGATTCCTACTCCAATGCGATCGGGATTCATGGCTAAGGCACTCAGTAAACGAGCGATCCGATTCCGATTGTGAAAGTGTTGATCGACAATTACTTCCGGAATTACTCCTAATCCCACTGTCATATCGACTAAAGCGCGATTCGGGGATTCGCCACTACCACCACCACCAATCATGTGATATCCCATCACCGCCGCTCCTGCGCTAGTTCCAGCTAAACTGATTTCACCCATATGTACTCGCTTGAGTAAAACTTCCATTAACGGAGTATCTGCTAGTAATCCACAGAGACGTAATTGGTCGCCTCCGGTCATAAAAATTCCGGTACAATTTTGCACATACTCGATGTAATATTGGTCTTCTCCATGAGCGCGATCGCGGATATCTAAGATTCTGACTTCTTTAGCACCCATTTCTTCAAAAATACGTTGATAGCGGCTACCGATTATCCCTGGTTCTCTGGATGCTGAGGGAATGATTCCTACAGATGCCTCTTTTCCTCCTGCACGCTCGAAAAAAGTGTGGAGAATTTCCCTACCATGAACTTTATCTTCCGCACCTCCTATTACCAGGATTGCAGTTTTTGTTGATTGAGACATACTTACTTTTTGGGCTTGAGAATCGATGTGTAGCATAACTTCGCTTTTGAGCATAGGGCAAATAAATCTTATTTATATTTTCTTGTCGTACTGATAAAATAAGCACTATATAATGATTTAAGCTTTTACTCAAGGCTAGCTTGATAATTCTTTTGGAAGTACACAGATTAGCCAAGAAATTGCAATTTTATTTTTGATTAGTGACCATTAAGTAGAAAAACGATTCAATAAACTAAACTCCTTAGTTGACTCACTATTCCCTTTGACTTTGGTATGAATGATTATGGAGAGCTTTGCTAAAATTTACACTATTATTACACAAGGTGTACTTGATGAGCTATTAGCGATCGCTTCTGAGTGGGATTTTTTTCCGGAAATGTTAACTTCATGCTCATAACTTGACATAAGTAGGCTTTTGGTGTTCCACTACAAATATTGAGGAAGCGAGCGGTTGAAATTTACCTTCAATAAATGCTTCTAAGTTGCTTAAGTTGATTGAAGTCGGACAGCATTGCGTTTCTACTCCTGATTCGTTGGTTTTAGTGTGCGATTAGATATTGTAACCTTGTTTCCGGATTTTTTTACTTCGCCTCTGCATTCTAGTTTGCTCGGTAAAGCACTAGCTAAACAAATTGCTGAGGTAAATTTAATCAATCCTCGTGATTTTACTGAAGATAAACATCGCCGTGTCGATGATGAACCTTATGGTGGTGGTGTGGGAATGTTACTCAAGCCGGAACCGATTTTTGCGGCGGTGGAGTCGTTACCAGTTTTACCTCGGCGACAAATAATTTTGATGTCCCCTCAAGGTGAACCACTTCAGCAAAAATTATTAGTTGAATTGGCTAGTAATTATGCCCAGTTAGTGATAATTTGCGGACATTACGAAGGTGTAGACGATCGCGTTCGCTATTTGGTAGATCGTGAGGTGTCTTTGGGTGATTTTGTCCTCACCTGTGGGGAAATTCCGGCGTTAGCTTTGATTAATGGCGTGATTCGCTTGTTACCGGGAACTGTGGGAAAGGAGGAATCTCTCAAAGCCGAAAGTTTTGAAGCGGGTTTGCTGGATTATCCTCAGTATACTAGACCGCCAGTGTTTCGCGATTGGGAAGTTCCACCAGTGTTGCGATCGGGAAATCACGCCGAAATCGATCGTTGGCGTAAACAACAACAAAGACAACGAACTCGCGATCGCCGTCCGGATTTATATACAGAATGGTTAAAGGCTAATCCTGATTACTCGGAAACATCAGAGTAATATTTGTTAGCGACATCGACATTCCTGTTGGCAAAGGCTAAGTTGGAGTTAAGTTTCTCTCCATCAACACAACTACCGATGTCAAGCCAACCAAAAATTCACTTTCTCCTCGTTACAGCCGTTTCCTTGGCGTTGATTAATAGCGTTAAAATTCACTTCCCCCTAACTAATCAATTTAACTCGGTAGAAATCGGGATCGAAAAAGCTGAGGCGAAACAAAGCGGCGGGCGTAGCGGTGGCGGTTCGTTTCAACGTTCTTCTCCTAGTTCTAGCGGTAGTTCACCAAGTCGTTCAACCACTACTTCTCCTAGTTCTAGCAGTAGTTCGCCAAGTCGTTCAACCACTACTTCTCCTAGTTCTAGCAGTAGTTCGCCAAGTCGTTCAACCACTATTTCTCCTCGAAATACTCGTCCGACTCCAGTTTATCCGAGTAATTCTGGTTCTTCTGGTGGTACGACAATAATCGTTGTTCCTAATAATAGCTCTAGTAGCGATCGCGAATACATTGCCCCTGAAACTAACAGCGACTATACAACTCCCGAAACTAACAGCGATTACACCACACCCAACACTAACAGCGATTACACAACTCCTAACACTAACAGCGATTACACAACTCCTAACACTAACAGCGATTACACAACTCCCGACACCAACAGCGATTACACAACTCCCAACACCAACAGCGATTACACAACTCCCAACACCAACAGCGATTCTCAAAACTCAAACTGGGTCGCTAACCTGTTAGTATTTGGCTTATTCTTAATCCTTGGTCTAATCACATTTAGCGTTTTCTTCTTCATTCTCAAAAGCTTGATGTCTAGCAATAGTAACAACAACACAGTTGCTAACGCAGTTGCAAACGAACGCGACAACGATATTGTCACCATTTCCAAACTCCAAGTCGCCCTTTTAGCTACCGCTACTGGTGTCCAAACAGAACTATCTCAACTTAGTCTCAATGTTGATACCGAAACCGAAGCAGGACTAATGGAATTGTTGCAAGAATCAGCTTTAATCTTATTACGAAAGTCTGACCACTGGAGTCACGTTTCCTCTAGTTCCGAGTCAATTAATATCGAAAACGCGGAAACGGCATTTAACAGAATTTCCTTATCCGAACGCAGCAAATTTAGCCACGAAAGTTTAGTTAATGTTAGCGGTCGAATTAGTACGAGAACAATTAATAGTAGCAGCGCTAATTTAGGTTCTTATTTAGTTGTCACATTACTCGCAGGTACAGCCGACGACCAACCACTTTTCGGGGAAATTCGTACTGTAAATGAGTTAAAAGCAGCTTTAGAAAAACTTGCTGCAATGCGGTCTGATTATTTAATGAAATTTGAGTTACTTTGGACTCCCCAAACTGAAGGTGAAAGTCTCTCCTCCGACGAAATGTTAAGCGAATACGCTGCGATGTATCAATTAGTGTAAAAATGAAATAAAGTTAATCGATAGCTGAGGAATTTTGGAGAAGTTAGAATGGCTAGTCCACTGTATAATACTGATTATCTTGCTTGGTTAGCTGAACAAATAAATTATCTCAAAGATAAACAATTAGAAAATTTAGATTGCGATTATTTAATTAGCGAATTAGAAGGAATTGTTAAAAGTGACCACCGTTCTTTAGCAAGCAATTTACGGGTTTTATTAGCACATTTATTGAAGTGGAAATATCAACCAGAAAAACGCTGTGGAAGTTGGTTAGGTTCAATTAAAGAACATCGCCGTCGTTGCTTGAAAATTCTCGCTGATAGTCCTAGTTTGAGGAGTTATTTAGTTACTATTTTTGAGGAATGTTACGCTGATGCTAGAGATTTGGCTGCAACAGAAACGGAACTTTCTCTAGCAATTTTTCCGGTTAATTGTCCTTTTCAAATCGCGCAAATTTTCAATCCTGATTTTCTTCCAGAGTAAGCTAATTTTACTTAAGAAAAAATTAGGTCGATCTCAAATTTAATGATAATTTTTCTTACTTTGGCTGCGATTTTCTTGATTTTTGAGCCGAAAAATGCTAAGTTTCTGATTCTAATTCGGGACTGGGTTGACCGGGGTAGTAGCGATCGCCTAAAATCTCTTCTA
>JAWQFW010000151.1:0-13740 GCA_035968095.1 Oscillatoria sp. PMC 1068.18
GAAATAAACGGCGCAATCCGTGAAAAAGCACGATAACTAAAAATATTAAATTGCGGATAAAAATTACTTCAAATGACAATAATAATGGTTTTTGTAATCTGCCGCTTACCGTCACATCAGTTAATTTTCTCCCCAAACTTTCCATCCAATCCACACTTCTAGGAAACTCCCATAAATTCTTAATCCAAAGTTGAGGAATACCAACTTTATAAACAGCCAATAATAGCATCTTGCTTTTTAGTAATTAATGACATCTAGTTTCGGGATAAAATAGAATTTATGACCCAAGCAAATTCTGAAACAACCGACTTTGATAATCCTTGGAAAGATATCCTCAACAGCTATTTTGAGGAATTCTTTGCTTTCTTTTTTTCCGACGCTTATAATCAAATTAATTGGGATCGAGAATACCACTTTCTCGACACCGAATTACAGCAGATAGTGCGAGAAGCAGAAACCGGAAAACGGATAGCCGATAAACTAGCTCAAGTATGGCTCAAAAATGGCGAACAAACCTGGGTGCTAGTGCATATAGAAATCCAAAATCAACCCCAACCAGACTTCGCTCAACGGATGTGGAGATATAATTATCGTATCTCTGACCGTTATGACCGTAAAGTAGCTAGTTTTGCCGTCCTGACTGACGAAAGACCAAGTTGGAAACCAACTGAATACTATTATGAACTATTGGGGTGTGAAGTCAAGCTAAAATTTTTGGTAGCAAAATTACTAGAATACAAAGAAAATTGGCAAGATTTAGAGGAAAATCAAAACCCTTTTGCTACTGTGGTTATGGCTCATCTGAAATCCCAAGAAACTCGTGGTCAACAGGAAGAACGCAAAAGTACAAAACTGTCTTTAACAAGAAGACTTTATGAACGAGGATTTCAACGACAACAAATTATTGATTTATTTCGTTTTATTGATTGGGTAATGGTATTACCCGCAGAGTTAGAAAGAGATTTTCGGCAAGAAATTGATCAATATCAGGAGGAAAGACAAATGCCTTATCTCAGTTCAATTGAAAGAATGGCAAAGCAAGAGGGTATCGAAGAAGGTCTTCAACAAGGTCTTCAACAAGGTCTTCAACAAGGTCTTCAACAAGGTCTTCAACAAGGTTCTTTGGAACAGTTACTACGTCAATTGCGACGGCGGTTTGAGTCGGTTCCGGAGTCGGTAGAAACAAGTTTGAAAAATTGTAATGTCTCACAATTAGAAGAATTGATGGATGTAGCGTTGACGGTCGATTCTTTGGCTAAATTTGTCAGTAGTATTCCTGGAGAAAATGCTGATTAAAAGTTAGGAAAACTACAAAAGTTTGGAAGACTTTTGTAGTTTATTTTTTGGTTAGAAGCGTTTACAGGTTAACTATATAGTTCCAGATTACCTTGTTGTAGGAGGATAATAAAGTTGGTAAGTTTCCTCTTTTAAAAGTATCAATTTCTCATGCCATAGCACGCCTTTTCTAAAAATAAAGTTGGTAAGTTTCTACCAATCAATCACCTAAGTTTATGTTAAACTCAATTTTGCTAGATAATAAAGTTGGTAAGTTTTCTAGATTCAGTGTTCCAATAATTAGTAATTAATTACTAATTAGGGTTTGCTGAAGAACCTCTGTAACGTAGTCTAGACAAGAGTTACGAGCATCTTTTTTTGAAAAAAAGTGCAAGGGTCGTTTTTGGTGTTCTAAGGCATTAGGGCGCGATCGCGTATCATCTATAGGGCAATATAGGGCGAGATCCGATCTTCAAAGAATAGTCGTGCTTGCACTTTTGGCTTCTCAAATAAGGCTCAAATACCTATGCTGTAAGGACTTTGGCATTTGTTCAGCAAACCCTAATTAGCTCTCTTTTGTCAGACTGAGGTAAAATCCAGATTTTTTGTTGGCTGCAATGACTGGCTTTCGTTAAAATTTAAGAAATTCATAGACAGTAACTTTAACATAACCTATAGATAATCGGAGACACATTTGACTTCTTGGGTGGGTCTCTGAGTGTGAACTTGAGCCATGACATGAGATGATGGTAGCGGAAAAACAACTTAAAAGGCTATTTCAAGCCTTCAAAGAGCGTGAGGAGATTTAGAACAAGAAGAAGTGATTAAGTCTATGTCAGTAGAAGAAGAGGAGAATGATGAGGAGACTGTAGAAAATCCTAAAGAATTAAGATTTGAACCCGGTATTAAGCTACGTTCTAGAGGAACAGTTCAACATGGAATATGCGAGTGGAAAAAATACAAATCTGAATATAGCCAAAACTGCTACACATTAGCTATTGCAATATACAAAAAATGGGGTAGTAACAATCCTGAACCTGTACCTTATGCGGTGGTTGTACGCCTTGAAGATGCCACACAAACAGCAGATGTTTACACTGAAGTACAAAATATTATGACACAACTCCAAATTCAAACTAGAACTCATGTATAAAACACTAAATGATATTTTTTTTCATACTCAAAACCATCTTCTCTACCCTCTCAAATTCGTGTTTATTCATACCTGCTAATCGCATTACTTTCCACGTCTTAACTTCTTCCCCTCGTCTGTTAATTTCTTTAATAGCCCAGTTAATACGCCTATTTTGAAATACTTCAACCGATTCTACTACTTCTGACAAATAAGCTTGAGTCAAGGGTAATTTATCTAATTTTCTTTCTAAAGTTGCTTTTAATCCTGTCATCCTACCAATCTTACTGATAGTAATTCTGTCGGGAACTTCACGATTTAATAGTTGAGTAACCACAGTTTCTACCTGACTTTTTATCTCTTGATCTCTTTCTGACCAATTGACTCGATTATTGGTATAAATAGGTTTCTGTAGTGCTGGTGAATGCTCGTTTAACCAGTCTTTGTCATTCCGATATAACCAAATATAGACAGAAGGTGATAGATTTCTAAGAGTAGTCTTTGTTTCATTGGGATGGTTTTTCTGAAGGGTAAACCATTGCTGACGATTTTGCTCTCTAAGAGCATCAATATTTTCAATTTCTACTACCTTATCTTTGGTTTGATAAGATGACCAGAGAGCATTCAATCCGAGTTGGGTAACATAGCGTTTAATTGTGCGAGGGTCAACTTTTAACTCCCTTGCTGTTGCTCTTAATCCTAGTTTTTCAATTTCTACTAATTCTTGTAACCGTTTTTCCCAAATTACGCCGTAGGCAATGACTTTACCAACACGATAGTTTTCATCTTGATTTTCTTTTAAAGTAGTACGACTATAAACCATTCCACAAGAACAAGTAAAGGTTCCTAATGGTTTCTTATTCTCTAAACAGTGACTAATTTGTACGTCTGTCACCACAGGTTGTAAATAGTGGTCAACTGCGCCATTGAAACATAGCCAAGGACTTTTACCAAAGGGTTGATAAATATTATTATTCTTAAAAAAAGCTTTGACTGAACCAGCCAAAAAAATTATCGTCAATAAATGACGAATGGGATGAAAAGATTTACGGTTTTTTCTGACTATATTTGATAACCAATTGCTATTATTTTCAAAGTCTATTGTTGAATGTAAATGTTCTAAACTTTCTCGTCCATAAAAGAATATAAATTCGTCAATTAAGGTTTTTTGATGAACTCGTCTTGATGCAGTGGCTAGTTTTTTATCAATAAGTAAGTCTAAGTAACGTTGACGATACCAATCAAATGATTGAGGTGATTGTACGTTCTCAAATAACCAAGCAATATCTTGAGCAAGTTTTAATAGTGTTTTTAACACTTTAGGACTGTAATCAGGAATCGAAGTATTTTTCTGACAATTTTCTATACTAGCTGCTTCATATTCATGTTGGTTAAGTCCTTGAAAAGCAACTGTACTATTGTGTAAAGGAGTACCATGATGAGGACAAACTAATACTCCTGGAGTTTGATGGATGCGATGCCAATAAGTCTCTCCATACTGTTTTTCGTCTTCTTTGAGGCACTCTGAACAAAAGCGAAAAAATTGAGACATGGGAATAGAACTTGCAGCAATACCAATACGGGTATGAATATTACCTCCATAATTTGCTTTCATAGAGTTTTTAATAGTAATAGCCCGTTCTTTTGGTAAAAATAGGGAATAGAAAGGATAAAGAGTATTATTGTTTATTAACTCATCTGTTGTGTAGTTAGAAAGTAAAGGAAGTTGATTAATTAAAGCGTCAAGATTAGAGGGAAGGTCAGCAGTAGCAATAGTATTTGTATCATTAAACAGTTCTTTGAGGGTTATTTTTGGACTAGCGTTTCCACTACGAATATGATATCTAGCTAAAGCGCTGTAAAGTAGCTCATCTGGGTAAGGGTTAGGGAAAAAACTTAACATGAAAATTGTCAATAAAAAATAAAATAAGAATCTTGAAAATTAAGCTAATCAATTCCTTTGATAACTCTTTTTTCCTCTATTTTATCTTATGTAACGTCTTACGACATCAAGCATATAGATATGGACTGCGACGCTATTATCTTTTTAATTTAGGATCTTTGTATTTAATTGTCAATGTACAATTAGGTATCTTTTAGTTAACTTTTTCGAGGCGAGAAGTATAAGCGGCGATCGCGAGATTTTTAGCTTGTTCTTGAGCAGTTCCTTGGGTAAACTGTTTCGCAGATTCGATCGTAATTCCAACTTGGGAAGCAGCTTGTTGAATCGAGTCAATTAAGCGACCATAGCTCCATTGATAGGACATTAATTCGATATTGTTTAGCATACTCTTGCTGACCTTCTTTATAACCGGGAATTTTCCGTTGGGCTTTGGCTTGAACTTCACTCGTGAGGATTTCGCGTACTTGTTTAAGGTTAGGAATAGCGATGCTTCCAGCGTGATAAGTTTGGGCAGTATCAAGGATCGCTTTAGCAAGAAGGCGATCGAGATATTGTCCTAATTCTGATTCACCAAACCGATTATCAGCCTCCCGTTTTTGGGCTTTGTGGCGTAGATGAGATAGTTTTTGCTTCTGTTGACGTTGGCGATTGAGAAGAGGGTAGTTCTTGCCAAGTAATTGTTTGATACTTCGATAGGCTAAAACTTCGTTAGTAATTCCATTAACAATCGCCAGAGTAGCAGGTTTTTCTAAACCGAGACGAACACCAACAATGATGGCAGAATTGCCTTGGTATAAACGTTTGTGGGGACGAGGAAAACTTGGTCTTCAAAGAAACGTTGAAACCAATCAAGTTGTTGGCGATCGCAGCGAATCTCAAAATCATGTTTTCCTAAGCCATTGAATCTAAGCCGATCGAGTTTTAACTTTAGGCATCGCGATCGCCCCAGAGATCGAGACGATCGAGATAATAATCGATCATTTCAGGATGGATGTGATGACCATTGTCATTCCCGTTCATCTCCAAATAATAAGCTTCAGGTAGAAGAGATTTACCCATCGCCTTGCCAATAAGCTGTAACAGAGCAACCAACCGCTTTTGGTAGAATAGCTCAAAGTCATCTCGACGTAAGGCATCAGGGTCAATAGCGTGCGATCGCAAAATCATCTCGATCTTTTCGCGGGGTGTTCCTGCTTCTTCAAATTGGCGCAGATAAGCAGAAGGGGGTTTACTGCCAATTTTTTTATTAGTTCTAGCACTTAGAGGAGTGCGGTTAATCAAAGAATTATAACGTTTCGAGTCGATGCCCTGTTTGCGACACCAAGCCGCAGGAAAAATATGATGGGAATCGATCTGTTCTTCAAAATAGAGAACATCATTAATTGCTTCCCCAGTGATGAAATCAACTGCCCCTTGGCTCCGAAGTAAGGCAGCAAAACCCTGATAAACTGCACCATATCGCTTTCTGACCCTCTGTAAGCGTTCTGGGGTGAGCGTAGCATTGACCACAGTTTGGGGTTTTGGACCGCCAACTAACCATTTAGGTATTTCAACAAAGTCTCTTGCTGTTTTAGTTTCGTGCCAGCCTGTGTAAACTTCCCCAAATAAGCCTGACCAGAACCACTGAACCAGTTTCGAGCGAGTTTGCTCGGAGTTGAAGCAGTTGTCGTCTATTATGGTACACATGGCACTCAGAGCAACCAGTTGACTGGGATAGGCTAAATCCTTCGCATCGAAGATTTTCAGTCCGTGCAGAAAGCGTGCAGCCTTCTGAAAGCCTTTGGTTACTGGGTCTGCCCATTGCTGATAGTCTTCTTTACTGAGTGCAAGAACATCGTTACGGTTACAACCGATCGCTGGCAATTTGTCTTTGCAATTTCCGTTCTGTAAAGCTTCAAGACGATGGGAATAAGTGCTGACCAGCGCGATCGCTTGGAGAAAATCAGTATGACGAAGTAGGCGGAGGACTTTCAAGGTTTGCAATTGGGCTTCTCGATCTTTCCAGTCATCTCGCAAGCTGAAGTTTTCAGCGCAATAGCTGGAACTCATTAAGTCAAAGAAGTTGAGGTCGCAGCCAGAGGTATTGCTATTTTCAAAGACTTCACAGACTGCTTCTTTGGGTAAAAAGTCCCGTAGTTGAATCACAGGAATTTGATAGTGTTCAAACTTTTTCAGGACTTCGAGTTCTAGGGTATCGAGAAGTTTGAGTTTATCAGCATCGTATTCCCAATAACGGGAGTATTTGCTGCGCCAGGTGGAAAAGTTAGTGAGTTGAGAAAGGGGAAACAGCAGGTGTTCATATTCAGCTTCTGGAGTTGAGCAGTTAATTCCGTTGCTGCATCCTTGAAAAGGACGAATTCGTTTTGATTCTGGTAGGGAAAGAATAGCATTGATCCGAGGGCAATGGGGATCAATGCATTTTTGAAGATCGAGATAGTACCAGCGCTCACTCAGGTGACGTTTTTTAGGGTCGCGAATTGCTGTGGGTTGTCCAGATGCTAGGACTTTGTAGAGTGTGGTCAGTCTTTGTTGACCGTCTAGGATTAAGAACTTGGGAGACTGTAGCTGATGAGTGTAAACGCAGTCAATGGGACGAGGCTTAAACTGGAGTTGATCCGCTTGCTGAAGCATCATCACTGCACCAATAGGATACCCTAAAGAGACACTGGCTAAAACTTTCCGTATTTGTTGATCGTTCCAAATCCAATCCCTTTGAAAGTCTGGCAGTTGAATTTTGCCTAAAGAAACATCTCGAAGAATATCGAGAAGTGGATACTTAGTAATGTCAAAGGTGCTAATTAAATTCATTTCGCGGTCTGTGGCAGGAATCGGAGCTATCAACATGGTTACAACGGGTAGTAATATTTCTAGCCTAGTTTTCGATTCACACGGACTACAAGGGGTTTTCGGCTTAGTTGATCGTGGATCGCGATCGTTTACTCTCTGGGAAAGTTGGAGGGAAGCTTAACTTCTCCAGTTTCACTTAACTGTTTGAATTGGTTGATCAGGTCAGCGTAGCGGAGGAGGCGAGTGGCGTACTGAGGTCGGCGCGAGAAGTTTTTGCCCCAATCTTTGATCGTGTTAGGGCTGAGTCCGGTGGCATTGGCGATCGCGTTGATGCAAACTTGCCGATAGTTCCGGCTGGGGTCTGGTGTGACCCAACGTTGGCAATAGTCTATCGGTTCGAGGGGCAGGTGACGAAGTTGATCGAAGCGCGATGTGTCCAACAAGATCCCTGTTTAATGCTATGGCATTTAGGATAGGGAATCTAGTGGGAGAAAGCAAGATTTTTAGTCACGATTTACGACTAAACTATTTTTGGGGATAGTCGGGAGGTGTGATGATTTCACGGATCTGATTGAGCATATCCGCCATCCGCAAGGAGTGAAGGGCATAGTCCGGTCGTTTCTCAAAGTTTTTGCCCCAGTTGTTAACTGTTCTGGGGCTAAGTCCTGTAGCTTCTGCTATAGCTTCGACACAGGCTTTACGATATCCGCGATCGTCTGGGGAAATTTTTACCCAGCGTTGACAGTAGTCTAATGGCTCCAAGGGTATGTTTCTCAGCGCATCTATTCTATGGTGTGCTTCTCGGAGTTTTCTGTCTATTGCTTGGTTGGGATTAGCTGGCATTTAAGTCATGAATCGTGACTATAATAAAATCGTGAATCTTGCAGGGCTAGGGGAAATTTTGAGATCGTAATCTGCGATCGCTATAAATCCTAGACGAATCAAAATGGTTTTGTTTATTTTGATAGATTTCTTAGGTTTTAAGTTTGTTACAGAGGGTTTGAATCGCCTGTTGAGGCAGTATCTTTTGCTTCAACTATGTCTGTTCGTTGAAGTATTATTAAATAATCTCTCTATCCTGAAGAATCTTTTCATATTTATCTCGGCTAAGAGAGCAGTCAACTAAGTCCAAAAATTCTTGCTTGGTTATCTGACACTGTTTTGCCATTTGACTTAAAAGATTATCGGGAATATCTTTCATCTTTTTAGTGTGACTTGTTTTTGTTTTTGCAGTCGTTTTTTTACCGTCAGTAGTGTAATAGACAAAGTAATGATGATGTTTTTCTGATTGCTGGAAGCCTTTTGCTTGTAAAGCAGATTCTACTTTAGCCTTCTGACGTGGCATTCTATCCCTCTTGTATTTTTTCCAGTAGTTTTTCTCTCAACTGTCGAGCGTCTGAGGCTAAATCCTGCGGATCAGCTTCAACATACTCTTCCCACATCATTGTAATTTGCTCATTAATTTCATAAATAAGTTCATCACGGTTATAGGCAAAGGCATAGAGATTTATTTCAGCATCTTCTACTATGAAAAGTTGACTGGTTTCTTCATCCATAGAAGGAGTCAGACGCAATGGTTGACGAAATATAAGTTCTTTCCCTTCTGCTTCTAAGAAAACTCTAGTAATCGAAATTGGAGAGAGATCAACAGGCTCTATATTGGTTACATCTGTTAACTTCGTAGGATGTCCACCGCCGCCCAGGGTAAACTTTCCTGTCACTTGAATCATTTGCCGACGATTATCGATCAGCGAATCTTCTAAATCTTCTATATAAATACATTCAATTTCTTGATGAGTTGGTGGATAGCGTAAAACAACAGTACGCTTATCAAAGTCAATCCGAATCAACTCACCTGTGACAGTCATTACTGCGTCTTCTGGTGTATCCTGAGTGAGCCAACGATCAATGTAGGTAGCAGTCTCGTGGCTGACAGTATGCTCTTGATCTCCTTGACGAGAGAAACCTAACTTCCAGTTTTCGCCAGCTTTAGGAAGCAACTTACGGACTTCCCGCAAGGCTCGATTTCTTAACTTAGAGTCAGGGAATATATTTTGAATTGGGTCAAAACTATCTTGGCTAAGACTCGAAAAAAAGCTATCTAAATTCTCCATGACTTTCTCATAGTTACCGAACATAGATAATTGGCTTTCCATGATCGGTTTAAGAACAAGGGGGATTGCATAGCTTCCAGGTTGAGGAATCTGACAACGTAGACTGTAGCGTTGCTGAATTTCTTGGGAGACTCTGAAGCGTTGTCCTATGGTACGTTTCTCTTGAGCAGTCGCTAATAGATAAATAATCTGCTGAAATCCGGCTAAAGTAGGCACTAAAATACTAATGGGAACTTCATGGGATTCCATTTCTTGCCCCATCAGACGAATTTGTGCCGTTGCTTCTGACTGTCGAGATTCAGGCATTTTATCCAGTTCAGCTAGATCAGATAAACTACATCTTAGCTTGAGTCTGGCTAATAAATCTAGATTTTTCTGGAAGACTTAACAAACATCTATTCCTGGAATCTCTAATTGTTTGGGTTCGGCAGGTTTCTTTTTCTTGCGCCCTCCTTTGCTTCCTTTCTTGGACTTTTTGGCTGCTTTGGCTTCCGTTTCCTGTTTGGCTCTTTCGGTGCGGATACGCTCTAGGAGGACGGATGCTGGCTCATCGTTGGGGTCTTGGGGGACAAGTTCACCGCGAAAGGCTTTGGCGAGGATGGATTGGGTGAGTTTATCAACATAGGCTTTGGCTTTGTGGTAGCGTTGCTCGATTCGGTCAGCTTTTTGAAAGAGGGTTTCAACTCGTTTGACGATTTCTTGTTGTTCGGCTGGTGGTGGAATACATAGAGTAAGAGCCAAGAATTTCTTTTGAGTTAGATTGACACCACTATCAGAAATTCCTGTTTTTAATTCGTCAATGATAGAAATGGCAGAAGGAGAATTAAGATAATAGACTAGATATTCCGCGAGGATGTCTGATTGTTTCGCATGAAAGCGATATACCTTATCGCATACTATCAATTTTGGACGGACTGAAGAAACTAGACAAGTAACACCTGCTCTAGCTCTTGGGCCTGCTCTTGTAATAAGAACATCACCTTTTTGAATCTCAAGATCAGTTCTTGGTTTTAGATGTGCTGGTAATTTCTTATTCTCAGACTCAACAAAATTAAGGGATTGAACCGCAGTTGTTTTAATTACGCCCCAAACTTCATTTGATGGAGAAGGATGTATTTCGCATTTAGGACTCCATCCTTGTTGTAAGTTTTTAACTATATCACCTAAGATAACTTCTTTCCAAGTAATAGGATAATCATATTCATGGGAATGATCTGTGTCTCGCCAATCGGCTGTCAGGCGACCGGAACAAGCAGCAGCAAGGACGGATTGACGGAAGCGACTCAAAATGGTGGGGATTCGGTCTAGTCGCTCTTGGCAAGCCTCTACTTTCGCTAATAGCTTTTCAAGTTTCGCTACAATGCGTTTTTGTTCATTGAGGGGAGGAAGGGGAACTGGTATTTCAGATAAATCTTCTTTGTTAAATCCATTTTGTGCCGAACGTTCTGTACTTAAAACAGCTTTTTGAAATACATCGGACTGTAGCAAAAAATAAACGAATTTTTTATATAGCTGGGAAGGTACTATTACTTTGGCTAGAGCAACATTGTAAGCTCCAGGCATACCAGTACATATTCTTCCTACAGATGCACCATATCTGCCAATTAAAATGTCATCTTCATTGCAGATTTTCAAGGTCTTCTTCTTCGGAATGTATGTGGGAACAGGTTTATCTCCAAAATCTCTAATTTGCAGCAATCGAATATAGCCTTCTTGTTCTTTATAAATAAACTCTTTTTTGGGTGGTTGAGTACCTCCTTGAATATCAAAAACGTCCATGAAATTTATGGAAATCCACCCTCTAGAGGTATTTTGTTTCATTAATTATTCCTCATCCAATTCCATCAACTCCAAAATATCCCTAAGATCATTCACCACCGCTTCTAATTCCGTAATCGCCTCGCTTGCAAGGTCTGGCGGTTCGGGCAAATCCTCGGCACTCTCCAAACTATCATCCTTAATCCAAGTAATATCCAGCTTGTAATTGCGATCCGCGATTTCATCCAAACTAAAGCAACGGAATCGCCCCTCTAAGCCCAAATCCAAGCGGTGACTGCGCCCATTGGGGTCATCTCCATAACAATACTCAAACTCGGCAAAATGCTTTGGTGTTAAGGGTCGTTCTTTCTTCGTGACCCCTGGCACATTAGACCGCGCATCAAAAATCCAAACCTTCTCTGTGGGTAATCCCTTCTGGAAAAACAGTACATTCGCCTTCACCCCTTGAGAATAGGGGGTAAACGTCCCTCTGGGAAGCCTCAACACCGTATGCAAATTACAATCCTGCATCACGATTTTCAGCACTTCCCCCGCTTTGTCCTCAAACAAGCAGTTATCCGGTAATACCATCGCTGCCCGTCCCCCAAACTTGAGCGTGGTCAAAACGTGCTGGATAAAGTTCAACTGTTTGTTTGAGGTAGCGATGGTAAAATCATCTCGCTGAGGGGTTTGCTTTGCTCCCTTCGTCCCGAAAGGCGGATTCGTCAGAATACAATCATAAGACTCGGAGCGATCCGCTTCATAAATCGCATCCCCCAAATAAATCTTTGGCTCTAACCCTTGCAAAAACAAATTCATCAACGCCAAACGACGGGGACGAGGGACTAAATCTTGCCCGTAATAGGTTTGGGTTTTGATTCGCTTAATCTCCTTGCGGTCAAATACTCCCCCTGTCTCATCCATTAACCACTGATACGCCTCCACCAAAAATCCCCCCGTCCCACAAGCAGGGTCACAAATGCGATAATCAGGATGGTCTCTGGGGTCAGGCTTCATCAACCTCACAATGGACTGAATCAATACCCTGGGGGTAAAGTATTGCCCTGCACCCTTCTTGCCTTCACTGGCTGCTTTTTCGAGCAACCCCTCAAAGGCTTGCGCTTTGACATCCACCCCCAACTCTGTCCACTCCTCTTGATCGATCATGTTGATCAGGCGTTTGAGATTGACCGGGTTGTTAAAGCGGGGCATCGCTTGAGCAAAAATATCCCCTAGTAGTCCTGGGGCTTCTCGCAGGGTACGGAGGATATCAAGGTAATGATCAGTTAACTCATTACCCGAAAGGGTTTTGAGACTATTCCAGTCCCCAGGCTTAATCTCTTCCTCTGAAACTTTAATTTCTGGAATATCAATCCCCTTCTCATCTGCCATTTTGAGAAATAGCAGATAGGTCAGTTGTTCGATATAGTCGCCATAGTCGATCCCATCGTGGCGCAGGGTATGACAGAATCCCCAAAGTTTGTTTACTACGTCCATCGATTACTACAATTACTAATTAGCTATAAGCACATATCTAGAATAGTTTACCTATTGCCAAATCGCGAAATTCTGATATATATAGCAAGGGATACAGCAAAAACGAATAGGTAAACTTTTCCGCGCGGATGCTTACATAAATATATTTCTGCAATATGTCTATTTAGTCCTTATTACTATTAAAGTATCTAACAACCCCTTTATTATATTTAAAAAAGTAGGTGATAAGTTCTAACCAATCATCTAAAGCAATATCTCCATTGCAGTCTTCTTTTACGTCAATCCTCCATAGCTTAATTTTTTTATAACTATTTTTGTGAGGCAGCTTTGAGTCTATACGTTCTTGATACTTGTCTCCTAAGTAAACTTTCATAGCTCCATCTATATGACGGAATATTTTTTGATTTGTGTTTCGCTCACTATGCAAATATTGATTTAAGTAATAAGATTCGCGAACTTCTGAAACATCTGATAACTCTTCTAATTCAAACGTTTTAATCCCGGCACTGTGACTCCAGAAGAAATCAGTCCTTACAATTTTGTATTCTGCTTCACTCTCTAGCTCATTAGAAATACAAGTATAGCCTGTCATTAATGGATCATCTAACTTTTCTTTACTAAATAATGCGCCATACCAAGTATCAAATTTTTGAATATCGTAGCATTCTTCTTTGGTTTTGAGTTTGGCATTATAATCTATTGCAATTCTAAATTTATTGCTTGAATTGGTCTGCTGATAACAAGCTATAAATTTATTCAAGAAAGTATGATGGGATTTTGTGAAAAATCTACTCCTAATCCAAGGATGGTATTGAATTATTTTGTCTTTGTACTCGATACCATAATCATGCAAGATACAACTATCATCAATAATAAGCAAGTTATCCTTGTCTATATTAGATTTTAATTCTGGGAACTGCTTCAGTAAAGGGTTGTCCTCTGGACTTGCAAGAAATATGTTCTTTATGGGATTTATTGTGTTCGATATTTGTGTAACTAAATAGTAGACAGCAATTTGTTCAAGTGTACTAGGATCATCTTGGATATAAGGAACATTAAAATTACTAATATGGCTCACATCTAATCTCTTTTGATTCTGAATAGAAAAGTTCCTCAGAATTTTGATAAATTCTTCTGGCTCTAACAATTGAAGAAACTCCTGAGTCTCTTGAACTAAATCATTCAATAATTTGTTTAGAGGCTGTTTTTCTCCTTGAGCATAATAGGTTGGTAAGTCAATAGGGTAAATGCTTAAATGTTTAATTTGTTCAAAT
>JAWQFW010000152.1:0-13727 GCA_035968095.1 Oscillatoria sp. PMC 1068.18
ATAAAAATCTTCTTTTCAATGAAATTTACCCCTCGCTACTTATAGATGCTGCGAACAAACTTAACTGGAATATTGATGCAATTGTTGTCGATGAAGGACAAGATTTTCAAACTAACTGGTGGTTAAGTTTAAGAAGTTTATTATCAAATCCAGATAACGGCATTTTCTATGTTTTTTATGATGATAACCAAAATCTTTATCAGCAAAAAAGTTATCAGTTTCCTTCAGAATTAGAAATATCTCCTTTTGTTTTAACTGAAAATTGGCGCAACACGAAGAAAATTCACGACCATGTGTTACAATATTATCGTGGCGAAAATTCACTTACTGTTTTAGGAGAAGAAGGACGAGATCTAGAATTTTATACTTATCCAAGTAACAACAACGAAGCCCTAAAAAGGCAACTTGGTCGTCTTTTATATCGTTTGGTTTTTGATGAAGGTGTCAAAGCTGATGAAATTGCAATTTTGACAACCACGCGGAAACAATCACTACAAAATCAGCTTGCAGGACAGTTCCGAATTAAAGCAGACCCAGACCCTTATTGTCAAGAGATTTTGTGCAATACAATTTATTATTTCAAAGGACTAGAAAGTCCAGTAGTAATCTTAGTAGAAACTGAGTTAAATCAAATTCCCCAACTAAGAAATTTGCTTTATGTAGGTGCTTCTCGTGCGCGTAATCATTTAATTATTCTCCAGCCGGAAGAAGAATTTTAAACTGGTAATAGGAATAATTAATGCTCAATATCCTCTACTAAAAATAATGTCACCTTTTTTGAAGCCAAGTTTTTGAGCTTCTACATCACTCGGATGTCCCCAACGGCGAATCTTTAACGAATCTGGGTCAAGGTGTTCTAACCCGATATAATAATCCACATCAGCCTTACTAGGGTCATCAATTTTGGTCTTTACATTGACCGCCATTTGCTCAAAACGTCACACACGCCACCCAGACTTTAACTGCTTCTCCTCACCCGTTAAGACACATCCCCTTCCACAAAATTCTCAACCATCAACACCCGTAACTCAGAAACCCGTCGAAATTGGTCATCATTGGTTAACAACGCCTCACACCCACTTCTAATTGCTGTCGCTACCTGTAACGCATCAGGAAGTTTCAAATTATACTTTGCTCTTAAATGTGCAGCCTCATAGCCAATTTCCGTATCAGTATCAACCATAAAAATCGGTTCACCAGCGAGGAGAAAATCAACAAAGTCTTCTTGCAATTTTATATCTTTCATTTTAATCGGTTGTACCAAACACTCTGCAAATGTCACCGGAGAGATAACTGCTTCTATTTCCCCAGCTATCAGTTGATCAATAACAACCTGTACTACCTCAACAAAATCAGGATTCTCCTCAACAAAATAGATAACCGGAGCAGTCTCAAGGAAGACTCGTTTGACCCCCGCTAACGCCTCATCTAACTTCACTTAGGCTTCCTCCATACCCGTTCGCGTTCCTCCCATTCATCTCGCATCTGACTAACCCATTCCTGTGCATCTTGACCTTCTAACAAATTGGGTGCAATTCCACGAAACTCTTGTAAGGAACGCTGACGTTTTTTGTTCTTTGTTTCAGCAATATACTGAAGCAAATGTTCATAATTTGCATCAATAGATTGACTTTCTTCAACCCGCTCATCTTCCTGAACGCGCTGTTCTAAATAATGTAAAACTTCAAGCCGTTCTTCCTTATTCAAACTATCAATTTGTGTGAAAACATCTTTGACTTTTGGACTCATACTTCCTCCAAAATCTTTCAAATAATCTGGGTTAAAACTAAGGTCAGCAGGTAAACCCTTCGCAGCCCCAACTACGCCTAATTTTACTGCTAAATCATAAGCACTTTCTGCCATTATCCCTGTACCAACACATCTAACATTTTATCACCTTCGGAATGTTTTCGAGCGTTACAATCTTTACAACGACGCTCATTGATTGAAAAAGATATGCAGGACAATGAAATCTACTTTACCGTTACGCTAATTCTGAAATAGTATTTTCAAACTATGAAATAGATTTATTCATGCTATCCCACTTTTATAATTTTCGCCCATTTTTTGCTAAATTCCAAATCATAAATGGACTCAATTCGGCTTGAAATTCTGAATAAGCATAATCGCCATACAAATTCACAACAGAGAAGCCTTCAGAATGTAATAATTTGGCAAATTCTTGTTGCTGATGAAGATAAAACTGGATATCAACAAAAGTTTTATAACCCATCATTTGCTGGTTGTCATAAACTTCGTAAAATTGAGTTCCCGTTACAAGATGATTGTCGAAATTATATTGTTCAATACTCCAGAGAAATAAGGTTTTTTCGTTATTAGCAAGAGAATATTTTCCCCGCAAAGTTAGTTGTCCGTTAATTGAACGTAGCCTAATTTCAGGATTATGTAGCGTACAAATAAAGCGTCCATTTTCAGCAAGAGAATTATAAATTGACCTTAATGCTTGACGTTGTTCGTCAGGATTAACTATTTCGGAAAAAGAGTTAAAAGGTAAAATAATTAAGTCAAACGATTGCGAAAAATCAAGGTTACAAACATCCATTTCGCGAACTGTTGCTGCCAGTTTTTTCTCCTCTAGTTTTTGACGAAAAATTGCTAACATTTCTGGCGAACTATCAACACAAGTTAAAGATACACCTGCTTCTAAAAGCGGAATAGATAAGCGTCCTGTTCCGGACATTAATTCGAGGACGTTAGTAGCTTTTCGAGTTTCGTTAATAAAAAAAGGTACGTCCAAATCGGTAACTACATAAGTGTCGTATAAATCAGCTATTTTTGCATAATCCATCGCAGGCATAAATTAATTCCTCCTCAGAAAAAAGCTTGACCGAAATTGAACGTCAAAACCTTACAAACCACTATTTAATAATTTGCTGAAGCATTCGATTTGCTTGGGAACCGTAGCCGCCGCCGAATAAATTAAAATGGTTTAAAATATGATAAAGATTGTACAAAGTTTTTCTTTGTTTGTAACCTTCATCTAATTGCCAAACTTCGTTATAACCGCGATAAAAAGCAGCAGGAAAACCGCCAAATAATTCAGTCATGGCGACATCAACTTCACGATCGCCCCAATATGTGGCAGGATCTAAGATAACTGGTTCTCCTGCTACGGTGGAGGCTGCGTTTCCCGACCATAAGTCGCCATGTACCAAAGAAGGTTGCGGTTGACGATCTGCTAAAATTGATCTTACTTGGCTGATTACTTCGTTAGGATCGGGAAAACTACCACCTTTGCGTTTTGCTAATCGTAATTGATAGCCAATTCTGTGTTCGGCAAAAAAGTCCGCCCAATTTTCTGTCCAAGTGTTGATTTGTGGTGTGGAACCGATAGTATTGTTAGTATCCCAGCCGAATTTAGTTGCGCCTTTGGTTTGGTGCATAGCTGCTAGTTTGCGCCCCATTTCGGTAGCGCTTTGGCTACTACTAGAACCAAATTCTAGCCATTCCATAACGATATAAGCAGATTTGTCTACTGTACCCCAACAAATCGGTTTGGGAACGCGAATTGTTTGAGTTTGGTGCATTTGTTTTAAGCCTAATGCTTCGGCGACAAACATATCGGCAAAGGAAGCTGAGTTAATTTTGAGAAAATAGGTGCGATATTGTCCTTTTAAGGCATAACATTGATTGATGCAACCACCACCGACAGAACGACGGTTTTCAAGCTCAAATTTTTCTTGAGTATGGGTTGAAATTTGTTCAGCGATTTTATTCCACATATTTATTGAGCAATTATGACAGAGACGTTGAGAATAACGTCTCTAAATCTAGCAAAGAATGAAGGATTATTCGGGTTTGACGACAACGACACCATAAGCATCGGGAGAGAGATAGCGCTGTGCAGCTATTTGTAAGTCTACCGCTTCGATCGCATTCAAGCGATCGGGATAATTGATAGCTGGGGCTAAATCTCCGATTTGGGATTGATAGTATCCGTAGAGGTTCGCGCGATCGCTGGGTTTTTCGTTGGCAAAGACGAAACTATTTGCTACTTTAGTACGGAGACGAGTTAAATCTGCTTCGGCGATGAGTTCGTTGTTGAGTTTGCGGATATGTTCAGCGATCGCCTTTTCGACTTCAGCCAGATTTTCCGTTGGTAACATTGCAGAGATGTAAAATGCTCCCTGAATTAATTGCGTCAGGTTACTCACACCAATCGAAGTTACCAGTTGCCGTTCTTCGCGTAAATCCCGGAACAGTCTCGACATCTTACCCTGTCCTAAAATAGCTGCTAAAACGTCCAGGGCATAGGTTTCATCAACCGAGTTCATTCCTGGTACTCGCCACAACATTACTAAACGAGTTTGTTGCAAGCTTTCGTCAATATATTCTCGGCGCACAATCTCGGTAAAACTGGGTTCGGGTCTGAAAGTTTCTGGTTCGCCTAACCAAGGCATTTTCCCCGCCAATTCAGCTTCGTTATAGCATTGTTCAAATCCAGCGCTAACAATCTCAATTAATTCCTCCACAGGCAAATTACCAACTACCGCCGCCGTCATTAATTCCGGTCGATACCACTGACTGTGAAAGTTCCGCATTTGCTGCGCTTGAACTTGAGAAATTACCTCTGTCGGTCCTAATACCGGACGACGATAAGGCAAATGCTCGAAAGCTGTGTCCATTGCTCGATAAAACGTGCGCCGACGCGGATTATCTTCTGAACGACGAATTTCTTCCAAAATTACCGAACGTTCCCGTTCAAAGGCATCGTCAGCAATGCAAGGATTGACTACTACGTCGATTTGCAATGGTGCTAACTGAGCAAAATCCTTGGGGGCAGTGGTGATGTAATAGTGAGTATAATCCTGACTCGTGGCGGCGTTGGTGACTGCGCCTCGTTCTTCGATTAAACGTTCAAAGTCTCCTGCTTTCAGCCTGGGTGTTCCTTTAAAAACCATGTGTTCGAGAAAATGAGCCATCCCGTTGATAGCATCGGGTTCGGCTGTGGAACCTACTTTGAACCAAATGTTTAAACTGACCGCATCGAGGGGCATTTGTTCCGCAACAATTGTTAAGCCGTTGGGCAGTTGTCTTACGGTGGGCGTATTCAGGGTTGGAGTGGAAAGCAGAGTTGAGGTCATGCGCTATTTACAAATATTTGTTAATTCTGCTTTTATCTTAACTAGCTTCGGGAATTACGTGATGACTACGCCGACCTTGCGGTATGCCCTTTTGGGTGCTGGCGCTCGATATTTCTATGATCTTCTTTACTTAATTTTTCTCAACAAATGTTTACAATGTGATTGGGGACTGGTGATTGGGGGCTGGTGATTGGGGACTGGGGACTGGCGATCGGGTGAAAACTTACTTTTTAATACATACTTATGCAAAAAAGTCAAGACAAAAAACAAAAAAATCGGATAATTGTCGTTGGGGCGGGAATTGGCGGACTGACAGCCGGAGCCTTACTCGCGCGTCGAGGCTACGATGTCCTTATTTTAGATCAGGCGATCGCGCCCGGAGGCTGTGCCTCAACTTTCAAACGACGAGAATTCACCTTTGATGTGGGTGCAACCCAAGTAGCAGGTTTAGAGTCTGGAGGTATTCACAAACGCATCTTTGACGAATTAGAAATAGAGTTACCAGCAGCCACACCTTGCGACCCAGCTTGCGCCGTATTCTTACCAGGAGAAACCCAACCAATCAACGTTTGGCGTGACCCGAAAAAATGGCAAATCGAGAGACAAAAACAGTTTCCCGGCAGCGAACCTTTCTGGCAATTAATGTCAACTTTATTTCGCGCTAGCTGGCGATTTCAAAGCCGAGATCCTGTCTTGCCACCACGTAACTTATGGGATCTTTGGCAGTTAATTTCTGCCCTCAGATTAGATACATTTATTACTGTTCCGTTTACTTTTATGACCGTCGGTGATGCCTTACGAAGCTATCGAATTTATCAGGACAAAAGACTACGAACCTTTTTAGATTTACAACTCAAACTTTATTCCCAAGTAGATGCCGACGAAACAGCTTTATTATATGCAGCAACAGCCTTGGGAGTATCTCAAGAACCCCAAGGATTATCTCATTTACAAGGCAGTATGCAGGTATTAAGCGATCGCCTGGTGGAAGGTTTAGAGAAATACGGCGGTAAACTCTTAATGCGTCACACTGTCGAAAAAATTCATACCAATTCAGGAAAAATAACTGGAGTTAGCATTCGTAACCAAAAAAACAATGAAGTTTGGTTTGAACCAGCCGATAAAGTAGTTGCTAATGTTACAGTACACAATTTAGTTAAATTGCTAGACATAAATTCTCATGTAGAGAAATCTTCTCAAAATTCTTTACAGAAAAAGCAATCGTGGCTACAACAACTAACGACAAAACTACTTTTTCCTGGCTATAAACGCAGAGTAGATAAACTACCTTCACCATCAGGTGCATTTGTAATTTATCTTGGTGTCGAAGCAAGCGCAATTCCGGAAAATTGTCCGCCTCATTTACAATTTTTCTATGATTATGACGGAGAAATTGGCGAAAATAACTCATTATTTGTTTCAGTTAGTAAACCAGGAGACGGACGCGCCCCAGCCGGAAAAGCGACAATTATTGCCTCCTCATTTACTGATACTCGAAAATGGTGGCACGGGACAGAAAAAGATTATCAACATCTGAAACAAGAATATACCGAAAAGGCGATCGCGCGCCTCAGCGAATACTTCCACCTCACCCCAGAAACCATTATCCACAGCGAAGCCGCCACACCCCGCACCTTCGCCCATTTTACCGCCCGCGAAGACGGTTTTGTCGGCGGAATTGGACAAAGAATACCCACATTTGGACCCTTTGGTTTTGCGACTCGAACCCCCATCGCTAACTTATGGTTAGTCGGTGACTCCACTCATCCCGGAGAAGGAACCGCAGGCGTTAGTTATTCTGCGCTGACTGTGGTAAGACAAATACAAGCAGAAAAATAACTATTCGTAGTTAGAAAAATACGCAATTCTAGTTATTTTCTTTAGCTTAAGTTTTCCCAGTATCGCCCGTGCAGAAATCACAACAATTAACGTTGAAATCAACAAAAATAAAGCTAACGGCAAAAATTGGGATATCTTGAAAGGTGCGCCAGATTTAGCAATGTGTGTCACTCATTCTTTAGTCGGAATACTTTGTTTACCAGAAGGCGATCGTGTAGAAACTATCATGACTGCCGAATGTGCTAACTCCTATAAATGTCGTTTTAGTAGCGAAATTCCTGACGACAGCTTCAAAATTTATGTGGTCGATGTTGATGCAACAATGAATGATTTAATTGGTTCAGGACATTGTGCAAAAGGTAAAACTTGTGACGTAGGACAAGCAACAGTTTCTATTAGTGATAGTGAGAAAAAAAGTTGTTGGTAAAATCCTGCGATCGCGAAAAATAAAGCTGATCAAGCGGGCAAATTGTCCGCTTTTACATTTATTACTAACACAGAGAAAATTTAAAACTTTCGAGTTTAGTAATATTAATTTGCTTGATCTACGCTACATTAAATTTTGTAGAAATGTTGCCTGCAACCTCTCTACAAATCTGTATCTGTAACATGAATTTATGTAAATGGTATAAAATATAAATATTGCCTCAAAATAAAACCAGTGTGAAAACAGATACCATATTTTATCGGCTTTTTCAATCTTTTCCCAGCAGTTTTTTTGAACTAATTCAACTGCCGCCTTCAACAGCAGAAACTTATCAATTTTCGTCAGTAGAAATCAAACAACTTGCTTTCCGCATCGACGGTGTATTTCTTCCGGCTACAGAAGCAACAAAGGAACCAATTTACTTTGTTGAAGTCCAGTTTCAACCAGACAAAAACTTTTATTCTCGCTTTTTTGCCGAAATCTTTTTGTATTTGGATAAAACTGAACTAAAAAACGATTGGCGTGCAGTTGTTATTTATCCGACGCGCAACGTCGATACAGGAGAAACAACACGCTATCGAGCCTTACTCGAATCGGAACAAGTTAATCGTCTTTATCTCGATGAATTAAATTTTACTACAGAGGAGACGATTGGCATCGAAACAGTTAAATTAGTAGTAGCTGACGAGGAAACAGCACCCGTTCGGGCAAGACAGTTAATTGAGAAAGCTACAACAGAAATAACTGATGCTTCTCGACAAAGAGAGCTAATACAATTAATAGAAAGCATAATTGTTTACAAGTTTACTAATTTAAGCCCTAAGGAGATCGAAGCCATGTTAGGATTGAGCGACATCAAGCAAAGTAGGTTTTATCAAGAAGCTTTTCAAGAAGGTATTCAACAGGGTATCCAAGAAGGTGAAAAGCGTGGTGAAAAACGTGGTGAAAAACGCGGTGAAAAACGTGGTGAAAAGCGCGTTAAGCTAGCCGTAGTAACGAGAATGTTGGCTTTAGGTGAATCTGTGGAGTATATCGCCGAGGTATTAGCTATGGATATCGAGCAAATTAGGGAAATAGCCGCAAATCAGCCGCAAATCAATTCTGGAGAGGACAATTAAATGCAAGTTGGGGAAAAAGGCGATCGCCTTTTTCCCCTTTCACCATTTAAGCTCTAAGGAGATTTAAGCGATGTTATTAAGTGACATCAAGCAAAGTAGGTTTTATCAAGAAGCTTTTCAAGAAGGTGAAAAGCGCGTTAAGCTAGCTGTAGTACCAGCAATGTTGAGTTTAGGTGCATCTGTAGAGGATATCGCCGAAGTTTTGGCTATGGATGTGGAGGAAGTTAGGGAATTAGCCCAAAATCAGCCTCAAAGCGATTCTGGAGACGAAAATTAAGTGTGAGGTGGTGAAAGGGCGCTTTCACCATTTCAGCCCCAAGAAGAGCGAAGCGATTTTATTGACCAACATCAAAGGAAAATTTTCGCTCAAATCCAGCTACAGCAAGACAAAAAACTCGATCGCACCCTCAACTAACTCAGTATAGTGAACGACAATAGTAAATAACGCAGTTAGGATGTAACACAGATCACCTAAATTTATCACTCCCCCAGCCAAGCAAATTCTACCTGCAAACTGTTAAGTTCACATACAGTGAGAGATTTTCTATGTTTGTATATCGCACCTCCACCTTCGACGAAGAAGTAAGAGATCACAATATCAGCGATCGCGTCAACAGTCTCTGTAACAGTTTCCAGCAAATGACCCTTGATGAGGTACTCGCCCATTTTGAGCGTTTATATCCTTATCTCAAGCGCAAAGAAGGTAACAAGCGCTTAATTGGTCGTATCCGTCGCGTCGGTAATGACCAAATTCTTTGTTGGTTAGGTGTGCTACTGCGCGGTAGCGGTGACTACGAAGAATTTTTAGACCAACGAGAAAAATTTGGTTTAGATACTCGAATCAATAATAATGAGTTTCAACAGTGGCTTGAAGCACAAAAAGCTTCCGCAATCGAAATGCCTCCTCCACAGCCAACTTTAGACCCAAACTTATTACATTGTTTTGAACCTCCTTCTTGGCAAAGTCAGTCTAATAATGACTTAATAATTTATGAAAGCGAAACTTGGGTAAATTTATTTCAAACTCCAGAAATCCAAAATCAATGGCAAATTTATAATCGTCTCATCACTAATCTCGCTGAGGTTCAAGGCTCAATTGGCGAAAAGACAGGTATCGATGGAATTAAAATTTATCCTGAAGAACAACACGGTATTTTATTTAGCATAATTACTACTGCTGATACTCCCCAAAGAAAAGTTTTATTTCTCCTCGCTCCTTTCGCTACTAGACCATCCCCTCAAGAAATTCAGCAAATTGCCGAAGCGAATCAAATCAGTCATTTCTCCGAACAACTACAACTAGATGACTTAACTTTTTCAGCCAAACGTGCCTATCCCAGCGACTTCTTATTAGATGAACAAATTTGGCTAGCCATAGAAAGAGATGAAGCCACAAATTTAGCACTTTCCGCCGAAGAAGAAGCCATTCTTCATTCAGTTTCTACCTCCGACCCCTCATTACCATTATTTTTAAACGGACAAGCAGGTAGCGGCAAATCTACAATGTTATTTTATCTTTTCGCTGATTACTGTCATCGTCACTGGAAATCTTGTCAAGAAGAAAATAGAGACTTTTTTAGCAAACCTCATCCTTTATTTTTAGCCTATAACGAACGTTTACTTAACGTTGCTCAAGAGCGAGTAGCCGCCCTACTAGCATCACATCATCGCTTTTTAGAAGACTATGGTCATCAAGTAGAATTTCCCGATATCAGTTCTTTTTTCCAACCATTACACAAATTTCTTCGAGATCTGCTTCCCTTAGAAGAACGATCTCGATTTCTAGATATTAACCATATATCTTTTCATCGCTTTCGCCAACTCTGCCTTCGCTCTTGGTACAACTATTCACCTGAGAGATGTTGGTTAGTAATTCGTACATTTATCAAAGGATATTATCTTGATGAGCGTAATACTTATCTAGAAATTGAAGATTGTGACGATATTCCCCGTGGCGAAAAAGTAGTTTCCGATGCAGAATTTCAGAGAATTTACGATCATGTTTGGAAGTGGTACAAAGAACATACAGAAGCAAACAATCAATGGGACGACCAAGATTTAATTAGAAAAGTGCTACACCTCAAATGTTATTCTCCGGAATATACAGCTATTTTTTGTGATGAAGCGCAAGACTTTACCCAACTAGAATTAAAGCTCATAATGCGCTTATCAGTATTTTCTCAATACGATTTAGAACGCCAGTATGTCCGAAGTCTACCCTTTGCTTTTGCTGGAGATCCACTGCAAACACTTAATCCTACTTGTTTTCGTTGGGCAAGTTTGAAAGCCGCTTTTTATAATGAAGTAATTGCTGCTCTTTCACCTACAGGACAATTAAATATACAGATGAATTTTCAAGAATTGGACTGTAATTATCGCTCTATTTCACCAATTGTGGGTGTAAACAACTTAATTCAACTATGGCGGAAAGTTATTTTTCATCTACCTGAAATTAAGCCGCAAATAGCTAGAAAAAATGGAATATTTGAACCGAAAAAAATTATTGTACAGTCAAATAGCGAAATCAAAAAAATATTTTCTTATTTGCAAGATAGAATTATTATTATTGCTTGTGATGAAGGAGCAGAAAAAGATTATGTCCAAAACGATGAAATTCTTTGTCGTTTTCTTTCAGATCGCGAAAAAACTGAAGCACCTTGGAATGTTCTTAGCGCGATCGCAGCCAAAGGTCTAGAATTTAAACAAGTTATCCTTTATAAGTTTGGCGAAGCTTCTAACGAAAAATATTGGACAATAACCGAAAATCCAGGCGAAGAAATTAGATACTTTTTTAATAAGCTTTATGTTGCTGTAAGTCGCGCCACAGAGCGTTTATTTATTATTGATACAGAGAGCGGAGAAAACAACTTATGGAAACGGGCAAGTACAGAAACAGAATTAGATCAAGTTCTCGAACAATTATCAAATGAAAAAGAGCGAGAACAATGGCGAGAAAGGATACAATTAATCAGTTTAGGTAATCGTCTCGAAGAATTAGGTACAGATGACTTCTTACAAGCGAACGCGCAAATTTTCGAGACACAAGGGCTACAGTCACAAAATCCTGACTGGCTGCGACGCGCCCAAAAAGCTTACCTACAACTTGGTAATGAAACTAAAGCCAGGAAATGTGAAGCTTGGGCGCTCAAAATTGATAAAGAATATCTCGAAGCTGGCACTCGTTTTTTAGAATTACAGCAAGTAGAAGAAGCTTGGGATTGTTTCTGGGAAGGAATGTGTTGGACAGAATTAGTTAACTGGTACGCAGAACAAGAAGAAAAACCAAATCCTCAAATATCTTCTGACCAAACTTTAGTACGTCCTTTAGTTAACTTTATGGCAACAAGTGACGAACAATCAATTAATCGTTTAGAAAATTTTACTGCTTTTTTGGAAACAGAAATTAATAACAACCAACTCAAAGAACATCGCTTCAGCCAACAATGGCAAAACGCTTTCGGACAATATGCTCAAATTATTTCAAATCTACAGTCAAACAAACAATTAATACCCAACGAACAATGGCAAACTTTTGCTCAAGTATTGCTTCAGCTTGCCCAAGCTGGTTATCAAAAAGATAGCTTTACCACAAAAGCGGCTAAATGTTTCTATCAAGCTAAAAAATATTCTCAAGCTGTGGAAGCTTGGGAACAAATTCAAGCAACTCAAACCCCAGAATATAATTTTGCTAAAGCTGAGTTACTGGGAATGCCCGCAGGGATAGAATATTTAGCCAAAATCCCCGCTTACCCACGCATAATTTTACTTTGGCAACAAGCAGGACAACCCAAAGAAAAAGCTTGGTTAAATTATGTTGCTCCGGCTTTAGAAGCACTCAATCAATATAAAAATGCTTTTATTATTTATACGTGGTTAGATATTCCGAGTAAAGTCAAAAGTTGTTGGGAACAAGCTACCGGAAATCAACCAGAAGTAAAATCGCTCCGAGCTTTACTACATTATTATCTAGGTCATCAATATTGGCAAGACGCGATCGCCACTTTAGAGACATATTTCTCCACACTCCAACCAGCAGAACAAATTGCCTTGAAATTTGACTTCGTTTATCACCTCGCTGCTTCTCGTCTCACTCCCGAAAGTCTCAATACTGATTTACGTTTACGCTACGAACAATTTCTCAAACAACAAATTATTAATTCTTCAAACTGGCAACAATATCTTTTGACGGAACATTTAGGGATTACCTTAGAAAAAATCGGTTCTTTTGTCGAAACCTTAACCTTTTACGAACGCTACATTTCTCATCCAAATCCTGACTTACGTTTATTCGCGAGGCAACGTTGGCTAGCAGTTAAAACTAAACAAAAAGATTACGTTCGTAATCAAGGACAAATTAATAAAGCTGACAATATTAATTTAGACATTACGAAAAAAGCCCAAAATTGGAATATTGCTTTAGAAACTCTTTCTCTTGATGCACCACTTCCACCGAAACAACGTCCAAATCCCAAAGTATCTCTTCTTGTCAAAACTAAGAGTCGCAAACCACAAGTAGAAACTAGGCAAATTGGTACTTTACTGATTAAAACTCTCAGAGAACAAGGCTTAATTTTAATTAAAGATATCCTTAGCGAAGAAAAAATTCGCATCTCCAGTCGAGTTCGCCAAATTCAAATTGGTGCAGTCACCGTAACCGCAAAAGAAAGTAATCATTTATCTTTCTCTGTACCAACTAGCGGCTATGAAGGAGTGGTTACTTATAACCGCAATAATGTCCGTCTCGAACTAGAAATTACTGGAGAAGAGAATACCGTTATCGTGGAAGTGTAAACGACAAGCTTATTCCTTGCGAGTCATAGCAAAAACTTCTAGATTTTTTCGACCATTTGTTTTCCCAGGAACTCGATAAACTTGAGTTACAGCATTCGGATTTGCATATACTTTTTCCCCAATTTCATAATCTAATAAAGTTTCTCGCAAAACATCTCGTTTATATAACTCAGTTCGAGAATTAGCACGTAACAAAAAAAGACTTTTATCAGGAGGAACATCAACCAAATTGAGATAAACTGGTCTAGAAGAATACACAGAATTTATTCTGATTCCGTCTATCAATAAAGCTGCATTAGGAGGAAGAATTCGGTCGAGATTTTGATAATCTTCGTAAAGAGCGATCTTGTCGAGATAAAACTCTGATTTATTTTGTAAACCTAAAGATACAGGTATGAAACTACTTGAATAATAAGATTGTAAACTTAACCAAGGTAAAATTAAAGC
>JAWQFW010000153.1:0-6792 GCA_035968095.1 Oscillatoria sp. PMC 1068.18
AGTTAATATCTTAGTTATAATTATGGCGCTCATCCTGGGAAAAATCCTCTTAATCAAAAAGCAAATATCTCCAGCTATTTTTATCCTAATTTTGATTTGTTTTTTCCTTCCTTTTGTTACAGTTTCTTGTCAAAATAGGGAAATAGTTAAGCTAACAGGAGTTCAAATTGCAGTAGGTGAAAATTTGATTAAACCTAGTTTGTTTATTGGGGATGTGGAAAGAGAGAAAATTCCATCTCAACCTTTAGCAACGTCTGCGCTTGTTTGTAGTTGTGTGGGATTAGTTACGAGTTTACTGAAGTCGAGAAGGAATGCGATTATCCCAGCAATAATGGGCTTAATTGGGGCAATTTTCTTGTGGTTACTAAAGTTAAAAATAGCGCAAGAAGCGTTAATTAAAGGGGAAGGTTTTCTGAAAATTAGCTATGAATTTGGGTTTTGGCTGTCATTGGTGCTTTTGGCGATCGCCGCAATTTTCCATGCCTGGATTTTCTTTTTCCCACTCTCAAATCAAAGAGAACGCTTTAACAAATAATTGGTTTTTTGTCAAGAGAATAAGCAAATTTGCAGCAAGAGGTAGTATACTAACTTAATATCTTAATGTATATGTTTCGGTTCGGAACAAATTTGAGGAAATTTGAGCTAGAGTGAAGCAGCAAGAAAAGTTAGACTGGTATAGTCCTTATGAAGAAATTACCGATTTACGCTCCGAGCTAGATCGAGCTTATTTGAGTCTTTATCAACTGCGACAAGAAAATATTCAACTCCGTCAAGAAATAACTTATTTAAAGCAAAATTCACCTCAGCAACTCACAAAACGTTCGACTCAACTTCGCAAAAAAACAAAACCTAAACGCAGATCTCGCTCGAAAATCAATTCTAAACAAGTACAATTTTATCTTAATTTAGGACAAATATTTTTACAAGGAGGTTGGCTAGTAAGTTATGGAATTATTAAACTGATTATTGTCAGTTTACGCTTTTGTTTGTTGTTTTTATTCAAAGTTGTTGAGTTAATTATAGTAATTCTCCGCGCTTTGTGGTGGATTTTTGCGCAAATAGTTTTAAGTTTGATTTTCCCGGTTCAAACCGAGAAAAAAGCAAATTTAGCTTCAGTTGCAGTTGATGGTTCCACTCAAAGTACAACTAATAATTATTCCTCCTCTGCTAGTCGTCAAAAAGCGAAAGATTCTGCTCAAGAAATAGCTAAAAAAATCACGGCAATTTTAGCATTGTTAGTAGCGATCGCGACTCTGGCAATTCTGCCTAAACTTGAACGTAACTTAGTACCACCTAATTTAGCACCTTCTTCCCAACCGACTCCTAAACTGAGGTTAGAAAATGGGGAATTAGTTTATAATAGTACGGTTGCTCCTAACTTTAAGTCTAGCCAACAACTACAAACAATTGTTGAGGGAGTTGTTAATTTAGCAGCTAGGAAAAAATTCAGTCAAGCTAATTTATCAGTAACTTTAATTAATGTCAATTCTGGTGAAATTGCGGGATCTCAAGAAACACAATCTAGATATCCTGCGAGTGTGGTAAAATTATTTTGGTTGGTAGCTGTTTACGGACAAATAGAAGCTGGGTTATTAACACCTGAACAGCAATTAATGACTGATGTAAAAAAAATGATTACTGAGTCAGAAAATGATGCGGCTAGTCGGATTGTTGATGCAATTACCAATACTGAGCCAGGAGGAAATTTAGCTGGTGAAGAATATCAAGTTTGGCTAAAAAAACGTACTCAAATTAATCGTTTTTTCCAAAATGCTGACTACAAAAATCTTGATATAGCCCACAAAACTTATCCTATTTTATCCTTAAATCAGCAAAAACCCACGGGGCGCGAACAACAAATGCGGCAAACTGCTAATGGAGTTTTGCGTAATTTAATTACTACCAAACAAGCAGCAAGGTTAATGTATGAAATTGTCACTAGACGAGCAATTTCTCCTAGAGCTAGTGAAGAAATGATGAGTTTGTTAGCGAGAGATTTAAACCCGCAAGTTTGGCGAAATATGGAAGCTGCACCGGGAGTTTTTAACCCAGTGCGAGGCTTTTTTGGGGAGTCTTTACCGCAAGATGTCTATTTCTTTTCTAAAGCAGGTTGGACTTCTACGGGGAGACATGAAGTGGCATTTGTGTCAACTAAAGATGGAAAAACTGCTTATATTTTAGCTGTTTTTGCTAGCGATCGCGCTTATGCTCAAAACTGGAATATTTTTCCGCAAATGTCTCGTTTGGTTTTTGAGGAGATGACTCAAGTTAGTTCTCAATAATTAGTGGATCTGTTCGCCATTTAAACCAAAATATCAGTAATTACAAAATAATTCTAGTGCAGTGAAATAATTATTGCCCAACGAGCGAACTCGCGGGCGATAATCTTAATTAATTTTCCAGTAAGCTATTAAATTGCTCGTCTTGGCGTAAATTGTCAAAATCTGAATTAGACAAAGCTTCGAGTTGATATTTTTCTGGGTAGAGTACGATCGCTTCGAGCAATGAAGCCAAAGCTTTTTCGCGATCGCCAAGTAAAGCAGAGCAACGAGCTAAATTATACCAAGCAAAATCGGCTTCTGGTGCAAATTCTACAGCTTGATTATAAGCCGCGATCGCGTCAGAGAAGCGCTCTTGTTGTTGTAAAATGGTTCCACGCTGATACCAAGCCCAGTGATCCTCGTTTTTGGTTTCCAAAGCGCGATCGTAGCATTCCAGGGCTAAATTCAACTCTCCTAGATGACGGTAACAATCACCTTTACGATACCACGTCCAGAAATCGTGGGGACGCAACTCCAAAATGCGATCGTAGCCCGCAATTGCTTCAGAATAACGCTCTAAAAGACGTAAAGCTTCACCTTTGCGATATAATGCCCAATAGTCTTCGGGTTCAACTTCTAAGGCTCGATCAAAAAGGGCGATCGCGTTTTCGTATTCTTTTAATTCTTCGAGATAAATCCACCCTTGACTATACCAAGCCCAGTAATCGTGGGGGCGTAAATCTGCCGCTTGCTGATAACTCTCAACCGCATCTCGGAAATAACCCAAACATTCCAAAACCTTACCGCGTCGATACCAAGCCCAATAATCTTGAGGATAATAATTTAAAGCGCGATCGTAACTATACAAAGCTTCTTCGTAACGTTCCTGTTCCCATAATACATTAGCTTGTCGATACCAATCATGATAACTATCCGGTCTACACTCCATTGGTCGATAAAGTGTATGTAATCGATCTATAAACATAACTTAAAATACCTCAAATGCTGCCCAGCGAACTACTAATTAATAGACAAAACGGCGAAACTGTAATTCCCAAACGGATACCCATCGATTCGAGAGCAAAATCCCTTGCTAGTGAAATTATCGCTTGTTTTCGGGACGCGAGATCCAACACCCAAGCCTCACTCGATCGTAACCTACAAGAACAAGAAGCCGACAACCCTGATTACCGTACTCGACGCGGGTTAGCCCACATCCTCAAAAATAGCTTTTCCACCTTTGAAATTGTCTCACCCCTCGAACCCGAATTATTACGTCAGCGAGTTTTTGCTCAAGCCGCGATCGCCACACCCACCCCCACAAATCGTCCTCAAACAATCGAAACTTTAGCTAACAATTTATCCCAAGAACTCAAGCGAGAAGTTTTACCCGACGAAATCACTAAAGGACTTTACGCCGACTTACAAGAAAACCGTATTTTAACGCAATTCGACGAACCAACGCCCGAAGCACTTTTACATCGTTATAACTTAGCTCAAGTTCAAGGAATTTTTTATCGTGCTAGTAACATTATAATCAACGCGCACCGTAATGACCCAGGCGAATACAAACTTTTATTTCGCTATTTAAAGTTATTTCAATTAATGGCATATATCGAAGGAGATGCCGACCAAGGATTTACAATTATTATTGATGGACCCGTAAGTTTATTTAAACCTAGCACTCGCTATGGATTAGCTTTAGCAAAAATGTTACCCGCCTTATTGCACGTCAGCAAATGGAATTTAAAAGCCAAATTAGAAAACAAAGATTATTACACAGGTCAACCAAAAACAGGTTATTTCACTTTACAAGATAACTGTGAATTAGTCAGTCATTATCCCCCAGGAAAACCTTACGATAGTATGCTCGAAGAATCCTTTGCGAAAAAGTGGCAAAAAGCGAAAACTGAATGGAAATTAGAAAGAGAAGTAGACTTAATTCCTCTTCCTGGTAGCGTCATGATTCCTGATTTTCGTTTAGTACATCCCGACGGAAGAGAATACTTACTAGAAATAGTTGGTTATTGGCGACCAGAATATTTACAAAAGAAATTTTCTCAAGTTAGAAAATCCGATGCAGATAACTTAATTTTAGCAGTTTCCGAACGTTTGAATTTAGAAAAAGCGGGTGTGAAAATTAACGAAGTTCCCGCCAAAATAGTTTGGTTTAAAAATAAACTCTTACCCAAATCTGTCTTAGAAATAATTGAATAATTTCTCCTTCCGTAGCTCCGCCGAGAAAAAAGAGAGATTCGTTACTTTTCCTCGTTCCGTGGCTCCGCCGGGGAACGCCACTAAGAGGCTCTGCCTCCAGCAAAAAAGGAATTCAAGCTACGCCCTTTGCTTCACTAATTAAAAGCTGTCGTATCTCCCTGACACACCCACGCACCCCAGAAAAAAGGATGTTGCAAAGGTCGCTCAGACTCTTGACAAGATAGCGCATCTTGTGGTAAAAGATTTTCATTAACAACCAATTCCCGCAGCACCCCCAGCCCCAAATCCGATCGCCGCAACTCAGCCACAGTCACATTCCGCAAGCGATTTTGCGCCGCCTTCAGTGCATCAGCCCGTCCCATACCCTGCGCCAGATTCGTAAAAAAGTATCGCATCAATAAGGCAGTGGCGCGATCGCCAACCGACCACAAACTCATCACCAAAGTTTTTGCACCCGCTACCGCAAAAGCCCGACGTAGCCCAAAAACCCCTTCCCCTAGCGCCACATCACCCATCCCCGTCTCGCAAGCCGAAAGCACCGTCACTTCATTCGCCCAGAGATCCAGCCCCGCCACATCCTGCGCGAACAAAAAGCCTTTTCCTGCCTTCGGTGGTAGCATTGCGCCCGCTAGCCACGTATTCGCCCCCGCCAAAGCCACGCCAGATCGCAGCATCGGGTTTTCTACTTTGACCGTAGCAAAGCGGTGGTTAAATTCTCCAGGTCGATTCAGGAAAATCGGCTGAGTCGTTGTAGTTTCTGCATCTAATTCCGTGGCTAACTTCGCAGCCAAATCGCGTAACCAACTAGCAACAGTTTCATCCTCAATGCGGCTGGCTACAGTTTCCATAAAGTCTACCAAACGCCGATCTACCAGCTTGCGGTTGTTTGCCAGAATTTTCCCTTCCTCTCCTGCGGGACATTGTATCAACTGACGAATTAACTTCAGATAATCCTCTTGTTGGATTTCACCTTCAAAATAGCCGTGAGTCGCAATCAGCAGGATTTTCGG
The DNA here is from genome assembly GCA_035968095.1 of Oscillatoria sp. PMC 1068.18. Lineage (GTDB taxonomy): Bacteria > Cyanobacteriota > Cyanobacteriia > Cyanobacteriales > SIO1D9 > IIICB1. Next base: position 5,489 of record JAWQFW010000153.1, read on the forward strand.
ACAGTTACCCTTAGTCAAATGCGATTCCAAAGCCTCTCGATCTAAATAAGCCTTTGTTTGCAGGATTTTCGCCACACTTTCGCCTAACAAACGAGTACCAGGGGCGCGGGTAAAACGCATCCCAGAAAGCTTCATCACTTGCGGACGATCTTTCTTCTCCTCCGACTTTGCCGAAGTGTTAGCGTGAGGATAATCGAAATCAGGATCGGCGAGAATTAAAGATGCAGCCGCAGGGCGATTAGTTTTCGTTCGCCAGCGTAGCACATCTCGCCCCACACTGAGATAGCTAATCTCATATTCATCCATCAATATTTTCTCGCCCGTATCTTCCAGAGGGAGAATCTGAAAAGGAACGAGATTTAAAGCCCCATCCGGGGAGATCAATAGATGCTTGCAATTTCCCACAGCCGCTTGCAAAGGTTCCAAGATAACTTTCGCCAATTCCCTCGCTTCTGTAGGATCGTAACTGAGAAACTCCAAGTTAGTTGACTCTGATTCATCGTCCCACAAATCTAGCCGCGAACCTAAATTATTGAAATCCAGAGAAACCAAACCCCGAAAAACGCGAATCAGCTTATCGCAGTGGGAAGCTTCACCAAGATCCACCATCGACACCGCCTCTGGTTCCCCCGCAGGTAAAATAAAAGCCAAATAACGATCAGGTTGCCATTGTCTAGCTTTAAAATTCCAGATCCGAGTGCAAACAAACTCGACTAACTTGCTTCCTTCAGGTAACTCCAAAGCCACAGCCCGACGATCTACTGCGGTTTCTTGCAATTGAATTTCCGGGACTTTAGCCGCCAGATCGCGCTGCAAGTTATCGTATTCAATTTGTAGATTGCTTAATTGTTGCTGATACTCCTCTTTAGCTTCTGGTTCTGGTGGAGTATATGTCAAGTGAACAATTTGGTCACTCAACGAACGCAGTTTCGTTAATTTCTCGGTAAGTTCCGGATAGCGCCCACTGTAAAGTGCTTCATTTTGGGCAGCTAAAGCCGCAGCCGTAACTGCTTTTCTGCTCAAAACTACATCCAAAGCCGCTTTGATAACTTCGGGAGAGTCGGAGAAATAGTTGTAGACAAGCGAAAGAAATAGCTCGAAATTGTTTCTAATTTGTTGTAAAAAGATCAGGCGATCGCGTTCCGAACTAGCAGCGAAGGTGCGACGCATGAGGCGATCGTCAACTTCTAGGGCTTCTTGCATTTTTTCCAAAGCTTCTGTTTGGCGATCGGTTGATACTAATAATACCGCCAAATTATTCAACGAAGTCGCCACATCAGGATGTTCCTCTCCCAAAAGCTTTC
>JAWQFW010000153.1:6892-13715 GCA_035968095.1 Oscillatoria sp. PMC 1068.18
AAACGCCCTTGAGATTCGTACAACCCAGCCAAATTATTCAACGAAGTCGCCACATTTGGATGTTCCTCTCCCAAAATTTCTACAGCTAAAGTCAAAGCTTGCTCGGCGAAGTTTACTGCTTCATCGAACTTACCTTGGTGGTAGAGTTGAATCACCTGTTGGTTAAGTTGATTCCAGCCATTCATCGCTTCCGCAATTTGATTAGCAAAGCTGTGCAACCATTGGGCATTATTGTCCCCGGCTTCTGCCATTTGCTCTGCTAGCCGTAGCATCACCGCCACTAATTCTTCGTCAAATAAGAGAGGATTTCGCTGTAAGATAGCTAGTTCCTCTCCATCAGGGCAACTCAGCAGTTGTTCGATTAAGTTTAAGTATTCTCGAATACGTTGTTCGTCCATTATTGTAGTTCTCCTATTTTTTCATTCCCCTCGTTCCCCGGCGAAGCCAGGGAACGCCACCCGGAGGCTCTGCCTCCACTGAAATCGAGGCAGGAGCCTCGTTCGAGCATTTCTAGTCAGAGCCTAGAAACGAGAAATTAGCCTAAGCCACGACAGTATACTCGGTGTACAAAACCTGACAATCATTACTCTGCTGCAAATACTCCCGCAAATTTTGCAAATGCTTTTCCCCCAACTGCAAAGGCTTATCCTTACCTTCAGGCAACCAATCCAACTGCGGCGGTTCCTGACTCACAACCGCTAAAACCTGCTCTATACCGACATTTCCCGTAATCTTAAACGACTTCTGAGACGAACCTGGTTGAGGCAAGACAGACACTCCCGCCGGAAAAAAGGGTTTTGGAGCCAAAGACGACGGACACAAGCACCACAGCCGCCCGGAAGTACCTTTTTCCAGCACCAACACATAACCAGGGCGCTCTAATTTCATCTCTAAGCGAATATTCGTACCGAGTTTAATACACTCTTGATAAGGACTGTATAAATCCAAAGTATCAGCCAAAACCACACCCATTTGCGTTGTTTTCGTCGCCAACTCCACAAGTTGCTGCCAAAGTTGCAGTAAGCCCTCAATTCCTCCAGGGCTGTCTATAATTTGCTTTTTCACCCATTCCGGATATTTCACTTGTCGCAGCCATTGCTTGGCGATTTTCCACTTTCCTTTACTGATGTCTCCGTAGTCGCATCCATCCTTAGCCAATTCGTCACAAATAACCACCAGGCGATCTCTTAAAATAGTTGCTGGATCTGAACCCTCTTTAGTTCCTTCTAACAGTTGTATTTCCGATGTTTCCGCAACATTTTTATTGTTTAAATCAGCATTAGCTTCGCGGAAACGCTGAAGAAATGCCAGTCTAGTCTTATCGTTAAAGCCATATTTTGTCGCCATTGCTTCGAGGAATTTTGCCTCATTTTCAGCATAATCAGGAATTTTCATAGCTGCTTTTGCGGAGTATTTTGCTCTTATTTTAGTCGCGGCATTTCGGAAACGACAAGAGCAATCTACTTAATTCTATTTAATTCTACTTTTCTCTACTTTCTAGCAAATTTTCTCAGTTAGCTTGCTTCCCAGCCCCACAAAAAACCACCTAAGCGGGTGGTAAAATCAAAAAACATTTGCTATTTTATCTAATTATATTTATCAGCTAAAATAAAATTATCTCGCTGAAAAAAGCTAATTTGCTATCTACATATCTCTACTTTCTTCGACACACAATAAGCCGAATTTCCGCCACAATGTAATTAACAAATAAGAAATAAACCTAACAAACATTACCGGAGAGAACAATGCAAGACCAATTCGACCCCAACTTCAAATCCGCTCTTGAATTAACTGCCGCAATTCTGGCTTTGTTTACTTACAATCCCCTAATTGGTGTAGCTGTGGCTCTAGCGATCGGTTATTATTTACTAACTAATAAGGAAAAATAAGCTTAAGCAATACCACGCTTTTCTGAGCTTACAAATATCGTTTTTTCGTTCCCTAGCTCCGCCGGGGAATGCTTTTTTGAGGCTTCGTTTCCTTGTTAAATAATTATTAATTAATCTTAAATAACTCTTTCCTAGTTCCCTGGCTCCACCTCCACGGAAATCGAGGCAGGAGCCTCGTGGGAGCATTTCTAGGCAGGAGCCTAGAAACGAGAGAGAAAGACGAGAAAAATCTGTCCTAGAAATAATCGAATAATTCCTCGTTCCGTGGCTCCGCTGGGGAACGCCACCCGGAGGCTCTGCCTCCACCGAAATCGAGGCAGGAGCCTAGAAACGAGAGAGAAAGACGAGAAAAATCTGTCTTAGAAATAATCGAATAATTCCTTGTTCCGTGGCTCCGCCGGGGAACGCCACTAGGAGGCTCTGCCTCCACGGAAATAGAGGCGGGAGCCTAATTAAATCCAACTAATCATTTAGATTTCATCCAACTTAAAACTCCGAATTTAACTCATCTAATTTCGCACGTACTTTCTGAATATCTTGCCACATCAACCACTTAGGTTTCCCTTTTTCTTTAGAAGGATTACGCAGCAAATAAGCGGGATGAAAAATTGCCATACAAAGTTTTCCTTCCCATTCTATCCACTCACCACGAACTTTAGAAATTGCTTTTTTCTCGCCAGTCAAACCTTTCAACGCTGTTGCACCAGTAAAGAGAATAATCTTCGGGTTTACTAAGCGAATTTGTTCCAAAAGATAAGGTTTGCAAGCAGAAATTTCTTTGGCGGTGGGAGTACGATTTTCGGGAGGACGACAATTATGAACTACACCTCCAGGAGTCACAAAATTAGCCGTTTCTTCGACATCAAGACAATAAACAAAGGGAAAGTCTAAATTATGACTAATTTCTCTTTTAATTGCTGAACTCCATTCAGTTAGAAAAGTTTCTTGTTGTTGTTGATAATTGTCTTGATTTAGCTTTGAAATAACACCAACACTAGCCAAATTAGTCGCCATCAAACTTTCTAAACTAGATTTAGGTGTTCCTGTCGCAACTAAATCATCTGTTTGTAATTCAGCAACGGAAATCCAACCTCGGCGGGTTAAAATAGGATGGTCAGCCGTAGCAGTATAACCAATATTTTCTCCAGGTAAAGTAACTTGATATAGCTTTCTTCCAGCTAAAGGAGATTGATACCAATTAGTTATTTTTTTCCATACTAATTCCCCGTAACTATTAATACTTAAAACTTTTCCTGACCAACGATTTTTCACAAGCCAATCAATGCGCAAATAACCTTCAGTTGTGAAAATTAAAGTATCGCCAGTCAAACATTTAACAATATTAGCAACATAAACATCTTGCTGAGGGTCGAGTTTTACGGAAGCTAAAATTTTGTCTAAAAGTTGTCCTGATTTTCCGACAAAAGGTATACCAGTTTCGTCTTCGTTTTGTCCGGGAGCTTCGCCAATAATCATAATCTCAGCTTCGCGGTTGCCGCGTTCTATAACCGCGTGAGTGCGACTTTCTCCGAGTTCACAACGATAACATTTATTACAATCTGCGGCTATTGTGTCAATTGTTTGGTAGGTTCCTGATGGAATAGGAACTTTAACATCAGTAGGAATTAAATCTGGTTGAAAATTAGCAGATTTCGGCGAATTATTATTTAAGTTGTCAAAAAGATTTAGTTGTTTTTCGTCGTTAGCCATTACTAAAATTTAAATTTACGAGTAGTGAGCAAATGTTTGCTGTCAATGAGGAATGAAACTGTAATTTCAGTTAGAGACTTAACAATTTTAGATGAATTTGAGTAATTGGGAGTAAAGAGTTATTGGAGTGAAGAAGTTTTTCAGGATTTTTTCAGACTACCTGATGTCACCATTTCTCACCTCTTACCGATTAAATAACACCCAAAATGTGTGAATCTATTCCTGAGTTGCAATATCATGAAAAAAAAAAGCTGTCAAGACGATAACCAAAATTATGTCTACAATCACAATATATAGAAATCGACTTCATGCTGGCGAACAGCTAGGCGAAGTTATTTTACCGGAAATTAACAAACTCAGGTCAAAAGGTAATCAAGTACAACCAATAGTTTACGCCCTTCCCAGAGGAGGAATTCCTGTCGCTTTCCCGGTAGCGCAGCAGTTGAGTTGTCCTTTGGATATAATTGTGGCGAAAAAAATCACTTTACCGAAGAATCCCGAATTGGCAATTGGGGCGGTTTCTAGCGAGGGAAAGGTTTTATGGTCTAATTCGGGTTTATATCGCCAAAAAAGCAGCCAGGAGTTAAAAACAGCGCAACAGGAAGCAGAAACAAAAGCGAAAGCGCAACTGGAGTTGTTTGCTGATTATCTTCCCCAAGTAGATCCGCGAGGCGCGATCGCCATTATCATTGATGATGGAATTGCTACTGGAATGACGATCGCCGTTGCAGCCCAAGCCGCAAAAGCGAAAAAACCTGCACAAGTTTGGATTTGTACACCAGTAGCACCGAAAGAGTTGATTCCCCACGTCAAAAAATGGGGAACTCGCGCAATTATTCTCGAAACTCCCGATCCTTTTTTCAGTGTTAGTCGCTTTTACATTGAATTTCCTCAAACCAGTAGCGAAGAAGCAATTGCTTATTTAAATCAACATAACCAGCGACTAAGTTATGTACCCAACAAGAATTAACGAAAATATCTTGTTGTCGATTATTCTCAATCTGACTGTTTAAGATCGATTTTTTTTATGAGACTTTGGCAATTTTGGTGGAATACAATCGCGATCTCTAGTCAACAAAACCCGCCTCGTTTTGTGGAATTGGTAATGTTGATGCTAGCAATGATCTTGGTGATAATTTGGTTAGTATTTTCGAGAAATATCAACGATTGGCCCTTGCTTGTTTTAGGTTTAAGCTATGTTATTGGTTCCTCAACATCGATGCTGGTTCGCGAAGCTTTCTTACCTTCGTCTCAACCTCGCATTACTCAATTAATGGCAATGCTATTGTTGATTATTAGCGTTTACGGTTTAGCCGATTTAGCTTATTCTCTGTGAGAATTAGCAGTTGCTAAAGGCGATCGCGCCAATTTCTCTTCCTGAGCTAAAAATTCGTTTGGGAAAAAATCCTCTTGACCTGATTGGTGGGGATTTAAAGGTAAGCTGACTGTAACCGTCGTCCCCACACCAACTTGACTTTCTACAGCTATTTTACCTTGATGCAAATCCACACAAGTTTTGGCGATCGCCAATCCTAAACCGCTACCTTCAATATCACCCACGTTCCCCGCACGATGAAATGAATCAAACAAGCGATCCAGGTCTTGTTGAGGAATCCCAATCCCTCGATCTTGAACTCGTAACACGACCCAATTATCCTGACAACCAAGCTCAAAATTAATTGTACTACCTTCTGGGGAATACTTAATTGCATTAGCAAACAAATTACTCAGAATATAACGCAACAACCTTTCATCAATTAAAGTTGGTTCACGCTTCTGCTCAAAGGAAAAATCTAACAAATGTCGAGAACCAATACTTAGCCGCAGTGCTTCGATTGTTTGGTAGCAAAAAGAAACCAAATCCAAAGGTTGAGGTGTAAATCTTAGTTTCCCGGCTTCGTTTTTACCAAGCAAAAGTAAGTCGTCTAACACTCGCGTCATTTGATTAACCATCATTTTAATACGCTGAATGTGTTTCAACTTTTTGGCTTCGTTCCATTGCTGGCGATAATTTTCGAGTAATTCTGTTGAAGAAAGAATGGTTGTTAAAGGAGTGCGAAATTCGTGAGAGGTAATCGAAATAACTTTTGATTTCAGTTCACTTAGTTCTTTTTCTTTGAGTAAGGCTTTGTGGAGGGCAACTTCGGCTTGCTTACGTTGAGTAATATTTTCTACCATCCCGACCGCAAATTGAGGTTTCCCTTGACTATCTCTGACTAAGGAAATGTTTAAGTTCCCCCAAACTAATTGGCGATCTTTACGATAGTAGCGTTTCGACTTTTGATAGTTTTCTTTTTTCCCGGTAACGAGTTGCTGATATTCTTCACTATCGTTGGTAACGTCGTTGGGATGAGTGAATTCAGCGAAAGTCATGCTACCAAGTTCGGCGCTGCTATAACCTAACATCTCTTGTAAAGCTGGGTTACTAACTACAGGTCGTCCGTCGAGATCTATTAAAGCAATTCCCAGCGCTGCTCGCTCGAAAATGGCGCGAAATCTGGCTTCGCTTTCTCTAAGTGCGGCTTCGACTCGCTTGCGTTCAGCAATTTCTTTTTTTAAGATTTCGTTGGCTTGTTGAAGCGCTGCTGTGCGTTCTGCGACTCGCTGCTCTAGTTGTTGATTGGCTTTTTGCAAGGCTTCTTCAGCAAGTTTGCGCTCGGTAATATTGTTTTGTACCCCAATAAAGTGAGTTGTTTCACCTTTGCTATCTCGTACTGGCGAAATTGTTAGTTCGTTCCAAAATGGGGTTCCGTCTTTGCGGTAGTTTTTGACAATGACGGTGCAGTCTTTTTTCTGTTGCAAACAAGTGCGAATTTCTGCGATTACTTCTGGGTCGGTGTCTAGTCCTTGGAGAAAACGACAGTTAGAGCCGATAACTTCTGCTTGGGAATAGCCTGTGAGTTCCTCGAAGCCAGGATTACAGTAGATGAGGGGACAGTCTGGTTGTGTCGCATCAGCAATGACAATTCCGTTGCTCGTCGCAGTTAAGGCGCGATCGTATAGTCGCAGCATTTGCTTGATTTTTCTCCGGGGAAAGCTTTTTTTCTCGGCAACTCTGCGGGAAGTAATTTCGGTAACTTGCCTGTTCTCGACGGAATTCGTGGCTAGTTTACTGAGGTACATTTTTTTTCATCTCCAAAAAAATTAAAATCAAGTTTTTTATCTTTTTGTTAAAAAATTTTAAAATCTTTTTGTTCTGTACAGAAAAAGTTGCTTTCTTTTAC
>JAWQFW010000154.1:0-13655 GCA_035968095.1 Oscillatoria sp. PMC 1068.18
TTGGAAATTACCAACAGACATCTTACCAACCATTGACTCTTCCTTGTCTCCCAATACCTCCAATTCCCCCAATACCTCCAATTCCCCCAATACCTCCAATCCCCAGTCCCTACTATTGTCGGAGTAGATGACACATAGCGATCGCACTTCCTTGTAAACTTGATAACGGATCTGCACCTGTTTTTAAGCTAATTTCTAAATCTAGCAAAACTGGTAAAATGGCGAGTAGCTGCTTGGCTTTTAGGTTTTGGACTTCTTGCCGCAGAAAGTAAATACGCTTGGGATTGCCAATTTGTGCTAGTGTAGCAATCTTTTTTTCGTCTCTTTCTCCAGTTTCAATCATTAGCTTGACGATCGCCCAAATCCGAAATTGTCCCACTAAGGTAGCAACAATTTTTAAAGCGGGTTCGTTACGGTTTAGCAATTCATTAACTAACTTTAAGGCACGAGGTTCGTCTTTTTCTTTAATTGCTTTGGCTAAGTGTAAACTATTCTGGCTGTTTGAGGTAACTAAGGCGGAAACTGTCTCGATATCGAGAGAATTAGCTTGATTTTGTCCGTAAAGTTCTAACTTTTGGAGTTCGCTGGTTAGTTGTCTGGTATCGTTACCAGCAGATTCGGCGAGAAATTCTGCGGCTTTTGGGGTAAGTTTGACGTTAAACTCAGCCGAGAGTTGCTTGACTCGCTGTAAGAGTTTCTCGGTTTCCCAAGGGGGAATTAAACTAAATTCTTGGACTTGGGCGTATTCTTGGAGGAGTTTGGTGGATTTGAGACGTTTATCTGGTTTCTTGCGGGAAGTGAGCAATAAATGAGAATCTGGTTGTAGTGCGGGTAAAGTGCGCTTTAATTGGTTGAGTAAGTCTTCCGGACAATTTTGACAAATGGTAGTATCAGCCAACCAAACTAAACGCCCTCCCATCCCAAAAACTGGAGTCATTGCGGTATCAAATGCTTGAATAATTAAGTCAGGGCGATCGCCAACAATTTTTTCGTAGTTAAATTGTAACCAGTTGGGATCGAGGACTTGTTTGCGAAGTTTCTCTACAGCTTTGGCGATCGCGAAGTCATCTTCCCCCCAGAAAAGGTAAATTGGCATAAGAGAATCTACTCACAGTATCTAATAGCGAGGCACACCAGATTGGACGAAGCATATCAAACTTATCTTAATCGAGTAGCTCGGCTAACCGTACCCTCAGCTTATAGCGGGCAACTCCAGAATATCCAGGAGTCTCCTAAGTTTCGTGGGGGGCAATCACAGGATTTTCCTGGTTATACGGTGATGACACCCCCTTGGCGTGAGGATTCGGATAATGACGATCTTTACGGTAGTTTAAAGGTTGTTCAGTCCGAGTTAAAGCAACAACTTGATTCGGGGTTGCTTACTACTGTACCACCAGAAAGCTTTCACTTGACGCTGGCAGATTTGATTTGGGACAGTGGTTATCGAGATGCACTTAAGGATAATCCTAATTTTGAACCACAGTTACAAGATTGCATTTTAGAAAGTTTTCAGCAGTCTCAGGAGGTGGTGAGTCTGGGTAAACCGATTGAATTACGTTTGCTAGGATTAACGGTTAGACCTCGGGCGATCGCTGTTTGTTTTACTCCTGTTGATGAAGCTGGTTATACGCGTATTCTCCAGTTACGTCGCTCAATTTATCAAAATCCTGGTTTAATTGGTTTGGGTGTCGAACAGCAATATACTTTTATGGGTCACGTTACTCTGGGCTATTTTGACACGATTCCGACGGATCTTGACCCAGTTCGTCTTCAACAAATTTTAACTACTTTAAATGACCAGTTACTCGAAGCTGAAGCCCAAATTTTAACTGTTCGTCGCGCTGAGTTGCGTCAGTTTGCTAATATGACTGCTTACGATCGAGATTCGGATTGGGCTGCGCTTGAGTTTTGAATGATTTAAACCACCCGATTCTTCAGCAAAGTTTTGCCATGATCGATTCGGAGATTGGTAAACATAATTTTACTGCGGCGGAATATGCGATCGCGCGGCGGGTTATTCACGCTACGGCGGATTTTGAATATTCCCGCTTAATTCAGTTTACTCCTGGGGCGATCGCTGCGGCAATTTCTGCTCTCCAACAAGGTGTTCCGATTGTTACTGATGTGACAATGGTCAAAATTGGTGTCGCTACTTTGGTCAAAAAAACTTGGCAAAATCCTCTGATTTCCGCAGTTGAACTTGCACCGATTGCAATTCCTGGAAAAACTCGCACGGAAACGGGTTTGTTACAATGTCTTGACAGTTTTCCCCAAGCGATTTACGTTTTTGGTAATGCGCCAACTGCTTTACTGGCACTTTGTTCTCAGTTCCCAAATTTAACGAGAAAACCTGCTTTTGTGATTGGCGCACCTGTGGGTTTTGTGAATGTGGTAGAGTCGAAACAAGCTTTAGCTGCAACTTCTCTGCCTCATGTTCTCATTCAAGGTCGTAAAGGTGGTTCTGCTGTCGCGGCAGCTATTCTTAATGCTTTGCTAATTTTGGCTTGGGAAGCGAGAGAATTTGACGGTTGATGAGCGAAATTAATGTTGTTGGAATTGGTTTGGATGGGGCTGCGGGCTTAACTGCAAGTGTACGCGAAATTGTGGCTGGGGCGACTTTATTGGTGGGTAGCGATCGCCATTTAACTTATTTTCCTCAACATCCAGCCCCACGTCTAGTTCTGGGTGATTTTAGTACCGCAATTACGGAAATTTGTCAACGTCTCGATACTTCTGAGGCGATCGTTATTTTAGTCTCTGGCGATCCTTTGTTTTTCGGTTTGGGACGTTTGTTACTCTCGAAGTTACCACCAGCAAAACTGCGTTTTCATCCTCATTTGGCTTCGGTTCAATTAGCTTTTAATCGCCTTAAAGTTCCCTGGCAAGATGCTAAAATTATTAGCGCTCATGGACGTTCTCTTGAGAATTTATGTAAAGCTTTGCAACAAGGTCTTGACAAAATTGCCGTTCTTACCGATGGAACAAATACCCCAAGTGCGATCGCCAATCTTTATCTTGCTCTCGATTTACCAACTTACTACGATTTTTGGGTCTGTGAAAACCTCGGTGCTACGGAAGAAAAGGTTAATTGCTACTCTCCCGAAAGTTTAATTACTCAAAGCTTTGCGAAACTCAATGTCGTGGTTTTGCTGAAACGCGAACTTACTGCACAAAATGAGCTAAATGTCAAGGAATTACCGCTAATTGGTTTACCTGATTCCACCTTTCTCAGTTTACGCGATCGCCCCGGACTCATGACCAAACGAGAAATACGTTTGGTAATTTTAGGAGAGTTAGCCTTGCAATCAAGGCAAATTGTGTGGGATATTGGTGCAGGGACAGGATCGGTAGCGATTGAAATAGCGCGTTTATGTCCAACTTCGGAAATTTACGCGATCGAAAAAACCGCAATGGGAAAAGCTTTAATCGAACAAAATTGTCAGCGTTTACAAGTTAGCAATGTTAATTCGCTTCGCGGTACAGCCCCCGATATTTTAACCTATTTACCCGCCCCAAATCGGATTTTCATCGGCGGTAGCGGTGGTAACTTAGAATCAATTCTCGACTTTTGTGCAGCTAAACTTTTAACTAAAGGAATTTTAGTCTTAGCTTTAGCTACTTTAGAACATCTCAACCTGACTCTGAATTGGCTACAAAAACACGCTTGGAATTACCGTATTTTACAACTAAATATCGCTCGTTCCACACCGATAGCCCAACTAACTCGCTTTTCTCCCCTTAATCCAGTTACAATTGTCACTGCAAGTCGCAAATAGCTTAAATTTCTCACGAAAAGTTATTATCATTCCAATGATCTATATTTTATTTTGGTTGAGGAAGTAATAATAGCAGTCAATCACACTAAATCGAGAAGCTTTTATCACTAGAATGATAAATAGGTAGGGCTAGACTTGGGAAGCTGTAATTAAGCAATGATAAGACTTAAAAACTCTTAGCTATAAAGCCTTTATCACTGCAATGATAAGCAAGTTAGATTCTGTGCCGCAAGTTATCTTCAAATTATACCCAGAGTGAACAGCTTTTGATGGCAAAGTATTTATTTCTTACCTAAATAGATTGGATTTGAGTTCAGGAGGTTAGAATTGAGTTTGATTGAAAGTCAATTCTCCTTAATTAAAAGATTATTTATCACTGGAATGATTTGTAGGTTGAGCTTGGATTAGAAAGCTGTAGTTAAGCATTGGCAAAACTTAAAAGCCCTTACTCGTAAAATGTTTTTCACTGTAATGATAAGCAAGTTAGATTCTGTGCCGCAAGTTATCTTCAAATTATACCCAGAGTGAACAGCTTTTGATGGCAAAGTATTTATTTCTTACCTAAATAGATTGGATTTGAGTTCAGGAGGTTAGAATTGAGTTTGATTGAAAGTCAATTCTCCTTAATTAAAAGATTATTTATCACTGGAATGATTTGTAGGTTGAGCTTGGATTAGAAAGCTGTAGTTAAGCATTGGCAAAACTTAAAAGCCCTTACTCGTAAAATGTTTTTCACTGTAATGATAAGCAAGTTAGATTCTGTGCCGCAAGTTATCTTCAAATTATACCCAGAGTGAACAGCTTTTGATGGCAAAGTATTTATTTCTTACCTAAATAGATTGGATTTGAGTTCAGGAGGTTAGAATTGAGTTTGATTGAAAGTCAATTCTCCTTAATTAAAAGATTATTTATCACTGGAATGATTTGTAGGTTGAGCTTGGATTAGAAAGCTGTAGTTAAGCATTGGCAAAACTTAAAAGCCCTTACTCGTAAAATGTTTTTCACTGTAATGATAAGCAAGTTAGATTCTGTGCCGCAAGTTATCTTCAAATTATACCCAGAGTTAGTCGCCCTTTCTGGCGAACTATATACTACCTAAATGAGAGCTAAATTCGATTCTGGCTAGGGAGACAATGCTTAAATTTGCTTGAAAGTCAATAGTCATTTATCACAACAGTTTAAATCATTGGAATGAAAAAAGACTTAATTCTTGTAAATAAAGTTACGATTCAGTATAGGTAAGGATTCACAGTCATCAGTCCAGGAAATATTTTCACTGCAATGATATAAGGCTTGAATTTCAACTAAGGAAATTATATTTGAGTTTGATTGAGAGCCAAAGAGCTAAAAGAAGCGAGAAACAAGAACAATTATCAACAAGCGGGAAAACTACTTTCCAAACATAACTCCTCAAATAATAGATCGGCGATCGCCTGATTAGCCGGAACACTTAAATGAACCCAATCACGAAAATAACTCGATAAAGTAGTAGCTGGTAAACTTGACCAAGCCGCGTGAGTATCAATAACCAGAATATCCAAATCATCAAGAAACTGTAAAAATTCTTTTTTATATAGCGGAAATTCAGTAACAGGCAGTAAATCGGCTCGATTCGGTGTATAAAGAACAAAAACCGGAATCTCTTGCTGACGAGCTTGGTGAGCGATCGCCGCCAACAACTGAAGATTCTCCTCAAATTGGCGCTGCATTTCTGTATCCGAAACTACAGCTACCGCATTATTTTCACTTGTTTTCGGCATCAAGCGCGGAATCACATAATCAAATATTGCTTCCTGAATCGCGAACCAAGGACGGCTTTCCGGATTTTCCCGTAAATCATCGCCAACACTGGTAGACTGGACTAAATCATGAGTACCAACTTGTAAAATTAACGCATCGCTATCAAACAAGCCAAACTTCTTAATATAGCCAAACTGATTTCCAATACCCCAAGAATATGCCGAAGCATTAAGAACTTCCGCAGCCTGTCCCGATCCTACTATCTTAGCTTCCAGTAATTCCGCGATCGTTTCACTTTGATCCGAATAATTAGTACCATTCAGAACCGAATCTCCAATCATCAAGATTCTCAGTGTATCTTTTGGTTTAAATCTTCCCACTGGCTCAGAACGCTGAGAATACTGATTATACTCCACTCTTCTCCCAAAACGAACCACCTTCTGATTCGGTTGAAAGCGATATCCCATCTCGCTATCCGCTTGTGACAAAACCGGACTTCCCAGCCCCAAACCAAAGCGCAAAATCATCTCAGCCACGACTAAACTCGTCAAAATAGCCACAACTATCCAGTATTTAGTCACAAATTTGAGCATTATTTAGTAGCGAGATTCAAATCAATAATTATGCACTGATTAGTTTGACCCTTCTACCATCCTCAAGTCAAACCCGGTAACATTCATCACATTAATTTAGTTAATAACTAAATCCAAACCACCACAAAACCATCGCCGTCCCAAACAAACAAAAAATACCCGCACCACCAGCCAAAGGTTGCTTACCAAAACCAGTTAACCAGACAGAACCTTTCCCAGTGTAAGATATTAATTCTGCCGTATTCAAACTAGATAAACCCCAAATCCAACCAGCGTGTAACCCCCAGGCTAAACCCAAACTACCATTATCTACCCATCGAGCCAAAACCAAAACCATTCCCAGCAAAAAAAGTCCTGGTAACTGAAGAATTGTTTCTTTACGCTCCCAAAATAAATGCAGAAGTGCAAAAACTGTACTTGAAATTACTCCTGCCACCCCAAGGGAATAATCAACTCTCAACTCAGACAGTAAAAAACCGCGAAAAACCAATTCTTCGACAAATCCAATTCCCAATCCCAATCCTAGTAACGGGAAGCAAATCTTGAATAGCTGCGGCATTTTTTCCCAATGCCAATCAATCCACCCCAGCCACGACTCACAGCCAAAAACCACTCCTAAACCAGCAATACTTAAACTTAATCCCCAACCAAAAGAAACAAAAATATCTTTTCGCCAACCAAAACCATAAGCTGACAAAGACGTTTCCTGAAGCCAAAGCCATCCCCCAAGAACGAGGGGGACAATCAAATAAAGCGAAGCCAACAGAGGCAACTTTTGTGCTTCTGTCATTGGCATTGCTGGATTCCATTTCACCAGTTTGGCAACCGGAATAGCTATCGGCAGCCAAACAATTACCCATATTAAGAGAAAAGCGATCGCGCGGAGGATACCGTTTGTTAATATGCTCGAAGTAACCCAGTCGTAAAACTGGGTAATTAAGCTTGCCATCGACATTTTTTCAGGTCACTTAACGAAAAATCCTTTTCGGTGTCAGTGAAAAAACGCCTCTTAACACCGAACGGATTAATCCTCATTTATGCAGGAATAGCTTCTTCTTCCTCTTCAGCTAGATCTTCCCTGTCAACTTCAACCTGCTTAAGATGAATGTGTTTGTAGCCCAACTTGATTTCAAACTCATCACCGGGCTTTAAATTCATCTCCTGAGTATAGGTAGAACCAATGACAATTTGTCCATTTCTATGGACACTTACACGATAAGTAGGTTCTCGCCCACGACCATCTTTTGCTCCCTCTGGATCGAGAGGAACACCTTTCGCACCAAGGACTGCATCATAAAAGTCAGTTAAATTGACACGAGTTTGCCCACTTTTGGTCGTTGTGTAATAACCGCACTTTTTCGCTGTTTCTCGGCGGGGCAAGTGAGCTAGCTCTTTAACTTTTTGCAGCAGTGCTTTTCCTGTTAAAGGAGTAGGAGTGTTTTCTGTCATAATCTCGCAAACTGTCCTTGAATTTCACTTATATATTGTAATGTTAGTTTACTACAAATTACCAACTCTGATTAAAAATATAACCTTAAATTTCTCAAGTTTGACAATTTTTTGCTTTTCGGTTCACAGTTAAGCAATCAATTTCCTGGTGTAAATTTACCTAGGAACTGAAATCTGAAACTAAAATTAGATTCAATCCCAGGTAATTATGCCATTCGAGAGAGCAATTAGAGAAATTTTTTTGGGAATCGGCTTCGGGTTTAGTCAAGACTGACTTAAACTAGAAACAGAGTAGTTCAAAGCATCTTACTTATGGGCATTGACAGAAAAAAACAAAAACGCTAAAGTATGTAGCCCTGAAGAACAAGAATTTCTGATGAGAGTTGAAAGCCCTAAGAGTAGGTGAATATGGAAGTTAAATTTAAGGTAATTCGACAAAAACAAAATATGGCTCCCTTTGTGGAGAGTTATCGATTGGATGTAGAAGCGAGTCAGACAATTCTCGAATGTCTGAATCGAATTAAGTGGGAGTTGGATGGAAGTTTAACTTTTCGGAAGAATTGCCGGAACACTATTTGTGGTAGTTGCGGGATGAGAATTAATGGTCGTTCGGCTTTAGCTTGTAAGGAAAATGTTGGTAGCGAACTAGCAAGAATGGAGCAAAACTCAACTGAAGAAATCCCAGAAATAACGATCGCCCCTCTAGGTAATCTCCCTGTCATTAAAGATTTGGTAGTCGAGATGACTGATTTTTGGGAGCATTTGGAACAGGTAGAACCTTACGTGAGTACCAAAGGGAGAGTAATTCCAGAACGAGAGTTTCTTCAGTCTCCAGAGGAGCGCGAAACTCTCAATCAAATGGGTAATTGTATCATGTGTGGTGCGTGTTATTCCGAATGTAATGCCCGTGCGGTTAATCCAGATTTTGTGGGTCCTCATGCCCTTGCGAAAGCACAGCGAATGGTGGTAGACTCTCGCGATACTGAAGTTGAATCCAGACTAGAAAAATATAACGAAGGAACTAAGGGTGTCTGGGGCTGTACTCGCTGTTATTTTTGTAATGCGGTTTGTCCGATGGAAGTTGCACCAATGGATCAAATTGGGAAAATTAAACAGCAAATTTTAGACCGGAAAAATGCTGATGCAAGTCGTTCAATTCGCCATCGCAAAGTTTTGATTGATTTGGTTAAACAAGGTGGTTGGATTGATGAGCGTAAATTTGGGGTGATGGTAGTCGGGAATTATTTTCGTGATTTACAAGGTTTACTGAGTCTGGCACCTTTGGGACTAAGAATGTTGGCTAAGGGTAAATTTCCGCTTTTATTTGAAGCTTCAGAAGGAACTGAAGAAGTGCGATCGCTAATTGAGCGAGTCCAAAATTTACAGTAAAGTCAAAATTGGCGATCGCGCCTTGACATTTAATTTAGCATTTGATTCGCTCAACACTACCTCAAAAAACTACAAAATTCGGAATAATTCTTCTAGTTCCAATTAGCGACCAGCAAAATTACCAGTAGCACGCAAGCGATATTCTCCTGATTGTCCTCCGTTATAAGAGTTGACAATCAAACTATAAACACCGCTTACTCGCAGTGTCGTCGTAATTCTGGCATTATTCCCACCGCCACCGTCATCGTCCTGAGCTACTTCATCCCCGTCAGGAGCGAGTAAAATTAAGTAAGGATCGATTTCTCGACTAATCATTTCAATTTGGATACGCTGACCTGCTCTACCTGTAAAAGTATAAAGGTCAAAGAAGCTATTATCTACAGGTAAAACACCATCTCCCGGTTCGAGTCTGCCATTAATTATTGCACCATTAAGAGGTAATCTTAAAGCAGACGGCTGATGATCAGAAGATACCGCAGTTTGAGGAGATCGCGGAGCGCGTCCGGAAATCGCCGCAGTCAGAAAAGGTGCAACACGATCGACGGGAATCGCAAAACCAATACCAATATTACCTGCTCTTTCTCCACTGGTAAAAATTGTGGTATTAACACCGATTAATTCTCCCTTACTGTTCAGCAAAGGACCGCCAGAGTTACCCGGATTAAGTGCAGCATCAGTTTGAATTAAACCACGCGATCGGTCAATACGGCTTACAATTCCAATCGTAAAAGTTCCTTGAAATTGACCAAAAGGATTACCAATTGCAAATGCTCTTTGACCAACTTGTACCGACCCCGCAGACGCGAGTTTCACTGTTGGGAGATTATTATTAGCACCTTGCA
Organism: Oscillatoria sp. PMC 1068.18; assembly: GCA_035968095.1. Classification (GTDB taxonomy): domain Bacteria; phylum Cyanobacteriota; class Cyanobacteriia; order Cyanobacteriales; family SIO1D9; genus IIICB1. The sequence goes on from JAWQFW010000154.1 coordinate 9,790, forward strand.
GACGTAGTAACGCCAAATCCAGACCATTTTCGCCAAAACCAATTACTTCTGCTCCGAAGCGTCTCCCATCCTGTAAATCCACCGCAACCAGACGCGCTCCTGCTACTACATGAGCATTAGTCAAAACTAAACCATCGGCGCTAATAATCGTACCACTACCTTTACTACGACCCGAATTAATTGAGACTACTGCTGGACTTGCACGCTGATAAACACGAATATTTATTTGTTCGTCTACATCTTGAGCGAAAGCACTTTGATGGGGAAAAATTTGTAGTTGAGGAGGGAAATTTAGTCGATTCCCAAAAGAGTGATACGCGCTGGGCGCGTCGGCGCAGCCATCGCCAATTAAACTTGTCCCAAAAGCAACGATAACGATCGCAAATACTGATTTAATCCTACGGCGAATTTTGCTGCTCATGGGAGATTTTCTCATAATCTTTGTCGAACAGGGATTGGTGATTAGTGACTGGGGATTGGGAATTGGTGATTGGGGATTGGGAATTGGGGATTGGGGTTTTCAGTGAACAGTTACCAGTTACCAGTTATCAAGTAGAGATTGGAGACAAGGAGTAAGGAGGAAACGGGGAAGACAAGGGAGACTTCAGTGAACAGTGAACAGTTAGTGGTGGAAACTGGGAGACAAGGAGGAATTGGTAACTGGTAAATGCACCGTACGTGATAACTGCTGACTGATAACTGCTGACTGATAACTGCTAACTGCTAACTGATAACTGTTCACTGATAACTGAACCCAGTCCCCAGTCCCCAGTCCCCAGATTACCGAAGATTCAAAGGTTTTCCGGAACGGTCATAAACTAAGATATCCCACTGACCATCGGTAGCGACTTCAAAAGCGATAATTTCACCGTTAGCACTAATTGTGGGATTGCGAACTTCTCCTTGAAGATCTGCGGTCAAATTTCTTTTAATTTCCAGGTTGCGATCGTAGAGGTAAATGTTAGTTTTTCCTTGACTACTAGCTGTAAAAACGATGTAGCGACCATCTTCAGAAACAGCAGGATCGGAAGCGATCGCGTCTAAAGAATTTAGTCCGGGTAAATCTAACAAACGTCGCTGATTAGCATCATATAAATATACATCCTGAGAACCGTTGCGATCGCTCACAAAAACAATATATTCCGCAGCTATTTGCGGTGATAATTCTGATGCAGGACTGTTTAAACTGCGTCCACTGCGATCAAAGGGAAAATTGAGCAGTCGCGGATAACCTCCACAGCTAGTTAAAATACTGCTCATCGCTACCACTGCAACGAAGAAAATCTGTTTTTGCTTGACCATCTTATTCAAAATTAGGGACTGGAGTACCGTCACGAACATCTAACTCTACTCTCGGTCCGCGATCTAATACTTCGATATCCCATTGACCCCGACGGGCGCTTTCAAAGACGAGATAGCGCCCATCTGGACTAATTTGAGGATTGCGTACCCAGCTACGATAATTTTGGCTGAGAATTTGCGATCGCTGGATTGCTCGGTCATAAAGAGCAATTTCTGGTCTTCCTGCTTCGTTAACCAGATAAACAATGTAACGACCTGTACGACTCAAACTTGGACTTTGAGCCAACACTTCATTTTTATTCAAATTGGTTGCTTCGACAAATCGCTGACGTTCGAGGTCATAAATTAAGATTTGACTGATGCCATTACGATTAGAAACGAAGCTCAAGAAACGACCATCACCACTCAAACTTGGTTGCTCGTCGTTATAACGGCTATTTAGTTCTCCTGAACCTGGAGGAACGTTGGGATTACTACAAGCGGTAGTTAAACTTAACACACTCAAAGCGATCGCCCAAAATTGGACGATCTGATTTCTCCATCGGTGAGTTATCCTGCTCACTAGCGTTTGCAGCGCGATCGCGCTGAACTTTTGACTACTGAATTAATATTCTGTACTACCCAGATTTGGATCTTCTGTGTCTTCTGGTCTATTTCTTGGTTCTGATTCCTCTGGACTATCGATTGGCTCGTAATCCACATAATCAGCATAATCTTCCCGCACATTTTCCCCATTTCTAGGGGAAGAATAATCCGGAGTTGTCGGACGAGGACTGCGCCGTCTCGTCGGTTTCGTTGGTCGAGAAACAGGTTCATCTAAACCTACATCCGGACGCGGACGACGAGGGCGAGTTGCACTGGGGCGGGAGGTTTCCCAATCATCTGCCCCTCTCTCATCCCACTCTCCATATCGTTCGCTATAGCGTTCTGTTGGTGGTGGACTACTCGGACGCGAAGGACGCGAAGGACGTGAAGGACGGCTTCGCGAAGGCGCTGCTTCGGAACTACTCCGAGTTCTGACACTGCGCGGCTCTTCTGTTTCGTAGCTAGCGCGACGAGTGGGGCGAGGATCTTGGGTTCCTCGGAGCCGACGTTTTTCATAAATATCTTCTTCGTATGGCTCTAACTCATCTAATTCTGCTTGTCGATACACTTTGCTAACAGGACGTACATCGTCAGTCATCGGTGTGTTCCGTTTCGCTTCCTGATAAGTTAGTCCTCGCAAACGCAACGTTTCCACTGCAAAAAATATTGTTGAACCAGTTAACAAAAACTGACCAAATTGCAGAATCGGATCGAGTCTCCATCCCTGAAATAAGAGAATGAAACCACATAGTAATCCTACTGCTGCAAAAAATATATCGTGATCCCTTGATAATTCTGGACGTATAGTACGCAGAAAGTATAATCCTGCTCCTGCTACCGCCAGAAATATTCCCAGAATACTTGCTGAGTTCAGCCCAAAATTGACCATTGCTGTTCTCCTAAGTCAGTGTTATCAAGCGCGAGTCTCGATCTCAATTTTCTACTTTAAGTCTAAATATTCTGGGTCGCCCTAGCGTAACCTGAACAGTGACTATTTTAATTAATGATAACTTTGCCGAAACTTTACTTTATTGTCTTCAGTTTTCTCCTCGGAGGCAAATCGAAGGGCGATCGCTCCCTGATGAGAAAACTGAAGTTTAGTTATTTTTCCCCGAAATCTTACGAGGAACGACTAATTCTATCTTTCTGGCTGATAAAGATCAGCGCTACTGTCGCTGGAATTACTACAACTAAAGCTCCGGCTAGCAGGCTATACAAAAAGTTTGCTAATGAGGGTGTCATAATTTCTCAACCTTTGTTAATTTTTAACATTGTTAATTACTAATTTTAATATTTTGTCATCTAAAAGGGAAAGTTTTTTGGGGATTGGCGATTGGGGATTGGGGACTGGTGACTGGGAAGATATGGGGGAAACGGAGGACACGGGGGAGTTGGGAGAGTAAATGTTGATAAGACCATCGCTGTTTATTTCCAACACTGACCACACCTCCAATACTTCCAACACTCCCAATTCCTCCAATTCCTCCCAACACCTCCCACACTTCCCATACCCCCAACACTCTTCTTTTGGGGACTGGCAAATGCGGCTACGTGGCAAATGCGGCTATGTGCTTAGTGTTACCTGAATTGTTAAGATCGAAGTTACACTAAAGTTGTTTTAGTTACAAAACTTAATATCTTGCCCAGTTTTCCAAATTTAGCTTGACATTATTGCAAATGAATGGTATAGAAATCGCAAACTTAAGTCTCAGTATTTTTTTAGCGCTGATGACCTTGTTATTTATCTTTCGGATTGTCTTAACTTGGTATCCCCAAGCCGAGTTAAATCGCTTTCCCTTGAATATAGTCGCTGTGCCGACGGAACCTTTTCTCGCCCCATCGCGGAAAATTGTACCACCGATAGGCGGAGTTGATATTACACCGATTATTTGGGTCGGAATTTGTTCGTTACTACGAGAGATTTTAGTCGGACAACAAGGCTTACTGACGATGATGATTAGATAGTTAGGGATTAGGGA
>JAWQFW010000155.1:0-13545 GCA_035968095.1 Oscillatoria sp. PMC 1068.18
CCCCAATCCCCAATCCCCAATCCCTAATTGTTATTGTTGTTTTGTAACAGAGGACGAGCAACGAAAAAGCTAACGGTGAAAGCTGAAAAGACAATCAACGCGATCGCGATCGCTAGTAACCAACCGTTAACATCGGAGGATGAACTTTCTGAGGGAGTGGGACGACGAGACTTATGAGGAATTTCTGCTACCAATTTTTCTGGAGGTGGTGCAGGAGGATTCTTTGTTGGTGGGGGTGGAGGTGCAACTTCCCTGGTTTGCACAACTTTTGGGGGTGGAGATACTCGCTTCGGAGTTTCTACCGTCTCGAAGGATTGAGGTGGGGAAAAACTGTTTGTCTCCCAGGAATGCAAAACTTTTGATAAAGATTGAGTCGATTGGAGAACTTTACTTACTTCTTCGCGTAATTGGGCATTTTGTTGCACTAATTGCTGATTTTGAGCTTTGAGTGAATCTAGCTGTGCTTGGGTAGTTTGTAATTCGGTTGCGAGTTCGCGATAAACCGAAATTGGTACCGAGGGACGATACCTGCTTGCAGCATCAGTAGGGACATTTGGGGAATAATTAGTTTGGGGATTAGAGGTCATAGCATCATTAAAAATTTATCTAAAGCAATAATTTGGCAAAATTTGTTTAATCAATTCGCTATTTAATTTACCGCAATTTTCGCTCTTTCCAGGATACCTCCCTAGGTAAGCTTTTCTGTGGCAGTAGTTATTTTTGGTCGATCTAGTAGCTGCCAAAAATGTCCTATAGCGCCGCTACCTTGACCAATATCCAGGGCGTAGTTTAGTGCGGTGGTCACGTAGTCTTTCGCTAAACGAACGGCGCTGAGAAGGTCTTTTCCTTGGGCTAGATTTGCGGCGATGGCGGCACTTAAGGTACAACCTGTACCGTGGTTATTTTTGGTTTCTACGGTGGTTGTGCTTAAAGTTGACCAACTTTTTCCATCAAACCACACATCTGTACCACGTAAGCTTCCTCCCATTGCGCCTCCTTTGACTAAAACTGCTTTTGCTCCCAGTTGATGAATTCGTCCCGCCGCCGCTCGCATATCATCTAATGTCTTAATTGTCAAGCCACTGAGAATTTCGGCTTCATAACGGTTTGGGGTCACAATTAACGCCAGAGGAAGTAACAATTCTCGCAGGCAAGCGATCGCCTCGTCATCAATCAACTGCGCTCCACTGCGGGATACCATCACCGGATCGACAACCAAATTCGGCAAATTCAGTTTGACGACTTGTTTAGCTACCGCTTGAATAATTTCCGCGTTGAGCAACATTCCAGTTTTGACTGCTTGGATAGGGATATCCTTGACAACAGTTTCAATTTGTGCATTCACCATTGCTACAGAAATTGCTTCAACCTCAGTCACTGCTAAAGTATTTTGTGCCGTTACGCAAGTAAGACAACTAGTACCATGAACACAGTGAAAAGCGAAAGTGCGTAAATCAGCTTGAATACCCGCACCGCCGCCGCTATCAGAACCAGCGATCGTCATTGCGGCGGGAATTTCTAACTGAATTTCACTTAACTTAGACAAATTTTCACCTAGCGAAATGTCCTAAATTGTTTCCTGGGTCAAAGTTTTTTGCGCAATAACGAGCGTTAACGTCGGGGAAAACGACGTTGGCGGAGAAAATCAGGAATATCCAACCCACCACTACCACTGCTGCTACTACCGCGATCGCTTTCGGTCGCCGAAGTTGGTCTTACAGGCGGAGGATTTACCGGACGATTTGGCGTTGTCGCTCGGCTTGCCGTGGGCGGAGGAGGAGCTTCGCCACTAAAACCAGTAGCAATCACGGTAATTCTAATTTCGCCCTGCATTTTGTCATCAATCACCGCCCCAAAAATAATATTTGCATTCGGATCGACAACTTCATAAATCGTTTCCGCCGCCGCATTCACTTCATGGAGAGTTAAATCTCTACCACCCGTGATATTAAACACCACACCTCTTGCACCCTCAATCGAAGACTCCAACAGAGGCGAAGAAATTGCCAATTCTGCCGCTTCGCGAGCGCGAGACTTACCCGAACCAACACCAATCCCCATCAAAGCCGAGCCTGCATCAGCCATTACCGCCCGGACATCAGCAAAGTCTACATTCACCAATCCCGGAATCGTAATAATATCGGAAATCCCTTGGACACCTTGACGGAGAATATCATCAGCCACCAAAAACGCCTCTTGTACCGGAGTTTGTTCGTTAATGACCAACAACAACTTGTTATTCGGAATCACAATCAAAGTATCGACCCGACTTTGTAAAGCCGCAATCCCTTCTTCCGCTTGAGTTGTGCGGCGACGACCTTCAAAAGTAAAAGGACGAGTCACCACTCCCACCGTCAGACAGCCAATTTCCTTAGCCACCTCCGCCACAATTGGTGCAGCACCAGTACCAGTACCACCACCCATTCCAGCCGTAATAAAGACCAAATCTGTATTTTCCAAAGCCGCCGCAATTTCATCGCGAGACTCTTCGGCTGCTTTTTGACCGATCGCCGGGTTGCCACCTGCACCCAAACCACGAGTTAATTTTTGTCCAAGTTGTAAGCGTTTCGGGGCGCTAGCTTGAGCCAAAGCTTGAGCATCAGTATTAATTGCCCAAAACTCAATTCCGCTCACGCCACTTTCAATCATGCGGTTAACGGCGTTACAACCGCCGCCACCCACACCGATAACTTTAATTTTGGCAAAGCTACTAGGCACGATGCTATCACCACGATTATCTTCTCTGGATCTTGCCCTGGAATCATTACCTTGTCCATAAGGTAAACCAGAATTATTAAAAGAGCGATCGCTGTCTACAGTGACCGAAAAATCACCGTATTCGTTGTTATTGCTATAAGTATTGTTCAGACTTCGTTTACTATTAACCGTCATTGTATTTGGTGATCGTTAATCGACAAATTAATTAATGGAGATTTGAGAACAACGTAGAAGTAATCTTTATTTAACTATTATCTGATGGCTCAGTGTCAAAAAGCTTGAGCGTTTATTTGAGTTTTCATAGTCAGCGCACCTTCACGCTTGTGTACTTGTTTTTCTCAGACTGATTAAACTTTAACCTTAATTGCCACAATTTCCGAGTTGTCAACCCAACAGTTAAATAATTCTGCTTGGTGTTGCTCATTGTTAAATCGTCTCCTTAAGCCTAGGATCTCTGGCTGTTACTTGATTCAATTGAAACCTAAACAGACACAATATTATTACATCTCTACAGACTAGCGACCGAGTAGCAAATAGATTTTAGCTAGTAATGGTATTTGTAGCATTACTGTAATTTATATTTAGCTTGGTCAAGCGATCGCCACCGTTATTTATTTGTTGACTCAGATCGAGTCGAAACCTGGAGCAATTTGGGGGATCGCTTTTGTCTCGGTGTCAACGATGTTTAAGCATCTGTACTGGGCTTTTTGGGGGCTGATAGTTCAGTTTTTAACTGAATTGAAGGAGATTCGTGGTTAGTTAAGTCAAGATAATCAATTTGGCTAGGATGAACGCGATCGCTTAAAGAACGCATTTTGCCGAGAACTTTCATTTGTGCGCCAAAATTAGTTGAGTAGGAACCTAAATAAACTTTGCCTAACTCGGTTTTCAGAACTAAGTTACTTGGATTTTGCCAATCAATCTCGAAAATTTCTACTGGAGAACGACTGATTATTTGATAAATTTCTGACCAGTAATGACGATATTGTTCTGCTTCACCAATCACTTTGAGAGTGGGCAGTTTCGTGTCGGGATCGAAACTGGTATAGCTCGACATTGGCATCCAGACTCCTTGTGCATCTAAAAACCCAGGTTCGGCTTCTGCTTTGCTAATTCCTGGCTGTGGAACTGATTTGGTTGCAGGTAAAGCGATCGCCACAGGTCGTCTTTCTTCCACTTGAATAGTTACGCTTGGAGGTAACAGTTGCCGAACAACTCTGGCTTTCGCAATCGGTGGCGTGGATTCTAGCTGTTGAGAGAGCAGTTGCGGTTCGAGTTTGAGTAAGGATTCTGGATAAGACAATGGTAACAACAAACGAATCGTCGTTTGATCGAGAAATTCGTTTCCTTCGATGTCTACTTGTTGCGGTTGTTCGATCGCCCAATAAGGTAACGCGATCGCCCAACACAATCCACCTGCCATTCCACTTACCACTAGCGATCGCCACATTGCTTGTAACGATCTGATCTGCCGACGGCGTTGTAATTTTTGCCGCCGTTGTCTTAATTCTGTCAGAGAAACTGATGCGATGCAATTCATCTACTACCTCTATCGCCAAAGGTCTGTAATTTTTCTACGGGGACACTCACCTATAACTCGGACAAACTTACCTTTTGCCAAGGCTTGTTTCTCCTCTTCTACCAGCACTTGCTGCGGTGCTGTTTTCATTTAATCACTTCCATACCAAAGTTATCTCGATTCTCTAGGTAAACTTCGTATCTCTGGCTACTTCACTCCACTCTCGCTCGTCATTTACTGTTCAATTATCCGCAAATACTGCGAGATCCTCTCCTGAGAGTGATCTCTGTCATTTAACTCTGGTCAGAGAAAAAAGTAGACTAAGTTTTAAGAACTCTTAATCAAAGACTGGCAATCTTGTTGCCTGAATAGCGCTCATTCATAATGAAACTGAATTTAACCAGATTCTACAAAGCTTGTAATCCCAGTAAAACCTTAGTTCTGAGTAATCCTGAAGACCGTCAGTATTATATCGATTTTTCTGGAGTCCGAGGAGGAAAAATCGTTGAAGCACTAGGACGAACGATCGCTCGTCTTTCTCCAGAAGAACCTACTTGTCAATTATTTACCGGACATATTGGCTGCGGCAAATCTACGGAATTATTTCGACTCAAAGCCCAGCTAGAACAACAACAATTTCACGTAGTTTACTTTGAATCAAGCCGTGATTTAGATATGGCAGATATCAACATTAGTGATATTCTGTTGGCGATCGCTCGCTCAGTAAGCGAAAGTCTCGAAGCAATGGATATTCGCCTCAAACCAGGCTATTTTACCAATTTGTTCGGCGAAATTAAAGATTTTCTCCAATCACCAATCGAATTAGGTGCAGAAGCCGAACTTTCCGTCGGAATTGCTCGGATTACTGCCAAAACCAAAGAAAGCCCCAAATTACGCGAACAACTCCGACAATCTCTCGAACCCCGTACCGAAGGTATCCTCCGCGCAATTAACGAAGAAATTTTAGCAAAAGGCATCCAAGAACTAAAATATCGCGGTAAAAAAGGTTTAGTTGTAATTGTTGATAACTTAGATCGAGTCGCTGCACAAAAAGTAACTCATGCTCGATTATTACCAGAATATTTATTTGTCGATCGCGGACCTCAATTACGTCGTTTAAAATGTCACGTTGTGTACACTTTACCTCTTTCCCTAATGTTTTCTAATGAATATGAAGCCCTCAAAAATCGTCTTGGTGCTGGTGTAGCCCCGAAAGTTTTACCAATGGTTCCCCTCCAACAACGAGATGGTCAAGAAAATATTCAAGGAATGAGTTTATTAAGACAATTAGTTTTAGCCAGAGCTTTTCCCCAACTAGACGAAAAAACAAGATTAAATTTAATTACTGAAGTTTTTGATACTCCCGAAACTTTAGAACGTTTGTGTCGAATTAGCGGCGGTCATGTTCGCAATTTATTGGGCTTACTATTTAATTGTTTACAACAAGAAGATCCCCCTTTTTCGCGCCAATGTTTAGAAAACGTGGTCAAAGGATATCGAGATGATTTACTTTTAGCTATCGACGACCATGAATGGAACTTAATTCAACAAGTAGTAGAAAAACAAACTATCAAAGGAGAAGAAGAATATCAAATTCTCCTCGGCAGTATGTTTGTTTTTGAATATCGCGATCGTTGGGGACGCTGGTTTGGAATTAACCCAATTTTAAGAGAAGCAGAACGTTTCCAATTTCTCTAAAATCATTTTTTCGTTGTTGATAACAAGAACTAATTCAAAATGAAGAACTGAGCAGTAATTAGCTTTTTTCTTTATTTTGGATTTAGCTTACTTACGCAAATTTAAAATAACTTTTTGTTCAAAGTATACTGAAAGAAAAAAATGTTCTACCATTTCTCTAAATGAAGACTACAAATACATATCTTGCAGATACCTTGCAGCCAAAGTCTCTAGATAAATCTATGTAACACAGTAAAAGCAAATCAGGATTATTTAAATAATCTCCAAAAAATCGGAAAAAGTAGAGTAACTAAGCTAAAAATAAAATAATTAGATAATTTCCGAAAATGTTGATTAACTTAAATTTTAAATTCCCAAGTTTTTCAGACATTTATTGAGGGAGAGAAGTATTTTATAAACAAAAATTGACTACTAGCAAGCAAACTATAACTAAGCTAAAAAAATCAGCAAAGCTATGAATAATAAACAAAAGCAAGTCAGTGCTTATAATTTACTTTCTTTATCAACTCTCCTGAGAGCCATCAAACTTAGCGAAGGTCAATTCACCTTAATTTTAGTACGCTGCAATTACCAAAGTTTAAAACAACAAATTTCTCAACACTTAGACGCAGTTACCTCACTAAAAAAACGCCAAATTTTTTTAGCTGCTTCAACTACTACTTTATTTACAACTTTACAAACAAAAATCCAAACTAGCGATCGCACACCGTTATTCGTCTTTGGCTTAGAGAGTGTCACAGCCCTCGAAAAAGTCTTAATGGCTAGCAATCAAGTCCGTGACGAATTTCGCAAAAACTTTCATTTTCCGCTTATTTTATGGGTAAATGATGAAGGATTACAAAAATTAACTCGTTTTGCTCCCGATTTCAAAAGTTGGGCTGCTACTTCAATTAAATTTGAATTAGATATTGACAATTTACAAACATTATGTTCTCAAACCGAAAAACACTTATTTAAGAAACTATTGAGAACAGGTTGCGAAGAATTTTTACCCAATCAACTAATTGACTTAGCGCCCAGTTGTCGTCACAGACGAGAATTAGAATTTGCCAGAACAGATTTACAAAATAAGCAAGGAGAAATAAATTCCGAAATCGAAGCCTTATGGCAATTTATACTTGGTCGAGATGCCTTCGCCGAAAATAAATTAACAGAAGCCTTAAACCGATACGAAGAAAGTTTAGCCAATTGGGAGTATAGCGCAAAAGATGCAGCGCGATCGCAATCAAACCGCAAATCTCGTAATGACCAATTCGGCTTTCTACAATATCACATCGCCTTATGTTACACACGCCAAATCCAATCCGGAAACAAAAAAAACATCTATTTTGTACAAGCCAAAAGCAATCTCCAAGCCAGTATCAACTTTTTTCGCGCCAACACCCGCTTAGAATTAGTCGCCCAGTTAACCATCCAACTAGGGCTTGTCCTCCTCAAACAAGCTCAGTGGGAAGAGTTATCTCAACTTGCACTCAGCGCCCTGAAACAACCTGCAATTGTTTGTTGTAACCGATACATCGCCAGAATTTATGGCTTCTTAGCTCAAGTAGCCCTAGCCAAATGTAAGCCAAAAGTAGGATTATCTTACGCAAAAATGGCTTTAAACATTCAACAACTATCTCCACTACCCAAAACCCAAAATCAAGGACTATATCTCTTCCTTCTAGCTCAAGCCCAAAACCAATTAGCAAACGAAACCTTACGATTAACCAAACGAAACCAATTAATTAATACCAGTATCGTCAACCTCGAACGAGCCAAAGCATTAGAAAAACTCTCAGGAGAAACTTCCCCAGAACTTTATCTAGAAATTATCGAGCAACTAATCTCCCTTTACCTGAAACAAGAACAATATTTACTCGCCTTTCAACTTAAACAAGAAAAAATCTCCATCGAACAAAACTTTGGTTTACGTGCTTTTCTCGGTGCTAGTCCTTTAGGAACCACCGATAACTGGGAAAATTCCGCTTTTGCTAGCGCTACCGTCCCCATCACCCTTCAGAAAGCTAGACTGTGCCTCATTGCCGCCTCCGGGAGAAAAAAAGACCTCAATCATCTCATCGAACGTCTCAGTCGCAGCGAACACAAACTGACGGTACTTCATGGCGCTTCTGGAGTCGGCAAAAGTTCTCTTCTCGCCGCCGGATTAATTCCCGCCCTCAGCCAAGAAATTATCGCCGCCCGCGAAGTTTTACCAATTTTGCATAAGTTAGGTAACTGCTGGGAAAAAGAATTAGACCGCACTCTGAATGCTGCACGAGCCAAGGGACAAACCGAAGTTCAAGAAACTAATCTCAGCAAAGATTTCTCACTACGGACAATTATCGAAAAATTGCACTTGATGAGCCAAAGTAACCTTTTCACAGTGCTAATTTTCGATCAATTTGAAGAATTTTTCTTGACTTGTACCGAAGAAACAGAGCGCCATCAATTTTATCAATTTTTGCGCGATTGTTTGAATCTTCCCTTCGTGAAAGTAATTTTGTCTTTACGAGAAGATTATTTGCACTATCTTTTGCAGTTAGAAAATTTCGGTAAATTCGAGACAATTGATAATGATATTTTGTCACGAAATATTCGCTATCAACTGGGAGACTTAAGCACAGAACAAGCCAAAGCCGCAATTAAAGCCTTAGCCAACCAATCTCAAATTCTTCTCGCTCCAGAACTGATTGAAGTTTTCGTCCAAGATTTGGCTAGGGAAAGAGGAAGAGTACGTCCAATTGAGTTGCAAGTCATGGGAGCGCAACTACAAGCCGAAAAAATTACCACTCTCGAAGGATATCAAAAATTAGGTAGTGACCCAAAAACCGAACTAATAACGCGATCGCTACTTGCCGTGATTGCTGATTGTGGTAAACCACAAGAAGATGTAGCTTGGCAAGTTTTATTTGCTTTAACTGACGAACAGGGAACTCGACCTTTACAAACGAAAGCCCAACTACTTGCTCATTTACAAACTGCTGTTTCTGGTAAAAAAGAAAACCAGAGCGCACAAATCGACTTAATTCTGACAATTTTACTTGGTTCTGGGCTTTTATTTCAACTTTGTGAAGAACCCGAAAACCGCTATCAATTAGTTCATGATTATCTCGTTCAACCGATTCGCGAACAATATAATCGCCGCCTCAAAGCTAATTTAGAAGCTAAATTAAATCGAGTCAAATCAGAATTAGTCCGAATCCGAAAACAGCGCTTGAAAGCCGTTTTTATGGGTAGTACAATGGCTTTGTTAGCAATGATTACTGCTAATTTAGCATGGCGAGCCGAAGTACAGAAAAGGTTGGCTAGAGAACTTTCTCTAAATGCTGAGTTAAATCGCCTTGCTACTTCTGCGGAAACTTTGTTTGTTTCTCATAAAGAGTTTGATGCTTTATTAGAAAGTTTGAGAGCAGCAAAAAGAATGCAATTGGAAACTGAAAATGCTCAAAAGCAAATGAATTGGCGAAAGTTTTTCTTTAAGAAAAAAACTCCTAGTACGATTAAAACTGATACTAAATTAAAAGTTATTACTACTTTAGAAAAAAGCTTATACGGAGTCCAAGAACGGAATCGTCTTGAAGGACACGCAGATTTAGTGTTAGATGTAGCTTATTCACCAGATGGTAAATATCTGGCTACAGCTAGCCGAGATAGAACGCTGAAATTATGGCAGCCAAATGGGAGTTTGGTTGCTAGTTTTACCGGACATAAAAATACGGTTACTGGTGTAGCTTTTGCTCCTAATGGCAAAATATTAGCATCGAGTAGTTGGGACGGAACTGTGAGAATTTGGCGGCTCGATGGTAAAGAAATTGTGAGGATTTCCGCCGATCCGGGTTATGTTTTAAGTATTGCTTTTAGTCCAGATGGAAAAAGTTTGGTTAGTGCTGGGTCTCAAGACCAAGTGAATATTTGGAATTTGCAAGGAAAATTAATTAAGAAAATTGCTGGTAATCAAAGTAATATTAATCAAGTTAGATTCAGTCCGGATGGGAAATTTATTGCTACTGCTGGTGATGATGGAACAGTTAAAATCTGGCAGTCTAGTTCGGGAAAGTTGTTGAGGGTTCTTCGAGGACATAAAGGTAAAGTTAAAGATTTGGTTTTTAGCCCTCAAGGAGATTTTTTGGCTACGGCTGGTGAAGATAGATCAGTGAGAATTTGGCGACGAAATTCAGTTTTTGGTTCCTATCAAATCGAGAAAATCTTACAGGGACATCAAGACTCAGTTTTAGCTGTTTGTTTTAGTCCGGATGGATATTTATTAGCTTCGGGAAGCGACGATCGGACAGTCAAACTCTGGAATTTAGAAGGAAAATTAATTAAGACTCTTCCAGGACATAGTGATGGTGTAACGGGAATTAGTTTTTCTCCTCGCAAACAAATTATTGCTACAAGTAGTAATGATAAAACAGTGAAATTGTGGAGTCGTTTTCCTCGTCGTCGGCAAATTTTTCGAGGACATACTGATGGGATTCGTGATGTGGATTTTTCTCCAAACGGAAAAATAGTAGCTTCAGCATCTAGCGATCGCACGATCAAACTTTGGCGCAGAAATGGTAGTTTAATTAAAACTCTCCAGGGACATCAGGGACAAGTTGATAGCGTGAGTTTTTCCCCCGATGGTGAAAGAATTGCTACCGCTAGTGAAGACAAAACGGTAAAAATTTGGCAGAAAAATGGTAGTTTGGTGACGACTTTAACCGGACACAAAGATCGGGTATTGGATGTGAGTTGGAGTCGGGATGGTCGATTTTTAGCAACTGCAAGTCGCGATCGCACCGTGAAAATTTGGAGTCGTAACGGTAGCTTGCAAGAAACTTTACTTAGTCACCAAGATCGGGTTAATAGTGTGGCTTTTAGCTTAGATAATCAAATTTTAGCAACCGCTAGCGACGACAAGACGGTAAAATTGTGGCGGCGATCGCGTACTGGCTATTTTGGTAGTAATACCCCCAAAACTCTTTTCGGTCACAATAGTTGGGTATTGGATGTGAGTTTTGCTTTCCTACCGGAAACAAATTTAGCAAATTTACCAGTAAATCAACTGCTGGCTTCGGCAGGGTACAACAATAGCGTCAAATTGTGGAATCTACAAGGACAAGAACTCAAAACACTTCAAGGTCATACTGATAGCGTCGCGCAAATGAGTTTTAATCCTACAGGTGAAGTTTTAGCGACGACAACGTGGGACAACGAAGCACAACTGTGGCGACTTGATGATACTTTGTTACAAACTCTCCAAGGACACTCAGCACGAGTTACAAGCGTGAGTTGGAGTCGAGATGGTCAAGCTTTAGTGACTGGTAGCAACGATAAGACGGCGATTCTCTGGAATCTCGATCTTAGCCAACTGATGCAGCTTAGTTGTAACTGGTTAGCAGATTATTTGGAAAATAACCCGAAAGTTAGAGAGAGCGATCGCCTTCTTTGTGATTCAATTGATTAGTGAAATTGGATACTGTTGATTCTGTGGTTTTTTCCGGACTGTGGGTAGCTGAATTTGTAAACACACTAAGTAGACACAGCCGCTCCCATTTGAGCAGTCTGGTCTAGTAGTTTTGAATTTGGGCGATCCTTAGCAGTTACTCGGTTAAAAGTTACATTCTTGATTGGCGATCGCTTGATCTTGCTACTCAAGAGTCAAAAAAAAATTCTCACTAGATACTTTAGCCACAGCAAAAAAGCTTTTTTAGCAAGAACAGGAAAGAATCTACCCTCTTTTTCTCTCACATAATTCAAAACTGTAAACTAAAATCTAAGATAGGTTAACTTTCTCAAACGTGAGTTGATTGTGCTAAAGTGAGCGTAATTGTGAGTGCAGCAGTTTCCCACCGTCTCAAGATAGGCTTATGGTAATAACACAACGCGGGCTAGCTCTCGGTGCAACAGCAGTCGTACTAACAACAATGGCTGTGACGGGTGCTGGAATACATCTTTCTCAAAGTCAGGCTTCTTTGTTTAGCGACGGACCAAAAGAGTTGGTAGATGAGGTTTGGCAAATCATTAACCGCCAATATGTCGATGCTACCTTTAATCAGGTGGATTGGCGGGCAACTCGTAATCAATATCTCGACCGAGATTACACGAACAAAGAGCAAGCCTATGAAGCAATTAGGGAAATGCTCAAGCAACTAGACGACCCCTACACGCGCTTTATGGACCCAGAAGAGTTCCAGAATATGCAAATTGATACTTCTGGTGAGTTGACAGGGGTTGGAATTCAAATTGCTAAGGATGAAGAAACCGACAATTTAATTGTTATTTCCCCCATTGAGGATACTCCAGCTTTTGAAGCTGGAATTTTAGCTAAGGATATCATTACCAAAATAGACGGTCAAAGTACCGACGGAATGGAGGTAAATGATGCCGTTAATCTCATTCGTGGTAAGGTCGGGACTGAAGTAGTTCTAACCATTAAACGTAGCGGACAAGAAATAGATTATCCGATCACTCGCGCCAGAATTCAAATTCATCCGGTTCGCGCTCATGTCGAAGACACCTCTATAGGTAAGGTTGGTTATATTCGTCTGACTCAATTTAATGCCCAAGCTGCAAAGGAAATGCGCGAGGCAATTAAATCTCAAGAAGATGAAAGCGTACAAGGTTATATTCTTGATTTACGCTCGAATCCAGGTGGTTTGTTGTACTCAAGCATTGAAATTGCCCGGATGTGGCTTGATGAAGGTACAATTGTCTCGACGGTCAACCGCCAAGGAGAAGTCGATCGCCAAAGAGCTAACAGTCGCTCTTTAACCGATAAACCTTTGGTAGTATTGGTGGATGGCGGTTCGGCAAGTGCCAGTGAAATTCTCTCTGGGGCGTTACAAGACAACGATCGCGCGGTTTTAGTGGGAACGAAAACTTTCGGTAAGGGTTTGGTACAATCAGTACGCGGTTTGGGCGATGGTTCGGGTTTAGCGGTAACGATCGCGAAATATCTCACTCCTGATGGTCGTGATATTAATAAATTAGGGATTACACCCGATGTCATTTTGGAAATGACTGACGAACAACGTAAGGATTTACAACAGGATCGTACAAAAATCGGTACTCCTGAAGATCCGCAGTTTAGCAGAGGTTTAGAAATTCTCGCTCAAGAAATAAGCGCCGTCAAAAGGATTTCTGTAGATGCAACGGCTCAATAGCTAACAATTCATTCCGGTTGGCATTTGCCTGCCCGAATTAATCCCACCCGACGCGCGATCGCCTCTCCAGGCGAAGCAAAAGGTCCCCAGCACTCTCGATTGTCGGGTGCTTGTTTTTTGCTGTCAACAGTCTCCCTTGCTACAATTTGGCAGCTACCATTTTTGCTCTTGACAATATACCAGCTTTGTGTATTACCCATTACCAAAAAAAATAGCGATCGATCTTCATCGATCTCAGTATATTACTCATCAGATAAATCTTCCGGCTCAGATTCTCTTCTCACCTGAGAAAAAATTCGACAACTAGGTAAACCTTCTGCATCCAGATTATTGACAGCTTCCATATTAATCAAATTATAGTTAACATTATCTGTGTAAATAGTCAAAGTCACTCTTAACGTTTCCAGAAATACTATCAACCACTGACATTCTGACTCTGGTTCTTGTTCGTAATACTTAATTAAAGACGCAATACAAGTT
>JAWQFW010000156.1:0-13503 GCA_035968095.1 Oscillatoria sp. PMC 1068.18
TCCTAAGACATAAAAAAAATGATTATTTCCTAAGATTAACCCAGAGAAATCTATCTCTGTAGAGATGTGATTTGAACCAATTGAAGAGCAGAATAATAAGTAGCAAGAAAAAAATCAAATATTACAGATAGTAAAAAAAGGAAAAAAGAAAACATTATGATCGGCTCACTTTTAACTGTACTTGCTACAGCACTCAGCTTGCTTGTAGTAGATATAATATTTCCAGGAGTAGATTTAGCTAACTTTCCCGCAGCGATGATTGCGGCTTTAGCAATTGGTTTAGTAAATGGGTTTATTAAGCCAGTAATCTCTACTCTTTCGCTACCACTAAACTTCGTCACTTTAGGTGCATTTTCTCTGGTAGTTAATGGCTTATGTTTCTGGTTAGCTTCCTTATTTGTTCCGGGATTTGCAGTACACGGTTTACTCTCTTTTCTCTTAGCTCCTGTGGTCTTATCACTTGCTGGTACATTTATCAATAATTACTTCGGTGAAAAGTATCCAGGACAAATGAGTGTTGAAGGATATTCTGAACCTGCGAAGTTGGAAGAACAATAAATAAAGCTGGAAAAAGTTTATCGGGACTAATATATAATGTCTCTATCGGAATTAGAGATAAATAGTACCTTTCATTTAACCCCTTTCCTAGTAGGAGAGGGGTTAATTTAAGTAAGTAATTCCTAACTTTACTGTGAGTCAGTTAGAATTGTTTTATTAGTGTCAGTACGAGCTAGGAAAACAGATTTATGCGACTACCCGATGAATCAGAAAGCCGAATGGAAATTAACATTGTCCCCATGATTGATGTAATTTTCTCAATTTTGGCTTTTTTTATTATTTCCAGCTTGTATTTAACTCGGTCTGAAGGTTTACCAGTGAATTTACCTTCAGCTTCCACAAGTCAAAGTCAACCAAGTACGAATGTCACCGTAACGATTAATTCTAATGGTAAAATTAGTCTTAATCGTCAACCAGTAGAATTATCAGATTTAGAGGCTAGAGTTCGGTCTTTAGTGAAGCAAGATTCTGAAACTTTGATAATTATTAACGCTGATGAAAAAGTCAACCACGGTCAAGTGGTAGGAGTGATGGATAGTTTGCGGAATGTCGAAAAAGTAAAATTAGCGATCGCCACCCAATCACCTTAGCATTAACTACTGCTTATTTGTCCAGTTAAGATTTGCAAAGAATTTCTCTGTCTCTCGGTAAAATTGGTAACTGATAACTGTAATACGTGCTGCGAATGCTTAATTTTTATTTAAGCAGTGACATTTTCTTGCTGCTCATAAGTGGGAAAATCTGTATATCCCTCTGCGTCAAAAGAATACCAAACTTTGATCTCAGCATCGGGATTTAAAGGCAAATTATGTGCAAAACGGTTGACTAAATCCGGATTACTAATTAAAGGTCTACCAAAGGCAATTAAATCGGCATAACCTTCACGAATTGCTGTTTCGGCACTTGCTTGAGTGTAACCACAATTTCCCATTAAAGTCCCGGAAAATACTTGACGAAATTCCCTTAAAGTCATCGGTTCCCCTAACTCATGAAAACCAAATCCTAGCCCATCGATAATGTGCAAATAAGCTAAGTTGTAATCATTTAATTGTTCGGCGACATAAAGAAAAGTTTCGCGAAAATCTGGCGAACCCATATCGTTAAAATTACCGTTCGGCGAAAGTCGAACTCCAACTCGATTTGCTGACCAAACTGTGAGAATTGCTTCGGTAATTTCTTGCAAAAAACGATAGCGATTTGCTAAACTGCCTCCATAGCGATCGCTGCGCTGATTGGTTTTGCTTTGCAGGAATTCGTCGATTAAGTAGCCATTGGCGCTATGAATCTCCACACCATCAAATCCCGCCATTTGCGCCAATTCCGCCGCTCGACGATAATCTGCGACAATTCCGGGGATTTCGTCAGTTTCCAAAGCTCTGGGCGTTTCGTAGGGCTGTTTCCCTTGAGGTGTGTGCGCCATACCACCCTCGATTTTAATCGCTGAAGGAGCGACAGGAAGTTGATTATTTTCCTGATAGCTGCTATGAGAAGCTCGTCCCGTATGCCAAAGTTGCAGAAAAATCGGCGTTCCTTCTTCGTGTACCGCGTCTACAACTTGTTTCCAGGCTTCTGCTTGCTCTTGCGTATAAATACCAGGACTATGCTGCCAACCATAACCCTGTATCGAAATTTCCGTCGCTTCGGTAATAATTAAGCCTACCGAGGCACGTTGACGGTAATATTCAGCCATCAACGCATTGGGTAAATGTTCCTTTCCAGCGCGAGAGCGAGTCATCGGAGCCATGACGACTCGATTTTTGAGGGTGATTTCTGATAAGTCGAAAGAACTCAAAAGTTGCGGTGAGTTAGTTTCCGTCGTCATTTGCTTTGTAAATAATTTTTACAAACGCTATTTTAAGCCATCGCTTCTCTTTTTTGCTCGTTATTTATTCACCAGTTTTAATTGTAAAATTGTTGAGCATAAAACTTGGCATAACGACCATTTTGTGCTAGTAATTCTTGATGAGTTCCAGTTTCGACGATTTGACCTTTTTCTAAGATGAGAATGCGATCGGCGCGGCGGACGGTGGCGAGGCGATGGGCGATAATAAATACAGTACGATCTCGCATAATTCTTTCCAAGGCTTGTTGTACTAAGGCTTCTGATTCTGAGTCTAAGGCTGAGGTAGCTTCGTCGAGAATCAAAATACTCGGATTATTGAAGACAGCGCGCGCGATCGCAATTCGTTGTTGTTGTCCTCCTGATAAGTTTACACCTCTTTCGCCCACGTAGGTGTTGTAACCTTGGGGAAATTGGCTGATAAACTGATGTGCATTGGCAATTTTGGCGGCTGATTCGATATCTTTCAAGTTATAGTTATTTCGACCAAAAGCGATGTTGGACGCGATCGTACCCGAAAATAAGACTGTTTGTTGGGGAACAATTCCAATTTGCCGACGCAAACTTTTGATGTTAACTTCACGGATTGAAATCCCGTCAATTAAGATTTTTCCTTGGTAAGGATCGTAGAAACGAGGTAACAAATTCACTAAAGTAGTTTTTCCCGCACCCGATGCACCAACTAAGGCGATCGTTTCTCCTGGTTGCGCGACTAAACTAATTTGATTTAAAACTAAATTTGTCTCTCGATCTCGCTCATTTTCATAAGCAAAACTTACCTCACGATATTCGACTTCGCCCCGAACATCTGGAAGCAGTTTTGCCTCAATTTTTTCAACTACACTTGGTTGTAATTCTAGTAATTCAAAAATTCTGTCTACTGATGCTTGTCCTTGTTTAAATTCGTTGTAATTACTGGTAAGATGAGCAATTGGGTCAATTAATAAAGCGATTCCGGTTACATAACTCAGAAATTCGCTACCTGTAAGATTTCCTTGATTAATTTGCCAAGCGCCAAGAAAACAAACTAAAACTACACTCATTGCTTCCAAAAAACCGACAACCACAAATTGAATTGCTTTCAAGTTTTCTGCTAAAAATTTTGCCCGTCGATTTTGTTCGGCTTCTTCGAGAAAACGCTTAATTTCATATTCTTCGGCGGCAAAAGCTTGGACTAAACGAATTCCGCTAAAGACTTCGGTTAATAAGGATGATAAATTAGAGATTCGGTTGGAGGCGCGACGGGAAAACTTTGCTAGTTTTTCGCCGAAAATACCGATGAGAATTGCCATTAAGGGTGCAATAATTAAGACGGCAATTGTTAGTTGCCAGTTGAGATAAAACATATATCCCAAGACAACAATTAATTGCAAAACGCAGGGAATGAAATCGTGAAATAGTTTGTTGATTACTTCGCCGATGCGATCGATATCTTCGGTTAAACGATAGGAAAGATCGCCTGTTTTTGCGGTTTCAAAATAGTTGAGACTGAGCTTTTGTAAATGTGTGTAAACAACGGTGCGTAAGTTGAGGGCGATTTGTAAGGCAGCTTTTGCCATGAGTGCGTCTTGTCCGTACTGTACTGTACCACGCAGGAAAAAAACGATCGCGGCAACAACTGCAATTTGCGCGATCGCTTTGACATCCCCCTCGGCGATATATTCCCCTATTCGCCCCACTAACCACGCTAAAATGGGCCAAAAAACCGTAAAAGCGAGGGTACAAGTCAAAGCTTGCGCGATCGTCTTGCTTTGCGGACGAATCAATGGTATTAGTTGCCAGTAATTAGAGCGTGTTTTCAAGCTACTATTTCCCGAACTATCTTGTAATCTCTGACTTTATCATCAACTCGCCTGGTTCCGCAGTCTTAATTATGTTAAATATTACTTAGGGAGGATGTAATCAATTCAAGATTGAAAGTTTTTTGCTTACCTTTAATTGTGAAATTAATCAAAATCTCTCGCTATCAAAAAAGACTTGATTTTCTGGCTTCTTCCGTGATATTATTAAGTTATCTTCTTAACAATAGGAATATGAGCAACAAACTTTTTAAGTCAATATTTCCATTATAAAGAAATTATACCCTTAATTAGTCAAAATTGCTAGTTAAAGAGAGACTTTTTCAGCAAAATTCTTAGTCAAATCAAAAGTAAAAAAATGAGCGAAGCCAGTAACGTTTTAGGGGAAAAATTGGTAACTTGTTGTACATCTCCGATGACCGGATTTTACCGAGATGGAAAATGTAACACCGGAGCAGGAGACATGGGCGCTCATGTCGTTTGCGCGCAAGTTACCGCAGAATTCCTGACCTTTACGAAAGAGCAAGGAAATGATTTAAGTACACCCATGCCGATGTATAATTTTCCTGGACTCAAACCAGGCGATCGCTGGTGTTTATGTGCCTCTCGTTGGCAAGAAGCCCTCAAAGCAGGCGTTGCACCACCCGTAGTCTTAGCCGCAACTCATACTTCAGCCTTGGAATACGTCTCTTTAGACGAACTCAAACAACACGCTGTAGACAATGGGTAAATGACAATTTAGTTAACTTAGGAGCGATCGTGGCAGAAAAGCAAATCAATCTTTCTCTACCAGACTCACTTTACCAAGCTTTAAATACTTATCAACAGCGACAAAATCTTGACTCTCCCAGTCAAGCAGCCGTCGATATTTTACTACAATTTTTCCTCCTCGAAAATCAGACTCGACCCTACGCCACAAAAGACCAATTAAAAAACCTCGAAAACCAAATTAGTCGTTTGAATAGACAAGTAACTCAACTAAATCAAAGTTATAGTCAGCTAATTTTAACTCAAAAAACACAAATACTTTCCCTCAGCGACAGCGAAAAACCAGGAGAATCAGAATCAATAAATTTCCCCGATCCTAACTGGGACGACGAAATCGAAGACGAACCAGACGAAATTCTTTATGACTTTCTCATCCCGGAAGAAAAATCGTCTGATTCGACAAAATCAACCTAGAAAAACATCAGCTTACAGTTTTTAAGGTGTGCTATCTACCTAACACACCCTAATTGTTACTCTACTTATTTAAATAACTGTCACAGCTAATATGAAATGGAAAATAAAATGCTAGGGATTTTATGTAGAGAAGTTGCATGCAACGTCTCTACAAAGTAACGATGTGTAGCAAACGTTTGTGTATTTCATATAAACTATTAATCTAAATACCTTCATCTAATAAGGTTTGGAAAGCCTCTTTCATTTCTTCCACCGTGGTTGTTGCTGTGCCAAATTTACGGACCACAATCGAAGCAGCCAAATTACCCAAAACCGAGGCTTCCCAAAAAGATGCACCAGCACACTTACTTAAAGTTAACGCCGCGACAACCGTATCTCCTGCCCCAGTCACATCGAAAACATCGGTGCGGTTGAAAGCAGGAATATGCCAGCATTCACTTTCGCCATCGCGACTTTCAAATAAACTCATTCCTTCGTCACCGCGAGTAATTAAAATTTGTTCGGCGGCGGTTTTTTCGAGTAAATCTTTTCCAGCCCGAATTAAAGATTGAGGTTCACTGATGCTATATCCGACGGCTTGTTCTGCTTCTGGTAAATTGGGTGTAAATAGTTTGGCATTGCGATAACGAGCTAAATCTTTTTGAGCGTCTACAATTGTATGTTTGTGAGTTAAGGCGGCTTCAATAACAGGTGCAGTTAAAACTCCATCTCCATAGTCAGAACAAACTACCGCATGGACATCTTCAATTTGTGAGCGAATATATTCGGCTAATTGCATCTGTAAATCTAAATCTGGCATTTGGTCTGATTTGCGGTCAACGCGGACAATTTGCTGGGTTACAGACTGGCGGGCGTGACCGCCAATGCGACTTTTTGTGACTGTGGGGCGGTCTGTGGCGGTGAGCATTCCGGTGGTATCGATACTCGCAGCTTCAAAAATGGCTCGTAAGGCTTCTCCTTGGGGGTCTTTGCCCACCAAACCGACAACTTTGACTTTTGCGCCTAATTTAGCGAGGTTATAAACTGCGTTAGCGCCGCCTCCAGGGATTTGTCTGGTGTGTTCGTGGCGTAAAATCAAGACGGGTGCTTCGCGAGAAATTCGTTCTACTTGTCCTGTGAGAAATTCGTCTAAGGTTAAGTCGCCGATGACGAGGACTTCTGCTTGGTGAAAGCGGTCGAGTAAAGCGAATAATCTTTCTGCGGCAGCGTTAAGTGTATCTTGAAAAGAAGTTGATTCAACCATAATTTTAAATATGAAATCTCTAGTAGAAATGGATAAATTTACACCGCTAAGGGTGCTTGACAATTATACGAAAGTATGAATTGAAACGGAATAGTAATTTGTGCTTGATTTCAATTCTTAATCACAATTAAGATTGTTTAATAATGATTCAAGCAAATTGACACAAATCAAGAATTTTAAGTAAGAATAAAAAGCTCGATTTTTCCTTAAGTTTATTTTAAGTTATCCTGCCAATTTTTTGCTAAGAGAAGAACAATTACTAGCAAGATTTTGGCAGGAGTATTCGCAAGTTTTTAGCCATTTCAAGCCGGACAATTGGCTTGATTATATTTGAATTCGACATTAATTTGATAAGGTTGTAGTTGTCCGGAAGCAGGAGAAAAAGTGCGTTGTTGAATTTGTTCGCGTGCTTGTTGATTAAAAATCGGGTAAGCAGTTCCTTTAATTAATTCGAGATCGGCAATATTTCCTTGGGAATCTATTAAAACTCCGTAAATTACATTACCTGTTAATTTTTTAGCGCAAGCGTTTTCTGGGTAGATACCTGTGAGTTTTTCTTCTTGTGGTGGAATTTGAGCTACGGTAGCTTTCCAGGTGGGAGAGTTAATTTTTGTTTGTTGATTATTCGAGTTAGTTGGCTCGGTTTCCAGGTTTTGAATTCGTTGCTGTAAAGCGGAGGGATCTGCTTGGATATTATTGAGAGAATTTGCTGGTGAAGTATTAGTAGGGGTGGGAGTGGGAGTGGAAGCAGAGTTGTTGGCTGATGCTGCTGGTGTAGTGGTTGAGGGATTTGTGGGTTGGGGTTGGGGATTTGAGTTGGATGGTGTAGTGGTATTAACGGGGTTTGGTTGTTGAATGATGTTTAGCTGTTGTCTTGTAGTTGAGGAGGTGCTGTCAGTTTTAGGTGCGGTTTCAGAGGGAGTTACAGGAGTTGCGTTGGTAGGAATAGTGGGGGATGTTTGAGGATTGTTTTGCTGATTTTCGTCTTCTTCTGGGCTAGAAGAATTTGTAAGTTGTTCAGCAATAGCTGCTAAATTTTTTTCTTGCTTTTTTTTGTCTTCGGTAGTGTTTGTTGGGGAATAAGACTCAGGATCGAGTAAGGCGGTGGTTAAATCTTCGTCTGGTTGGGCATCAGAGGAATTTGAGCCAAAAGTGGGAACAGTATCGTCGCGCTGAGGGGTATTTGAGGGGATAGTTTGGTTGGGCGCGATCGCGTTATTATTTCCTGAATCGTTGTTTGGTTGCACCAAGTTAGGTGGTGGTGGAGGTGGGAGTTTAGTTGCGTTAGTAATCGGAGGAGTAGAAGCCGAATTATTAATCCGGGCGATGTCGCGAGCATTATTTTGGTCGATCCGAGCTTGGATTTGTTCCTTCGGCGTTTGTGTCGATTGTGTATGCGCTGAAGAATTAGCAAAAAGAGAGAGTCGCTGCGATCGCTCAATTTCGTATTGAGTTTTTCCAGGATTAGTTAGATTTGGATTAGCTGTAGTAGTAGCTAGGGGTGGTGGAGCAGGTAAAGGAACTTTGGTTTGGACACCCGCACCTCTACCGAGAGTCACGGATTTATCGATTGATAAATTCTTTGTTGGTGTGGAAGGAAGAGAAGTTGAAGCTGCTGGTGTATTACCACTAGGAGCAGTTTTGTTTACTGGTAACAGTTTACTGAGGTGAGGAAGTTCCGAAGGATCGAGTTGTGGCGAAAGATCGGGTAAGCGACTTTGTTCGGCTTCGCTTAATTCTACCAACTTCACATCGCGTAAAGCGGCTTGGTCGGTAGTCGCCGAAAAAAGTGGTAAGTTCGGTAAGGATACTCCTAATAAACCGTGAATACCCACAGAGGCAAATGCAGCCAGAGTAGCTGGTTGAGTTAATTTATCTGGTAGAGTTTTAATAATTGAACTGTAAGACATAGCCATTTTTAGTAAATTCTCTTAACGATCGACAGAATCAGCGCCAAAGCTCGATTAATTTCAACCTAATTGACCTCAGTATGTTTTCGCTATATTTCTCAAATTTTAAACCCTTTCAAGTTTTTCAGTAATCAAGACTATGGATTTTCGGGATAAGTTGCTTGATGGACTTGAACGATCAAGATCGAGAAATAAGGTAGTTTGAGCGAGGAGCGCGATCGCAATCCAGTATAAATCTTTTGCTCACTTAAAGTTGCTCGTTCGACTACCCAACTACGATCTAAGAGCGATCGCTGCTGCAAGATTTGCCAAACTTGTTCATATACGGAACTAATTTTCATCAGCACCACAACATCCGCCCAATCAAGAACTGTTTCCAACTCTCCCATTGTATAAAGAGCAGGTAAGATTGCAAGTCGTTGCGACCGAACTGTTAAAGGTACTCCCAAAGCTGCCGTTGCCGCAAGGGGCGAAGATACTCCCGGTATAGCCTGAATAACTGCTTCTGGATGTAACTGCTGTAAAGTTTGAGCCAAATAACTAAATGTACTGTAAAAACTCACATCTCCTTCACAAGCGAAGGCAACATCTTCCCCACCCTGAAGATACTCCCAAACTTTTTCTGCTGCCTGCTTCCACGCGGCGATCAAAACTTCACTTTCCTGAACATAAGGAAAATTTAAACTGAGTAGGGTTTGTTCTTCCCTCAACCACGACGAAACGATTTGTTGTGCCATCCCCCTTTTGCCACCAACCCCAGCCGGAAACGCTACCACATTTGCTGTTTGCAACAGTCGCAAACCCTTAACTGTAATTAATTCTGGGTCGCCTGTACCGACACTAATCCCATAAAGAGTTCCTCTAGACACTAAAGCTCAAATCTCACCTCAAAATTTGAAAATTATCTTACCTACTGTCATTTTACCCACTTCTTTTGCCAACGCTGTTGCAGAAGGATGAGTTTTGGAGGTAGATTTCTCACTGTCACGCTACGTGAGCGTAGCTTGTCTTTTCACAAAATAATGTAAGATTGCTATAAAGTAACTAATAAAGAAGTATTTGGTCAGTTTTGTAGCTTTAGAAACAGATGGCTAGAGACATCTTTCATGATTTAGTGAGGGCTGGTTTGGCACAGGAGGGCTGGACGATTACCGATGACCCCTATCGAATTGAGGTGGAAAAAACTAATTTTCACATAGATTTAGCAGCAGAAAAGTTCATTGCTGCTCAGAAGGACGAGCAAAAAATTGCTGTTGAAATCAAAAGTTTTCTTAATCCATCACCAAATATAGATTTTTATAATGCTCTTGGGCAGTTCTTAAGTTATCGTTTGGTTTGAAAGCAAGTTGAACCAGAAAGGGTTTTGTATTTAGCAATTCCCGTAGATACTTACAACAATTTTTTTCAAGAAACTTTTACACAACTAGCAGTTCGAGAGTACCAATTAAAGTTGATTGTTTACAATTCTCAAAATGGGGAATTGACGGCATGGAAAAGTTAACAGAATCTCGTCAGAAAATCAAAGATTTATTATCCAAATATATTTCAGAAGAAAAACCAAAACCAAATTGGGAATCTCAGTTAATTTTTGATGACCAAGGCGGTCATTATCTTTGGCTGAAGTTAGGTTGGGAGGAGTCTAAACGTATTTATTATTCTGTGATTCATTTTGATCTGAAAAATGGAAAAATTTGGCTACAGAAAAATGCTACAGACCTCAATCCGGCGGAGGATTTAGTTGAGCTTGGGGTAGCTAGGAAAGATATTATTTTGGGATTACAGCCTCCTTTTAAACGTCCTTATACTAATTACGGTGTGGCATAATATTTTTATACTATTTACATAAAACAATGCTACAGAAGCAGACCTGTAGAGACTTTGCCTGCAAAGTCTCTACATAAGACTATGTAGCGCATAAAGCAAATTGGTATTATTAGGCGATTGATTTTGTAACTAAATTTTCTAACTCGCTAACAACTCGGTTCAACTCTTCAACCAGAGGATGAGAACCTGCTTGACGAAAAGCTTCAACTAGAGAGCGATAATACCACAAAGTTCCTTCTTTTCCACCTTTGAAACGTTGCCAAAGTTCATCACCGATGAGACGATAATCTTGTAGAATCGAGCGACAATTGTGTAGCTTATCAGCAGCAGAAACTAAACGGATCGAAGCCGAAGCGGTGGGAAGATGGGCTAGATAAGCTTGCTTACGTTCTTTCCAGGGCGGTTTAGGAATAGTTTCTGCATCAGTACAACCAACAACAATTGCGGTTACTGGATCGCCAAAGCGACGGTAAATTTCTGCTTTCGTTTTCGTACCACCTTGGTCTTCAATTGCGTCGTGAAGTAAAGCGGCGATCGCTTCATCTTCGTTTGCACCATATTCTAACGCGATCGCTGTGACTCCTAGCAAGTGAGAAATATAAGGAACTCCCGACCCTTTACGAATTTGGTTCGCGTGTAACTCGGTGGCAAAAGTTAGGGCTGCGGTAAAGCGTGGTGAAAGTTGCATAAAAATTAATTTCTAAAGAGATAACTAAAAATTTAGCTAGTTGAACAAGTTGATAGTAACTTAAAGTTGAACTTTCAGAAAATTTAGCAGATGTCTTCTTTAGAAAAACGTTTGTCAGCTTTTCGTCAACTTCCTTTAAAAGCACAGCTAACAATGATTAATGCGACCAAAGCCAATGCAGTTTTAGCACAAAATCAAGAATATCTTGCTAGTTTAGAACAAATTCATGAGGAATGTTTACAAAAAGCAACTCTTGAAGCACAGAAAGCTTACGAAAAAGCCAAAATTCATTTGAGTAGTTAATCTAGATTAACCGGAAAATATCTATTTTTTCTAGAATTGAAATTTGGGTTCCGGAAGCTCAACTAACAGCGTTTTGTTAAGAAAAGTAAAAAAGATCAAATTTAATTATGTCGAACCGTCTTATTGAAGCCCAAAGTCTGTATCTGCGTAAACACGCCGAAAATCCGATTGATTGGTGGTATTGGTGTGAAGAAGCTTTAGCAACAGCAAAAAAAGAGAATAAGCCTATTTTTCTTTCGATTGGTTATTCTAGTTGTCACTGGTGTACGGTGATGGAAACAGAAGCATTTAGCGATCGCGCGATCGCCGATTTTATGAATGCCAATTTTTTACCAATTAAGTTAGACCGCGAGGAACGACCAGACCTAGACAGTATTTATATGCAAGCGTTACAAATGATGACAGGTCAAGGTGGTTGGCCCCTAAATGTGTTTCTTACTCCTGATGATTTAGTACCTTTTTATGGGGGAACTTATTTTCCTGTAGAACCTCGTTATGGTCGTCCAGGTTTTTTAGAAGTTCTTGAAGCTGTGCGACGTTTTTACGATTTAGAAAAAGAAAAGTTAAAGGCTTTTAAAGATGATTTAATGGCTAACTTTCAAGCTTCAACAATTTTGCCTGTTTCTACTGAAAAAATTTTAACTAAAGATTTGCTGAAGCAAGGTATTGAAGCTAATACAACTGTAATTGGGAGACGGGATTATGGTACTCCTAGTTTTCCAATGATGCCTTATGCAAAACTAACTTTGCGAGCTAGTAGATTTGATTTTCAGTTGAAATATGATACGAAAGAAGTTTCTCAACAACGAGGGTTAGATTTGGCGTTAGGAGGCATTTATGACCATGTAGGGGGCGGTTTTCACCGTTATACAGTCGATTCTACTTGGACTGTACCCCACTTTGAAAAGATGCTTTACGACAATGGACAGATTATTGAGTATCTGGCGAATTTGTGGAGTTTGGGGATTGAAGAACCTGCCTTTGCTCAGGCGATCGCGGGAACGGTATCCTGGTTAAAGCGGGAAATGACTGCGCCTGAAGGTTATTTCTATGCTGCACAAGATGCGGATAGTTTTACTATTTCTGATGAAACTGAACCAGAAGAAGGTGCGTTTTATGTTTTTAGTTATGAAGAATTAGCAGCAGTTTTAACTGGGGAAGAATTAGCGGAGTTAGAAGCTAATTTTACAGTTACTTCTGAGGGTAATTTTGAAGGTGCAAATGTTTTTCAACGTCGTCAAACAGGAGCAATTTCTGAGAGTTTGCAAGCAAGTTTAGATAAGTTGTTTGTTATTCGTTACGGTGAATCTAGAGAAGAAATACAAACTTTTCCTCCTGCTAAGAATAACCATGAAGCAAAAATTGGTAATTGGCAAGGTCGCATTCCTCCGGTTACTGATACTAAGATGATTGTGGCTTGGAATAGTTTAACAATTTCTGGTTTGGCTAGGGCTTATGCAGTTTTTGGCGAAAAAAAATATTTAGAATTAGCCGTTCGCACTGCTAATTTTATCTTGAATAATCAATGGGTTGAGGGGCGTTTTTATCGCTTAAATTATGAGGGAAAACCAGCAGTTTTGGCGCAGTCAGAAGATTATGCTTTATTTATTAAAGCCCTTTTAGACTTACAAGCTTGTCTTCCGGAAGAAAGTCGCTGGTTGGAAAAAGCGATGCAAGTCCAAGCTGAATTTGATGAATATTTGTGGAGTATAGAAACGGGAGGTTATTATAACACTGCTCAAGATAGTAGCAGCGATTTGTTAGTACGAGAAAGAAGTTATACCGATAATGCTACCCCAGCCGCAAATGGAGTTGCGATCGCTAACTTATTACGTTTCTTTGTCATTAATCAAGACCCAGAATTTCGCGATCGCGCCGAACTTGCTTTACACTCTTTTAGTAGCATTATGGAAAAAGCCCCTCAAGCTTGTCCTAGCTTGTTTACAGCCCTCGACTGGTATCTCCATGCGACTCTGGTACGAACTACCAGCGAATACTTAACTCGCTTGAAAAGTCAATATTTGCCCACTTGTAGCTTAAAATTAGCAAAGAAATTACCCAGTTCCGCGATCGCCTTAGTTTGTCAAGGTTTATTTTGTCTCGATCCTAGTCAAAATGAAGCACAACTTTTGGCACAAGTCAAGAAAAGTTTGATT
>JAWQFW010000157.1:0-13449 GCA_035968095.1 Oscillatoria sp. PMC 1068.18
GCAAAAATCAGTTAATAAAATAACAAAGCGCTATTTTTTTTTCTTAAACTCAAGTTAATTTCAATTTAATTGAAAATTATTGAGTTGCTTACTATTTCTTAAAACTGTTTCGATATTCTTAGAGTCGGATTTCCTATCACTTGCTCTCAATAATCGAGAAAAATAATGATTTTTTTAACGACAACTTTGCGCCGCGCTGTTGCTGTTTCAGTAGCGGCTGTAACTGTTTCCCTGACTTCTGGAGCGGCAAATTATTCAGAAGTGGTTTCTGAAGAAGAATTTTTTACTGCTCAAGCAAATGTGACTCTTAATGGTGCAGGGGCATCATTTCCGAAGCCACTTTACGATCGCTATTTTAATGAAATTCGCGCTCAAAAAGGTCTGCGCGTAAATTACGAAGCTATTGGTAGTGGTGGCGGAATTAAGCAGTTTATCGCTAATACGGTAGATTTCGCAGGTAGCGATGCACCACCGGAACAAGGTGAAAAAAGCCAGATGAAGAAAGGAATGGTGATGGTTCCTACCGCAGGCGGTGCTGTAGCAGTAGTTTATAATTTGCCCGGTGTAGGTAATCTGAAGCTGTCTCGCGAAACTTTACCTGCTATTTTTGAAGGGAAAATAACTCGTTGGAATGACCCGAAAATTCGGGCAAATAATCCGGGAGTTAACTTACCAAATAAACCAATTAGAGTTGCCGTGCGCTCGGATGGTAGCGGGACGACGTATATTTTTACTAGCCATTTGAAAGCAATTGGTTCGAGTATTGCTGCTGATAAAGCTCCGACTTGGCCCGGAACGACTTTAGGTGGTGCTAAAAATGCTGGTGTAGCGGCGGTTGTGCAGCAAAATGAAGGTGCAATTGGCTATGTTCAAGCGGACTATGCTTTTGAAAATAATTTGAATACGGCAGCAATAGAAAATAAGGCTGGTCAGTATCTCAAACCGACGGATGCGAATGCTGATAAAGCCTTGGAAAATATTGAGTTTAATCCAGATTTTACTACAGCTAATTCAGACGATCCTGAAGATGGTTATCCGATTGTAGGTGTAACTTGGTTGTTACTGAAAGAAAGTTATGAAAGTGCAGCGAAAGAGCAAGCAATTGAAGAAATGGTTGAGTGGATTTTAACTGACGGTCAAAGTATTAACGGTCAGCTTCACTATACTCGTATTCCTGCATCTGTTGCTCAACGAGCAATTAATACAGTGAAACAAGAGGTTTCTGTTAGTCGCTAGAAGCTAAGATTGTTGGTTTGAAAGTTGAGGACATTTCTTTAGGAAAATGTCCTTGCTTATAATTTTGATGAGGAAATAAGATGAATTTTTCCAAGCAAACTAATAATTTAAGTAGTTTTTATGTAGAAAATGATTTAGATTTAACTGATACAAAAGGAGAAAAAATATGGCAGGATAAATTATTTATTAGTGCGGTCTGGATTTTTGCTTTGGTTGCGAGTGGTGGGGTGCTGCTGTGGATGAGTTGGATTGTATTTAAGGATGCTCGTTTGGCGATCGCCGCTTTTGGTTTAGACTTTCTCTGGAGTACCCAGTGGAATATTGGTGCTGAGGAGTTTGGTGCTTTACCTTTTATTTATGGTACTTTAGTAACTTCGGCGTTAGCACTGGCGATCGCGATTCCTTTGGGTTTATCTGTAGCGATCGTTACCAGCGAAAATTTTTTACCGCTTTGGGTACGAGATCCTTTAGGTTTTTTAGTGGAATTAATTGCTGCTATTCCTAGTGTAATTATCGGTTTGTGGGGAATTTTTGTCTTAGTTCCTTTTTTGACTCCTTTGCAACAATGGCTTTACGACCATTTTAACTGGATCTTTTTGTTTAGTACCGAACCTTTTGGGATCGGAATGTTTGCGGCTGGGGTACTTTTATCAATTATGATTTTACCAACTGTGGCTGCAATTAGTCGCGAAGTTTTGTTAGCAGTTCCCAACGAATTACGCAGTGCTTCGGTGTCTCTTGGTGCAACTCGTTGGGAAACAATTTGCCGCATTTTATTACCCACAGCAAGTGCAGGTATTTTAGGTGCAGTTATTCTGGCTTTAGGACGTGCTTTAGGGGAAACAATGGCAGTAACAATGGTGATTGGTAACTCAATTAATATTAGTCCTTCACTGTTAGCTCCAGGTTATACAATCCCGGCTGTTTTAGCAAATCAATTTCCCGAAGCTCTTGACAAGTTGCACATTGGTGCTTTGATGTATCTCGCTTTAATTTTATTTGCGATTACCTTAATTATCAACGCGATCGCAGTTTTGATGGTACAACTAATTGGGCTGAAAAAATAAAGATGACGAAAAATGAACTAACTGAACCTTTATCTTGGCAAAGAAATTTATTTACTTGGGTAATGACAGCAATTGCTTTAATTTTTACGGCGATCTCTTTGTTACCTTTATTAGCAATTTTATTCCAGATTATTCATCAGGGACTACCGCAATTAAGTTGGGAAGCTTTGACTTCTCTTCCCGCACCCGCAGGGGTAGAAGACGAAGCAAATGGCTTTGCGAATGCAATTATTGGGACATTGACAATGGTAGGAATTGCTTGTTTAATTAGTGTTCCTTTTGGGATTTTGACTGGAGTATTTTTAGCAGAAATTTCGCAACCTGGAGACGCGATCGCGCAAATTGTCCGTTTTATTATTGTAATTCTTAGTAGCGTTCCTTCAATTATAGTTGGAGTTTTTGCTTATGGTGTTGTGGTCATTGCTTTCGGTTTTTCGGCTTTAGCGGGAGGCTTTGCTTTGGGAATTATTATGTTACCAATTATTGCTCTTACTACCGAACAAGCTTTGAAGCTAATTCCTACTCAATATCGTCTTGCATCTGCTGCTTTGGGAGGAGGACGTTTTCAAACGATTTTTCAAATTATTATTCCAGTAGCCCTTCCAGCGATTACCACAGGGGTTTTGTTGGCGATCGCGCGTGCAGCCGGGGAAACTGCACCGTTACTTTTTACAGCGCTTTCTAGTAACTTTTGGCCCCCCCTAGTTGAACAGTTAGGAATGTTGTTTAATTTGCCTGAAGGTATAGACCAAATAACAGTAATTCAAGGAATCCCGGAAACACTTTTGACTCCTACTCCTTCTTTATCTGTGCTGATTTATAATTACTCTGTTTCGCCTTTCAAAGAGCAAAATGCTATGGCTTGGACTGCTGGCTTGGTTTTAATTAGCTTAGTTTTGATTACCAGTATCTTATCTCGGCTAGTTACTAGCAAAAATTGGCAAAAATAAAATAATGAGCAGTTGAATAATTAAGCTAACTAAAAGAATAAAGTTGATTGAGGAAGAATTCTCCAAGAAATACTAACTAGGAAAATAAAAAACAATCGGAAGCAAAAGTGAATTCAGAAGTTAATTTAGCAACAATCCCTGCCTTACAAGTAAAAAAATTGAACTTTTACTATGGAAATAAAAAAGTTCTGGAAAATATATCGCTGGATATTGCCCAAGAAAAAATTACAGCAATAATTGGGCCTTCTGGGTGTGGGAAATCTACTTTTCTTAAGGCGCTGAATCGGATTGGTGAATTAGAAGGAAAAGTAAAAGTAACTGGGAAGGTAGAATTTTTTGGGCAAGATATCTATAACAAACGAGTTAATATTAATCGCTTGCGTCGAAAAATCGGGATGGTGTTTCAAAAACCAAATCCGTTTCCAAGTAGTATTTACGATAATATCGCTTATGGGGTGAGAATTTTTAGTCCGCGAAAGAGAGGGGATTTAGACGAAATTGTCGAAACAGCTTTGCGAAATGCGGCGCTTTGGAACGAGGTAAAAGATAGTTTAAATAAATCAGCTTTGGTACTTTCTGGGGGACAGCAACAGCGTCTTTGTATTGCTCGTGCTTTGGCGGTGGAACCGAAGGTATTATTAATGGATGAACCTTGTTCTGCGTTAGACCCAATTTCGACTCGTAGAGTTGAGGAATTGATCCAAAGTTTGCGATCGCAGCAAGCACCTCTGAGTGGAAGCCAATCGCGTCTGACAATTGCGATCGTCACTCATAATATGCAGCAAGCCTCTCGGATCTCCGATTATACGGCTTTTTTCAATACTGATGAAAGTCGCGTCGGACAAATGGTTGAATTTGGTAAGACTGTAGATATTTTTACGGCTGCGGTTCAGGAAAGTACCCGCGATTATGTTCAAGGGCGGTTTGGCTAATTATCATAAAAAGAGATGTAAAGATATGTAAAAAAAATGCAGGACAAAGTAGTCGTAGTCGTGGGTGCAACTGGTGGTATCGGTTCGGTAGTAAGTGAGAAACTCGCTTCAGCCGGAGCAAATTTAGTTTTAGCCAGTCGCAACAGGGAGAAACTCTCGGTTTTAGCTTCTCAGTTCTCTAATTCAGCAGAAATTGTCTCGATTCCCACAGATATCACCGATCCTCAACAAGTCGAAACGCTAATTGCCAAAACTGTAGATCGCTTTGGCAGAATTGATGTTTTAGTAAATGCTGCGGGTGCGGGTGTGATGAAACAATTTAATCGCATCGAACCAGCAGATTTAGAGAGAATGTTGGATCTCAATCTCAAAGGTTGTTTTTACACCACTCAAGCCGCAGCCAAGGCGATGCGGGAAAGCAAATCGGGTCATATTTGTAACCTGGTGGGGATTCTCGGTAAACATCCAATGGCGATGGCTTCTGCTTATTGCGCGGCTAAATACGGTGTTGTCGGTTTTAGCAAGTGTATGGCGGAGGAATTAAAGCGTTTCGGGATCAAAATCACGTTATTTTACTTTGGTGGTGTAGATACTCCGTTTTGGGATCGTGTCAGTTTGAAAGTAGATCGAAAGAAGATGTTGAGTGGTGAAACCGCAGCAAATGCGATTATGTTTGCGTTGAATAGTGAACCACAAGCAGTACCGATGGAAATTAATATTCAGCCAGAAAGTCACTTATTTTTGTGAATCAGTCAGGTGCTAAATCAATCAGACTGCATTAAGGATTATCTACCTCAATCAAGAGGGAATTCACTTTAAGAGTAGATTAATCTGTAAGGATATTCTCACATCGCCTGGAAAAGATGGGGGAAATAATTTTCGGAGTCGTAAGTATGTTGAAGTTTAAATTAAATAATTTTTCTGGTGGTTTGACTGAGATCAGTTTAGCAGCGATGTTAGGATTAACTGGAGTTAGCTGGATGGGAATTGAGGCGATCGCGCCCCAGGTGGCTCAAGCTTACACTGCTCGCCTCGAAGTCGAATTAAATCGTCAAGAAGACGAAACTTATCGAACGATGTTACGTCGAGCCGAGGCGGTGGCGAGAGCGGCAGCACAGCGAGCATTTGATAGTGATATCTTGGTTAGCGATGTCGTGGTCACAATTCTGGGAGAAAACGAAGGCGCGATCGCGCCAATCTTACGTCTTAATGTTTCTCGTCAGTCTTGGCGCACTCAACCAGATCCTCAAGTTTGGGCAACTTATTTTCCGAACGCAGAGTCTTTGCTTGAATTTGAAAATCTTGCTGTCAATGAAGAAAATCAAGCGGTTGAGGAAGAACCAGCAGTTCCCCAAACCAGTGAAGCCGAAAGCAATGAACCAGGGCGTTTCGATCCACCTAACTCTACCACAGGAGAAAATCCCCCAGCACCAGAATCACGCGAGATCCCCACACTTACCCCAGATAACAGCAACTCCACCCCAGAAAACTCAACCACTCAACCCAACACCAACACTAACAACCCTTAAGTTAAGCAAATAGATCGCGTAAAATAGAAAGGTTGTCTATTTACAATCGTTAATCATGGCTGTTCCTAAGAAGAAAACTTCAAAATCTAAACGCGACAAACGCAAAGCCACTTGGAAGCGCAAAGCCGCTTTGCAAGCCCAAAAAGCTTTATCCCTCGGTAAATCTGTCCTTACAGAACGCTCCAATAGCTTTGTTTATAAACCTGAAGAGGAAGGCGACGAAGAGTAAATCTTATCCAGGAGCCAAAATAGGCTCCTTTTGTGGAAATTTTTCAACGGATCTAATCACCAACTCGCTCAATCAAATATCAACAAGATTCCCGCTTATGCTTGGCAAATTTTTCCAAAAACCAGACGCAGAAAATAGCGACCGCGTTCCTCCAGGACAATATTTAACTCAAGGTTTTCCCGTACTTACCTACGGTGCAGTTCCCCAAATCAATACCGATGAATGGGAACTAAAAATTTGGGGTTTAGCTCAACCAAAAACCTTTACTTGGTCAGAAATGCTCAACTTACCTCAAAGTGAATTTACCAACGATTTTCACTGCGTAACTCGTTGGTCAAAACTCGATGTAAAATGGACAGGAATTAAAGTCACCGACTTCATCAAAAACCTTGAGCTTGACCCCAAAGCAACTCACGTTTTACAACACTGCTACGGTGGCTATACTACTAACTTAACCCTGGAAGAATTCAACCGCGAAGATAACTTTTTTGCTCATACTTTATTTGACGAACCTTTACCCGCAGATCATGGTGGACCCGTGCGAACCGTAGTCCCTCATTTATATGCTTGGAAAAGCGCTAAATGGATTAATGGTTTAGAATTTCTCGATCGCGAAGAATTAGGATTTTGGGAGCGCAACGGCTATCATCGACGTGGCGAACCTTGGGCTGAAGAACGCTATAGTTTGTGATTTTTTAATCGCCAATATTTACTTATTTGCACTCTCCAAGAATAAATTGTCGAGACGTTTTCGACAACATCTTTACCTAAAACTTTCCGACTTTTTTTTTTGATGTCATCTTACTTACTCCTCTGGTTCAGAGGGCTAGGAAGCAATTTAGCTGAAATTTATTAATGTTCGCCATAGCTCATCTAGTTTTCTCTTGCCAATAATTAATCTTTCCTCGCCGCATCGCGAATACTACCCCAAGTGACGATCCCAATCACTTGACCATCATCTACCACCGTCAATTCCTCCGCACCCGTAGCCAACATCATCGACAAAGCTTGACGCAAATTTTTCTCCTTGGCGATCGCATATTTTCCCTCATTTGCGTAATTTGTCCTCACACCAGTCATCGCTTTTGCTATTGATAAAACACTTAACTGGCGCAAACTCTCCTTTCCCCCTATTAACTCCTCAACAAACTCATTCGCAGGTTGATAAAGTAAATCATAAGGAGTCGCAAACTGCACAATCTTACCTTGATTTAAAACTATAATTCGATCCGCCAAATATAGCGCTTCTTCCACATCATGAGAAACAAACAAAACCGTTTTTTTTAATTGTCGTTGAAGCCGTAACATTTCCTCCTGTAAACTTTGACGAGTAATCGCATCAATCGCCCCAAAAGGTTCATCCATTAATAATACTTCTGGATTAGCAGCCAAAGCACGAGCAATACCAACTCGCTGTTGTTGTCCCCCAGAAAGTTGTGCCGGATAGCGATCTCGGTATTCGCTAGCTGATAAATCAACTAACTCTAATAACTCATCAACACGAGCTTGATATTTAACCTTTTTCCAACCTAGTAATTTAGTAACTACAGCAATATTTTCCGCTACTGTCAGGTGTGGAAATAAACCAGATTGTTGAATCACATAACCAATTTGTCGGCGTAATGTTGTCGCTTTAATTCTTTGGATATTTTTTCCATCTAAATAGATTCTTCCCGAAGTCGGTTCGTACAATCTATTAACCATTTTCAGTAGGGTAGTTTTCCCACAACCAGAAGGTCCGACAATGACAACAAATTCTCCTAATTCAATTTCACAGCTACATCCATTTACGGCTGGCTGTTTTGTACCGGGAAACTTTAAATATACTTGCTCGAATTTAATTTTCGACATAATTTTTCCTCATGTAGAGAACTGACGATAATTTCTCTACTATTGCACTGTTAATAAACCTTCTTGAAGCAAAAAGTTTCTTGCTACTGACGCAGGTTCAAGATTTTTGCCTGTAACTTGATAATTAAGTTTTTGCATCGTTTCATCAGTAATTTGTGCGGTAATTTTATTAAGAATTGCTTGGATTTCAGGATTGTTTTCTAATATTTTCTCGTTGACAACTGGTGCAACTTGTGCAGGAGGAAAAATATTTTTTGTATCAGTTAAAACAACTAAGTTATTAGCACTAATTTCGCCATCAGTAGCAAAGCCCACAGCAATATCAGCTTCACCATTAATTAAACCTGGATAGCGCAAACCAGGATCGACAGCTTTATATGTTTTCAATTTAAAATCACCGTAAGCTTGTTTAATTCCAGGTAAACCGTCTTCCCTCCCTTGAAATTCTGGCGGTCCAATTAAAGTTAATTCACTAGCTTTAGCAACTAAATCGGCAATTGTTTTAATTTGATATTGCTCAGATTTTTCTGGTGTCATTACTAATGCTTGAGTATTATTCATTGGTGAAGGTTCGAGCCAAATTAAATTGTATTTATCTGCGTAGGTTTGGGAAACTGTTTGATATACTTGTTCTTTATTTGTGTTAATCGGTAATTTTAAAACTGTTAAAAGAGCAGTACCAGTATACTCAGGATAAAAGTCAATTGCTTCGGTTACTAAACCTGCCTGGGCAATGGGCGTACCCCCTAAATTAAGCTTCCTTTCTACAGTTAAACCGTTTTCTTCTAAGGCAATAGCATACATTTCTCCTAAAATCAACTGTTCGGCGAAATCTTTCGAGCCAATTTTAATTGCGCCGTTGTTGTTAGTGTTATTGCAAGCTGCGACAAGAAACATTATCAAGGAAGTTAGCAAAACACTCAGAAAAATGCGTAACAGTCGTTTCATTTTTTTACCTCACCAGTGCAATTCTTCATTTTACTAATTCCACTGGTAAAGAGGTGAGAAACTACGCTTTCAGTTTAATTTAAAGTTTGCTTGTCGGGGTGTACTGACCGGATGCAGCTTAGAAGTGGATGCAGTATGATTGGGCAATGGTGTAATGAAGATCGGCTTTTTTTGGTGAGGATTCCCGAATGAGAGCGATCGCGTAATTATGCCTTACACTCATAGTAAAACTCGTGAAGAAGTCATTGTAATGTAGTTGGAAGCTTGGCAAACAGAAGGCAAATCTAGATGATTTGCTAGAAAGTTTTTACCAAATCTCAATTTCCTTCGTAAATTCGGCGCAATTCATCAGGAGAATTCACGGTTTTAACTGCTGCTAAAATCTCTGACAATAACTCTACGTTCCTTCTTGTAAAATTTGTTGATACCAAGGAGATTCTCTTAATCCTGCCATATCCCACCTCATGATTTGCTAGAATTTTTTTACATAATCTTAATTTCTTTGGTAAATTTGACGCAATTCATCAGGAGAATTCACGGTTTTAACTGCTGCTAAAATTGCTGACAATAATTCCACGTTTTCAATGCTCATAATTTCTGGGATTAAAGCTAACCCATCATTGCCAAATTTCAACTCTAAACTTAAAGAAATTCCTGAAATAAGTCCTTGTATGCGTAACTGTCTTTCTTCAAGTTGTCCTTCGAGTCGTCCTTCTTGCCTTCCTTCAAGTCGTCCTTCTTGCCTTCCTTCAAGTCGCCCTTCTTGCCTTCCTTCTTGTAAAATTTGTTGATACCAAGGAGATTCTCTTAATACTGCCATATCCCACCTCATGATTTGCTGCACTAACTGACTATCTAATACAAAGGTAGCAAAAAATGCGAGCAGATTTTCTAATTCGCTAAGTTTTTCGTCAGCACGCAAAATTTGTAAAGCTTCGCGGACAATTGTCTCTTCTCCTCCTCCTCTTAAAACGGGAACGAAGGGAATTAAAGATGTTAATGATTCCTGGAAAACTATTTCTGCGTCAACTTCCCAAAGATTAATGACGCGATAGTCTTGACAAGTTTGTAAACCTCGAAACTGAGATTCGTAGCGGTTGACAATTTCTATATTCCTACTGGGCGGGATGATATTAATTAGTACCGGATATACGGGCAAGTTGTACTTTTCGATGGCTAAAGCCGTATAAGCTAGCATTCGCTTCGGCATTTGAACTTGATAGCGCAATTGTAGTTCGTTGAGGAGGAGAAATTCGCCATCGCTAGGGCTATAAGCTTGTACTAAAACATCACTTTCGCGGCTAATCCATTGAAATTCGGAACTAAGAATTTGTCTGGCTTGAACGTCGGGAATTTGTGTTACCCATTTTGCCCAAGCGTCGGGATTTAAGCTAATTAAGCGTTTGCTACCGATATCGGCTGGTTTAGTCATGAATGAAAGTTATTCAAGTAGATGTGTTTTTTGCTTTTGATGGGTGGAGAGGAGATTGAATTTGCCACCAATATTTTCTCGATTATTATTGGCTAAGTTATTTACTCAGCTAAGATTTATTATATATCCTTCGGGTAAAATCGATGCAAAAAAAATCTAGTATCAAAATTAATTTCACTGATTTGGCTACGATTAAAAATGGTAATAGTCAACGTTTACTTTTGTCTGATTTAGATATGAATAGCCATATTCACGGGGAACTAATAATTAAAATTAAAGATCGCTGTGTGCCGCGTTTGGGTTATTGGGGAAAGAATGATGTTTGTTTTTCACAATGGATTCAGAAGTTAACGAATATACGCCAAAATTTTAGAGGAAAAATAAATTCTGTGTATGTTTTTGATGAGGGTGAACAAGGTCAACCTGCTTTTTTGTTTGAACGAAAAGGAGAGATGATGTATTTATCAATCGTAGATTCTAGACTTTCTGATGGTAAAGGGGAGAAAAATTGGCAGAAAGTAGAATTTAGTTATCGAGATTTTGTGCGCGAATACGAAGGTTTTTGTCAGCAGTTTTTCGCGGAGATTGAAAAGGCTGCATCGCAAACCGCGCCTTTGTGGGTAAAAAAGTTTTTACCAAAGTTAGCATCGCTACTTACTTCTACTAATTAAAATCTAAGAAGTTGATTAAATTCCGTGACTTTTTCCGATTACCCAATGGCGACGGAAAAAACGGGCGAGGGAGGTTTCTTCTAATGGTAAATAAATTGGTCTTCCGTGGGGACAAGTGCGAGGATTACGGGTGTTTTTCCATTCGTCAAGGAGGGTTTGCATTTCTGGTAAATTGAGGTGTGTTCCGTTACGAATTGCGCTGCGACAAGCAGTTGCTACTTGGGCTGTTTGTAAGTCTCCACCTAAGCTGAGTTCGAGGATGGCTTCGCGACAATCTTCGCGCATTTGTAACATGGTGGGGGCGGTACGAATTGCCCAAAGGCGATCGCCAAATACTTCGATTTCGATGTTGATTCTTTCTAGTTGTTCGACTTGGGCTGTGGTTAAGTCGTTGAGGACGATTGGGGTTTTTAAGGGTACAATTTGCCAACCGTCTTCGAGTTGTTCGTATAAGACTCTTTCGTGGGCAATATGTTGCTCGATTAACCATGCGCCGCTAGAATGTTCGGCGATGATGTAGGTTTTGTTCACCTGACCGACTGCCCGTAATTCGATTAAACTAAGATCGTTGTTTTTGCCGATTCCTGATGCTTTGGGTTTGGTTTGGATCTCGCGGCTAGCTTGATATTGTCCTTTGTTTTCGGAGGCTTTGATTAAGTTGGTAACTCGTTGGTTGTGGAGAGTTTCGGGAAGGGTTTCTGCGTTAATTCGTAAAGCGGAGGCGATCGCGTTACCAATTTCTTCCCGCCAAAAGTCAAGATTTTGCAGGTAAATTTCGGCTTTGGCTGGATGACGGTTCCAGTCAATATTACTGGGATCGGTGGTTAAATGCAAAAAGCAAACTGGATAGCGATCGCGCGGTAAGGTTTTCGCAAATCCTGCTAAAATCGTTTGTTCCATCGGCTGGGATCGCACTAATCTCCCATTCACTGCTACTTTTACCCAGTCGGGTTTGCGTCGATGACAGCGATCGGGTAATCCAATGACTAACTCAAGCTGCGATTTTACTGGGTTACTCTCTTCAATTACTTCCTGTTGCCACAGTTGTAAATCCGTTTCGCGCACTCGTCGCAAAATTTGCGGTACAATTTGCTGGGCGGTGCTACCAGGACTAAGATTAAACCACGGTCGTCCATTT
Organism: Oscillatoria sp. PMC 1068.18; assembly: GCA_035968095.1. Lineage (GTDB taxonomy): Bacteria > Cyanobacteriota > Cyanobacteriia > Cyanobacteriales > SIO1D9 > IIICB1. Next base: position 11,984 of record JAWQFW010000157.1, read on the forward strand.
TGCAGCACTTGCCAAATTATCCCCGGATGACAAAGGGCGATTTGGTGAATTGTTGTCTGTACTGCTTTTAACTGCTGCGTCATCGCTGGTAAACTTTGGCGACGCAACCGCCAATCGCCGAAAAGATCCCCAACGGTGACAATTGTACCTGGCGCGATCGCAGCAGTCTCCCTCGTAACAACTTCTCCTTCGCGATCGTAAACTATTCGCCAACCTGCGCTATCTCCCCCACGAAGGCGGCTTAAAATCTCTAAATTGGCTAACTGTGCCAACCCATGCAAAGCTTCCCCACGAAAACCTAAACTGGTAATTTTTCCCAAATCGTCGCTACTGCGGATTTTACTCGTGCTATGCGCTCCAGCACATAACTGCAAATTTGTCAAATCCATCCCACAGCCATTATCCGCAACTTGCACTCGCCACAAATCCGGTAACAGCGAAACCACAATTCGAGTTGCACCCGCATCCAGGGAATTCTCGACTAATTCTCGCACCACTGCCGCCAGCGAGTCAATGACCTCGCCCGCCGCAATGCGATTGACAACCTCAGCAGGAAGAGATTGAATATCAGTTGAAGATAAAGACAAGCAAACCACAAAATTTAATTTCTACAACTACACTTATAAAATAATTTAGTCAACAAATTGCGTTGTGCTTCGTAAATTTTACCACTTAACCAACAACAAGTAAGTTTACCAAGCAAAAATTAAACTTTTTTTTAGCAAGAAAATTACCCAAAAAAAGCAAATTTCACCCTAAACGCAATCCTTCATTTTCTGATACTAATAATTGTCCTTGTCCCTCATAAATCCACACATAACCTTCACCACCACCTTTACCAAAATGACCTAATCTGCGATAATCTTCGGTAACTCCTTCAGTAAAACCTTTAACTAAATCGTAATCAGCAATTAAGGTTTCACCTTGATTTAAATTAATTACTTTAGCTGGAGAATTTGTTCCTAAAACAACTTGAGCTTCTTCATTTGGTAAAGCTTTGAGAACTAAACGCCAGATCCCATCATTATCCCCAAGCATCTGTCGAATTTTTAATCTTTTTGTTCCTAAAACTACACGATCGGAACAAAACTGAAAAACGCGATCGTCAAACTCCCATTGTTCTGTTGCTAATAATTCAACTTGGGTATAGTAAAGAAAAGAACCCTTTTGTCTTGGCTCAAGATTAATTGTGCCAATGCCGCGATAAATAGGAGCATTATACTCAGTTTCGGTAGTTAAAGATACCCATAAATCTTTGAGGCGACTATCAGTTTTATAAGTACCATAATCGAGTTGACCGATACAGTAGCGTAAAGCACCTTTTTGAATAATTACCCCCGAATTATTGAGTTGAATTTCTAGTTGCTGGACAAAAGGAATATTTTTCGTGGGATGAAAATATTTATTAGTTTCTTTGTTGATATTATTTTGTAAATACCACAAATCTGTAGGTTCAATAATTTTAA
>JAWQFW010000158.1:0-13374 GCA_035968095.1 Oscillatoria sp. PMC 1068.18
GAAGAAATACTATGATTCTAATCATCATAAAAAAACTTATTTGAGGGAATCAAAATGAATAAAAATACTGGACCAGAAAAAGAAGTCGGAACTGATGTCGATACTTATGACAGAAATATAGTTCCAGCCGAAACAGCCGCGCGGAAAGAACGCGAAAAAGAAAATTATAAGCAAAAAGCTGAAAATGAAAAAGCTGAACAAGAAGCTGGTGTAAGTACAACTGACGGTTATACAACAGACAAAGAAGGTTTAGCTAATAATTATGCCATTGAACCAGAAATGTATGTTAATCAACCTGGAGATATGCGCGAAAAAGAAGAACAAGAAAAAGCTCAAAGAGCGCAAGAATTACAAAATATTAATGAGGGTGAAGAAGGTAAGTTGACGAAGGAAGAAGATCGTCGCAGCAAAGGACCAGGAAAAATTTAAGATTAGTTGATTTCTTGAAGTGATTTTCGATTTTAGATTAGGATTTTTTAGTCTAAAATCGAAATTTCTTTTTCTTTTGCTTAACAAACGTAAAGTATGGCTTGGTTGAAAGTAAGGTAATTAGAAATTTGAATTGCTTTGTTCTGAATTAGATTCAGTTTCATCTGAAATAACAATATTTTCTTGTGTTTCGTTTGAATCCAAAGTGTCTTGAAGTATTTGTTTTAAAATATTATCAGGTGGACGTTTAGCAAATTCTTCGTGGGTATAAATCCACACTAACAGAATCATTCTTTCATTTTTATTTACTAAATATATCAGTCTTCCTTGTCCAGATGCTCCTTGTAAATTAGGCATTTTGAAGTAATATTTTCTAAACTCCCATTCTTCTAGTTTGTTCAGTTTTCCTGGTATTGGTTCCGATTTAGAGTTTAGTAAAAAAGGATCGTCACTCAAATCTTTAACAATTTGGTTAATTTTACTCTGAAATAATTGTTGAGCCTTCTTACTTTTTTTATAATGACGTTTGAGAAGTTCTTTGTATGAACGCTCAAATTTGTGAACTGGTTTAATCTGATATGCTGGTAAGCCACTCGCTGAACTCATCTTGTGTCATCGCAGGACTATTATCAATCTCAACCAAAGCTTCTTCTAAAGCTGCTGCGATTTTTTCTTCGTAATCAGGATGACTTTTTTCGATAGCATTTAGTACAGAATTTTTGAGACGCTGTACTGCATTTTGATAGCGAAGAAAAGAGTCTAAATCGCTTCGTAGCAAAACCCAAGCAAAGGATAGTCGCTTAAGCAAATCAGCAAACCAGTTTTCGTTTGATTGAGATGGTTCAATTAAATCATAAATTAGAGCTTCGAGCAACTCACGTTCTTGTGGAGAAAATTCGTTCCATTTAGTCTCAACAGCTACAGACAGTGTTTCAATTTTTCGCGCTAAATACTGTAACCGCGATGAACTAACTTGACGTGGTTGACGAATTTGTTTAATTTCGCTGTTGTTAAGGGCGATCGCTAAAGACATTCTTAGATCAGCTTAACCATGTTGACAAGGTTGATACTTAATTATACTCACTTGTCAACCACTTCTCAGCCACTTGCGTACACAAGGCTCAAACCTAGTTGCAAACGATGCTAAAATATCTAGGCGTTTGGTGAAAATAAGGGAGAAAAGGGCGATCGTGACACAAGCAAAAATTGGTATTATTGGCGGTAGCGGTCTGTACAAAATGGATGCGCTCAAAGATGTCGAAGAAATAACTATCGATACACCTTTTGGTTCTCCATCCGATGCTTTAATTGTGGGAACATTAGCAGAAACCAGAGTAGCATTTCTGGCTCGTCACGGACGCAATCATCATCTTTCCCCTTCCGAATTGCCTTTTCGTGCTAATATCTATGCTATGAAGCAGTTAGGTGTAGAATACTTGATTTCGGCTTCGGCGGTTGGTTCCCTCAAAGCAGAGGTGAAACCTCTAGATATGGTAGTACCAAATCAGTTTATTGACAGAACCAAAAATCGCGTCTCAAGTTTTTTTGGTACAGGAATTGTCGCACACATTGCTTTTGCTGACCCGATTTGCGATAAATTAGCTCAAGTGGTGGCTGATGCTGTGGCTAGTTTAAATTTACCTGACGTTACTTTACACCAAGGCGGGACTTATGTATGTATGGAAGGTCCGGCTTTCTCGACGAAAGCAGAGTCTAATCTTTATCGTAGCTGGGATGCGACCATTATTGGGATGACGAATTTACCGGAAGCGAAGTTAGCGAGAGAAGCAGAAATTGCTTATGCGACGTTAGCTTTGGTGACAGATTACGATTGCTGGCATCCTGACCATGATAGCGTTACAGTAGAGATGGTGATTGCTAATCTTCAACGCAATGGGACAAATGCTCAAAAAGTTATTCTCGAAACAGTGAAGCGTTTAAGCGAAAACCCTCCTGTATCCGATGCACATTCAGCGTTGAAGTATGCGATTTTGACTCCTTTGGAAAAAGCTCCGGCGACAACTAAGGAGAAATTAGCGTTATTGTTAAAGAAGTATTTATAAGTTGTGTTTTTCGTGGTTATTAAGAAAAAGTGCTGAGTTGATCCTAATAAAATTTAGCAGTAAGCACTCCAGCGAAAATTTTCAATCGTAAAAACTAATTTTTGTCAAGGTTCTGATGAATATTCTCACCAATTTACTTTTTTCCCAGAGTCAAACCGCAAGCAAACCTAGTAACGAAAATAAAGCACCCAGGATTAAAAAGAAACGTCGCGGAATTGAGATTAAATCCGATCGCGAAATTGAGATTATGCGTCAATCGGGTAAGATTGTGGCAACAGTGTTGAAAGAAATTTCGGCAATGGTGGAACCGGGAATGACAACAGCCGATTTAGATGCTTATGCGGAAAAACGGATTCGTGAAATGGGTGCGACACCTAGTTTTAAAGGTTATGGTGGCTTTCCGGGTTCAATTTGTGCTTCGATTAATAATGAAGTTGTACATGGAATTCCTAGCTCGAAAAATGTGATTCGCACTGGAGATTTGTTAAAGGTTGATACGGGTGCATATCAGCAAGGTTTTCATGGTGATTCTTGTATTACGATCGCCGTAGGGAAAGTTAGCCCAGATGCAGCGAAGCTAAAGGAAGCGGCTGAAGAAGCATTGTATCAAGGAATTGAGCAAGTGAAACCCGGAAATTATTTGCTCGATATTGCTGGGGCGATCGAAGATTGTGTGAAAAAACATGGCTATAGTGTGGTAGAAGATTATACAGGTCATGGTGTCGGTCGTAACTTGCATGAAGAACCTGCGGTGTTTAATTTTCGGACTCGTGAGTTACCGAATGTGAAGTTGCGTCAAGGAATGGTTTTAGCCATTGAACCAATTTTAAACGCTGGGTCGAAAGTAACCAGGGTATTGCGCGATCGCTGGACTGTGGTAACAGTAGATAATGCTTTATCAGCACAATTTGAGCATACCGTCTTGGTGACAGCCGACGGTTATGAAATTTTAACCGATCGCACTAAAGTGTAGAAAGTGTAAAAAAAGCCCCTCTAAGGGTGACAAGCTTAGAGGGGATAACAGATCAGAGTGCATTTACCTTTTATTTATACCCAGCAGAAACTCGTTCAATCCGGAATATTTAGCCAAAAAATTAATTAACTAAGGAAAAAGGCGATCGCCGGATGAATAAGCCATGATAGTACAGTAATTGAGAAAATTAATCTCTGAATTGAGAACTATTGTAGAATCAGTCTTGGTCTGATATTTTTGGAGTGGAATCTTTTCTTTACGATAGAGGAGAAAACTATGGAACCACTAGGTCACGTTCATAATGCCATAGCCTACGAAGAACGAGTTGCACCACTGCAAATTGAACCATTGCGCGTTCCTCGGAACTTCAAAATGAAAAAAATGACCAGTCTGGCTGCGGTAGGTGCGATTTTGGTTTTTGGTGGTTTTACTACCGTTGTTGCTTCCAGTGTGACTACTTACAATATTAGTTCTGTTCAGCAACAGCCTGCAAATTTCTAGTCAATGGATTTTCTTCACCAAGATTTCCTTGGCAAATTTCACCCCTAGTGTCGTCGCTAGGGGTTTGCTTTTTGGGTTTTTCACTCAGCTTGGAGAAAAGATAATCAAGAGACGTAATACCATTTTCCTAAATGAATCCTACAGATACGGACTCTGTAGAGATGTTGTCTGCAACGTCTCTACACAATTTCAGGTAGCGTAGCCAATCAAATTGGTATAACCGGGCTACGTCTCGAAGATTTCCCAACATTTTTTCCAGTAATCGCTGACTTATTTCGCAACCACAAAATTAACCAACTTTCCAGGGACAACAATCACCTTTTTCACTTCCTTACCTTCAAGGTAACGTTGAGCAACTTCGGAATCACGAGCATAAGTTTCTAAAGCTTGTTTATCCTGCGTCGCAGGTACTTGAATTGTCCCACGAGTTTTGCCCATAATTTGAATTACCAAAGTAATTTCGTCTACCTCTAAAGCTTGAGGATCGAATTTCGCCCAATTTTGTAAATGCACTGAGTCGCTATGACCTAAATTGTGCCACATTTCCTCAGCAATATGAGGTGCAAAAGGAGCCATTAATTTAATTAAAGTTTCGATTCCTTCTGTATAAACAGCCGAAGTATTACAGTTAGCATCGTTAAGGGCGTTACTAAGTTTCATCAACTCAGAAATAGCCGTATTAAACTGATATTCGCCATCCAAGTCTTCCGAAACTTCTTTAATTGCTAGATGTACAGCGCGACGTAAATCTTTTTCGGGTTTAGTTAAATTTTGGTGGTCAATTTTGCCCGGTTTTGCAGCTTTACTAACATCAAAGCCACTTACCAAACGCCAAACTCGATTCAAAAAGCGAAATTGCCCTTCCACATCAGCCGCATCCCATTCGAGATCCTTTTCTGGAGGCGCTTTAAATAAGATAAATAATCTCGCGGTATCTGCGCCGTATTTGGCGATCGCCTCCTGGGGATCGACTCCATTATATTTCGACTTCGACATCTTCTCATAGAAGACCGACAAACTCTCTCCAGTTTCAGGATCTTTCGGGTCATCAGGATTAACCTGACTCGCAGGGATATACTTACCCGTAACCGGATTTTTGTAAGTAATTCCCTGTACCATTCCTTGAGTTAACAAACGTTGGAAAGGTTCATCGCAATTAACTAAACCAGAGTCGCGTAAAAACTTCGTAAAAAATCGCGAATACAATAAATGGAGAATCGCGTGTTCAATCCCACCCACATACTGATCTACAGCCATCCAATCATTAACTTTCGCGCGATCGAATACCTCTGTCTCGTTATTAGCATCCGGATAACGCAAGAAATACCACGACGAATCAATAAAAGTATCCATCGTATCCGTTTCTCGTTTCGCAGCTTCACCACAACTCGGACAACTCACATCTATCCATTCCGACAACTTCGCCAAAGGAGACGCACCCCGTCCCGAAAACTCAACATTTTCCGGTAACTTCACAGGTAAATCTGCTTCCGGTACTGGTACTGTACCGCAGTTCGGACAATGAATAATCGGAATCGGCGCACCCCAATAGCGTTGGCGAGAAATCAACCAATCTCGGAGGCGATATTGCACTCTCCCTCTACCAAAACCTTTTTGTGCGGCATATTTGACAACTTCTTCCTTCGCCTTGGTTGATTCCATCCCGTTAAACAAATCCGAATTAACCACAATTCCGGGTTCGGTATACGCCTCCTCTAACAACTTTTTCACTTGTTTGGAGTTATCTGCATCATCAGGAACAATCACGACTTTAATTGGCAAATCGTTTTCTTGGGCAAACGTGAAATCCCGCGTATCATGGGCGGGAACGCCCATCACTGCGCCTGTACCGTATTCATAAAGGACGTAATCAGCGATCCAAATCGGGATTTCGGTTCCGTTGAAGGGGTTAATTGCTTTACCACCTGTGGGAATGCCGCGCTTGGGTTTATCTTCCGCCGTCCGTTCTAATTCGCTTTCTGCACCAACTTCTTGCACAAATGCTTCCACTGCGGCTTTTCTTTCCGGGGAAGTTACTTTCGCTGTTAGTGGGTGTTCTGGGGCGAGAACCACGTAACTAACGCCATAAACGGTATCGGGACGAGTGGTAAACACGCCGATTTTTTCGTCCATTCCGACAATGGGAAACTCTAAATAAGCGCCAACAGATTTACCAATCCAATTGGCTTGCATTAACTTGACTCTTTCGGGCCAACCTGGTAATTTATCGAGGTCGTTGAGTAATTGTTCGGCGTAGTCGGTAATTTTCAAGAACCACTGACGCAATAACTTACGTTCTACTTTCGCACCAGAACGCCAGGATCGTCCTTCGTTGTCTACTTGTTCGTTCGCGAGAACTGTTTGGTCGATGGGGTCCCAGTTGACTGCGGATTCTCTTTGATATGCTAGTCCGGCTTGGAAAAATTGCAAGAATAGCCACTGCGTCCATTTGTAGTAGTCGGGCGCACAAGTGGTTACTTCGCGTTCCCAATCGAGGGAAAAGCCCAGTTGTTGTAGTTGTTGCTTCATCTGGGCGATGTTTTGTTCTGTCCATTTCGCCGGGTGAATTCCTCTGTCGATGGCGGCATTTTCCGCAGGTAAACCAAAAGCGTCCCAGCCCATCGGGTGTAAGACGCGGTAGCCTTGCATTCTTTTCAGGCGCGCGATCGCGTCGGTAATGGTATAGTTGCGGACGTGACCCATGTGTAAGTTACCCGATGGATAGGGGAACATCGACAGGGCATAGAATTTCGGTTTGTTAGTGTTTTCGGGGGTTTTGTCTAAGCCCTCGGCGATCCACTGTTGTTGCCATTTTTTCTCGATTTTGGCTGGGTTATATCGGGACTCCACGCAAGTCTCTCCTGGAGGTCGTACTTCACTCTATATTTTAATATTGCGATGGCGATCGCTCTTTGTATTATTATTGTAGTCTAATTTTTTCCAGGGGAAATCAATCGGCTGATTTGATAACTAAATCGGCGGCAAATTGAGCTAAGTTTTCTTTTCGCCACTTCGCATCGGCTTGACGATCTGTTTGGATTTCTAAAATCCTGATTCCTGTTTCTGGTAACGGGTTTAATAACTCTTGTAGCTGTTCCCAAGCAGTGATTAATTGATGTTCAATCCCATAACTGGCGGCTATTTGAGCGAAGTCAATATCTTGGGGTGTGGCGAAGTATTCCTCAAAGATATCCTCAAATTGCGCGATCGGCAACATTTCAAAAATACCTCCACCGCGATTATTAACTAAAATAATTGTTAAATGACCTTGCAGTTTTTTGCTATTTAAAAATCCGTTTGTATCATGCAATAAAGCTAAATCTCCAGTTAACAAAACGGCGCTTTGGTTCCGGTGAGCAATTCCTAAAGCTGTGGATAAAGTCCCATCAATTCCATTTGTACCGCGACTAAAATAAGGAATAATTTCGCGATTATTTGGTTGCCAAAAGTATTCTACATCTCGCACTGGCATACTGTTAGCAATAAAGATTGGTGTTTGCGGCGGTAAATTTTGGGAAAGCAACCAAGCAATTTTCCCTTCAAATAGCGTTTTGATTTCGGCTAATTCTCCATCGAGTTTTTTTCTAAGTTGAGTTTCTAGATTTAGCCAGTTTTTTGAAGAATTTATTGGCTTTTTATTTTTTTTATTCAATAAATTAATTATCGGTTGTAACTGCAAAACATCTATTTGTAAATGTGTAGTTTTGCCGTGAATTGGATCTAAATTTTCACTCCTCGAATCAATAATAAAACGATTAATTGAAGGATTATCTAACCAACCACGTAAAAGTTTACTCGTCGGTAGTTCGCCAATTTGAATAACTATTTCGGGAGTTAATTTAGCGGCGATTTCTTGATTGCGTAAAATTGGATCATAGGTAGAAATTAAATAAGGATTTAGGTGAGCATAATTTCTAATTGGCGATAATCCCTCAGCGAAAACCGTCCAACCTAAAGTTTGAGCTAAATTACCGATTATTTGAGCATATTCTCGTGGATTTTCTGGTTGGGCTGTTCCAGCAATAATAATTCCGCGATCGCATTTTTGCCATTGCTGCAAATAACTTTGAATTTCCCCAGTTATTTCTAGAGAAAAAGTATTTTTGGCTACAGAAAAATTACTAACTCCAGCAAAAAAATCTTCCACTTGCAATTGACAAGAAATCTTTTCTGTTATCGGCGCAAGAGGTTCCCGAAATGGTATATTTAAGTGGACAACACCAGGACTAGGTAACAGCGACATTCGCCAAGCTTGGATCATATTTTGTCGCAAATAACGTAACATACCCGTCTCGAAACTAGGTATCGCTAATTCAGTTTGCCAATTAGGATAATTCCCATACATTTTAACTTGATCAATGGTTTGTCCAGCGTGGCAATTTCTTAATTCTGGCGGTCGATCTGCGGTTAAAATTAAGAGAGGAATCTGACTTTCTTTCGCTTCAATTATTGCTGGAAAAAAGTTTGCCCCCGCCGTCCCAGAAGTACAAATCAAAACCACAGGTAAACCCGACTTTTTCGCAATTCCTAAAGCAAAAAAAGCGGCGGAACGTTCATCCAAAATTGCAACAGTTTCAATCTTTGGATGTTGAGCAAAAGCGATAGTTAAAGGAGTCGAACGAGAACCGGGACAAATAATTGCAGTAGTTAAACCTAAACGACTCAAAGTTTCGGCAATAATCGATCCCCATAAAGTATTAGTATTCCGCAAATCAATCATTTGTTTATCTTTGCAAAAATTGCTTGACTATTTGCACAAATTCAGTTACATTTTCTAAATGCAGATTATGTCCGCAATTGGGGACAATAAATAACTCAGCCGCAAAACAGAGTTGCTGCATTTGTGCATTAATTGCTCTAAATTTAGCATCTTTTTCTCCAACTAATAATAACAAAGGTTGACGACAATCTTTAAGTTTATTCCATAAAGCAGGTTGACTCCCAGTTCCCAAATTTCGCAGTGATTTAGCTAATTCAGCCGGATTATTTTCTAACCTTCTTGCTTTCATCTTTTCCAACTGAGGATAAGACGTTAAAGAAGCAAATAAAGGTTGCTGATACCATTTGTTGACAAATTCGGGAAAATTACTGGTGACAATTTTTTCTGCAAGTTGTTCGTCTTGTTGTCTACGTTGCTGTCTTTCTCCAGTCTTTGCTAATCCTGGTGAGGCTGATTCTAAAATTAGTTTGGGAAAATATTCAGGATAGTGAATTGCTAAATATAATGCTAAACGTCCGCCCATTGAGTAGCCAACTAAAGATAATTTTTGCAAGTTTAATTGAATTAATAAATCGACTAAAGCTTGTGCTGTGTTGGGCATATTATAACATTTTTCGTCACCATTAACTATGGTTTTGCCATGACCAGGAAGATCGACTGCGAGACACAGAAATTCTGTTTCTAGTAAATTGATAGCACAATCAAAGTCACGCTTGTCGCCCATAAAGCCATGTAGAAAACAAATACTTTGCTGCTTATTTTCGCCGCGAACTTTATAATTGAATTGATATTTTGGGGTTGTCATTCAAATAATTCTCAATTAGAAAAGCTAAATAGATTAGGTATAACTAAAGGCAGCAATTTGGTAATTTTTCAAGATTGAATTCAAAATAGCAAAAACATTATTGAAAAAGTGCATTGGAGAAATGTAATTAACTAATTGTCCCCAAAGTTTTGTATCGAAACACACTAAACCCAGAAATAAGCTCTTGTAACTTAAGAAACAACGAAGCAGACGTACTGAGATGCTGCAATGAGAATTTGGATTTGCGATCGCGAAAAATTCATCGTCAGGGTATTTTCTCAAAGGTAGGATTTACTTTGGTCACGAAAACTGAGGATCGTTTAATTGTAATTAACATAGGAGTTAGGGTGTTGATTCCTCAAACTAATTTAACAGCAGAAACTGACCAAATCTCGACAAGTAATGGCTCCAAGTCCAAGCGTCAACTCACTTATTCTGAGTTAGTAATGTACTCAGGGATTATTGGGATAGTAGGTGGTTTAGTAGCAACCATTTACTATTTTGTTTTAGAAGAGATGATGCACGGATTTTGGCATACTTTACCGGAGATTGTTGAACCATTTTTTCCTAGTTGGTTGCCTTTTTCTAACTATGTTTGGATTGCTACCACCGTCGGCGGCTTTATGGTAGGACTCGTCCTCTATTTTATGGGTTTACCGGGAGAAATGGCTCAAGTTGTTGATAAAATTCATTCTCCTGGACGGATTGATATTCGCAAAACTCCAGCGATGGTAATTGCTTCTTTGGTGGCGATTACTTCGGGTGGGAGTGCAGGTCCGGAAGCGCCTTTGGTACAAGTTAATGGTAGCTTCGGAAGCTGGTTAGGAGATACTTTAAAGGTCAATACTTCTTCGGTTCGAGTCCTGACATTTTGTGGGATGAGTGCGGCATTGGGGGCATTTTTCGGCGCTCCAATTGGTGCAGCCCTTTTTGCTTTAGAAATTCCCCATCGACGCGGTTTGGAGTATTACGAAGCTGTGGCTCCTGCAATAATTTCGGCGATTCTTTCTTTTGCGGTGTTTCGGATTAGTACGGGGATGACGATTGGTGGTTTTTATCATTTTGAATCTGTACCAAATTTAACTCCGGTTAATCTGTTGCAAGGGTTAATTTTAGGAATTGTTGGGGCTTTGGTGGCGGTAATGTTTATTTTTGTGTTTCGGCTGGTTGGTAGATTCCTAGAACCATTGGAACATTATCGAATTTTGTTGGCAACTTTAGGTGGTTTTTCGATTGGTTTAATTGCTTTTGTGTATCCCCAAACTCTCTTTTTCAGTGAAGAACAAATTCATACTGTGATTGAAACAGGTGCAACGCTGGGTGTGTTGGCTTTGCTGATGATTGCGGGAGCAAAAATGTTTGCAATTAGCTTTACTTTGCATTCTGGTTTTTTAGGTGGATTTATTTTTCCTTTATTTTTTATTGGTGCGAATGTGGGTTTAGCGATCGCGCTAGCTTTTCCCCAAGTCCATCCTACTGTAGCGATGGTTTGTTTGATGGCAGCAGTTAATGTTGCGGTTACGAAAACACCCGTAAGTACCAGTATTATTCTCAGTGTTTTATCGGGTACAGCCATGCTTCCGGTGATTGTGATTGCTAGTTTTGTGAGCTTTTTGTTAACTAGCAAGATTGCGATGATTAAAACTCAGCGATCGCGTAATCTTGAAAATATCTCACTACCAACTTTACCGGAAAATAAATTGATTGAGAGTTTGCAAAATTTAGCTAATGTCCCTGTAACTAAGGATTTGCAGGTGGAATAGTGGGTTGACTTAAATCAGCAAGAAATTGTCCATTTCTTGAAAAAAGGGACATTCCCCCACAAGTAAAAAATTCCGTTGACAAACAAAACTGGTCAACGGATTTCTTTAATTTCTGTAGTTGACGAGCGCGGAGGGATTTGAACCCCCGACACCCAGAACCGGAATCTGGCGCTCTATCCCCTGAGCTACGCGCCCTCGTCTGGATCTAGGATAGCATCTCGAATCGTAACTTTGGAGCTTTTTGCTTTGAGCAATTTTGTTAAGAAACTCAGCTAAAATCGAGACAACTTTTTTTATTTTAACATAACTTAAAAAACTTGTCTTGAGCGCAGATTCGTGGTAATGGGTTAGATTCGTTGGTTTTTGGCGGAATCTTGAGGTTTAGGCGAAATCATCTTGAGCCTTTACTTCACAATTACTTCACAATTCTTGTGGAAAATTAAAGGCAAAATGAAGATTTTTTCTTTAAATTTAAAGTATAGACAAAAACACTTTTAAAATTATCACCCTTAAAAACCGATTATGCATAAATGTCCTTGTTGCTCCAGACAGTTACTCCACTGCGTTCGCAGAAGCGGTCCTTACTGGTTTTGTTCTCACTGTTGGCAGGAGATGCCAGATTTAGCTTCCATCATTGCTGCTCAAAAGCAGAAGCAAAGGTTGGGACACTTTGGGACGCTGCAAGACAAAGATTTGATCGCCGTGGGAAATTAAGCGATCGCTAGCGAGGTTAATTGGTTAAAACTAAGGATAAATCATTAATTTGAGCTTGCCAACGCTCTAAATCAGTTAGCGATCGCTCGCTGTATTGACCGTATCTTTCTCTTTTGTTCTTGATCCGAACTGGTAATTCCGGAATTATACCAAAATTTGGTGGCATCGGTTGAAAATGTTTCGGTGCAGCCGAACTAATAAATTCCAATAATGCTCCCATCATCGTTGTTCCCGGAACAGTTATAGGCTCTAATCCTAACACGATTCGTGCGGCATTTGTCCCCGCGAGCCAACCTCCAGCCGTCGCAGCAGTATAACCTTCTGTACCAATCAGTTGACCTGCGGCTAATAATGTGCTGCGCTTTTTGAATTGCAGCGTCGGATGAAGTAACTGGGGCGAGTTAATAAACGTATTGCGGTGCATCACGCCCATGCGGACAAACTCAGCAGACTCTAAGCCAGGAATTAAGCGAAAAACTCGTTTTTGTTCGCCCCAGCGCAAATTTGTTTGAAAACCGACCAAATTCCACAATTGACCAGCTTTATCTTCTTGGCGTAACTGAACTACCGCATAAGGGCGCGATCGCTCATTTTCCGGCTGGCGGGGGTCGAACAAGCCTACAGGTTTCAAAGGTCCGTAGCGCATGGTATCTTCGCCTCGCTGCGCCAATTCTTCGATGGGGAGACAACCTTCAAAAAACTGCGCATTTTCGCGCTCAAAGTCCTTGACGGGCGCTTGTTCGGCGGTGGATAATTCTTGCTGAAAATGAAGATACTGTTCCTTATTCATCGGACAGTTGAGATAGGCTGCTTCGCCTTTGTCGTAGCGGGAAGCAAGAAAAGCAATCTCTCGGTTGATTGACTCACCCATAATTATCGGGCTAGCCGCGTCGAAAAAGCTGAAATATTCCATACCCGTCAAGCGACGCAAATCTTCAGCTAATTTGGGGCTAGTTAAAGGTCCCGTGGTTAAGACAACTACACCCTCAGCAGGGATTTCGGTTATTTCCTCGCGCTGTAATTCGATTAAAGGATGGTTGGCGAGAGTTTCGGTTAAATTTTGACTAAAAACCGCCCGATCTACCGCCAAAGCGCCACCTGCGGGAACTGAGTGTCGATCCGCAGTCGTGATGATAATCGAACCGAGACGACGTAACTCTTCGTGAAGTAAACCAGAGGCGCGATCGCTATTTTTCGCCCCAAAGGAATTACTACACACTAACTCGGCTAATTCTTTTGTATGATGAGCCGGAGAAAGTCGCACGGGTCGCATTTCGTGCAACACTACAGGTATTCCAGCTTGGGCAATTTGCCATGTGGCTTCGGTTCCAGCTAAACCGCCGCCAATTACATGAATTTTCTGTTTGTTTTTCGTCATATTGGGGATTGGGTGTTGGGGGTGTTGG
>JAWQFW010000159.1:0-13294 GCA_035968095.1 Oscillatoria sp. PMC 1068.18
CTTATCAACATTCCTAGTTACGGCGATTAAAAATGAATAGTATCCTCTGATTTGCTTGAGATGAAATAAAATATATATCTTAAGCTATTTAATAATCGAGACGGAAATTATCTAAATTACCCACTCGATTGTAACAGAGACAAAAATCTTTTTTTGTCTCACTGAAGATGGTTGTTGAGCCAGGAAAAAAATGCTAAGATTCTCAATTAGAAACAAACGCCAAAAAGTTAACGAATTACTTGGATAAGTAGCGCAAGTTACAAAGATTGAAAAATGAAGGAACGTCTGTTAGAACTTCACGAACAAATTGCTAAAGTATTGTCTTATGAGTTATTTTTTATTGCAGGCGCTCCTAAATCGGGTACAACTTGGGTACAAAGGTTGTTAGATGCGCATCCAGAAATTGTTTGTTCGGGAGAAGGACATTTCGCAGATAAATTGGCTGAACCTTTAGCGAAGGTCTTTAAAGGTTATAATGAACATCAAAATTTAGTTAGCGATCGCGTTTACGAAAAGAAACCTTATTACAACGGCTTAAGTCCCGAACATTTTGATTTTACCGTGTTGTCGCTGATGAGTTTAGTCATGAATCAACGCCAAATTGACGCAAATGTCAAGTGTATTGGCGACAAAACTCCACGCTATACCTTTTACTTAGAATATCTCGGTAATCTGCTCCCAAAAGCTAAATTTATCCATATTATTCGCGATGGAAGAGACGTAGTTGTTTCAGTTTGTCATCATGCTTATCGGGCTGGAGACAAAGAAGCATTACAAATCGATTCACCGAAATTTCACCAGTATACAGCTAATTTTGCGAAAACTTGGGCAGAAAATGTGCAAGCTGCGCGTAATTTTGGCAAAATGGAACCGAATCGCTATTTAGAAATTCGTTACGAAGACTTACATCAAAATGGAGAAACCGCGATCGCGAAATTACTTAATTTTCTCGAAGTTAGTACCACTCCAGAATTAATTTTCGCTTGTCAAGAAGCAGCAGAATTTCAAAAATGGTCTGGAGGAAGAGAAAAAGGACAAGAAAAGAAAACCTCTTTTTTTCGCAAAGGAGTTGTGGGTGACTGGAAAAACTACTTCAACGATTCAAGTTTAAAAATTTTTCAGCAATATAGCGGTAATCTTTTAGCTGAATTAGGTTATGAATAAAGCCAAAAAGTCAAGTCTTGGAGAAAGATTTTTTGCTCAACTATTCTGGAAATTCCTCTTGTAGTAAAATCGCAATCTCTGCCAAGTGTGCCTCGATCGCCAGCAAAACTTCATTGCTACCTGTAACCGTGCGATCGCGACCAAAATTTTCCAGACGAGTCGCCAAATTGCTCAACCGACGCGCCCCCACATTAGCACTAGATCCTTTCAAACGATGACCGAAGCCTTGAATTTTGGCAAAATCTTGTTGCGCGATCGCCTGTCTAATCTCAACGAGATCCGACCTACTTTTTTCCAAGAAAATCGTCAACAAGCGTCGCTGAAAACCAATTTTCCCGCGCGAAATCGTTCTCAAGCGCTCAAAATCCAAAACTAGATCCGAACTTTCCGCAAGCGAAGACTCTCTCGGCTGCTGGAGTGTGCTTTTTTGAGGTAACTCTCGTTGTTTGGGCAACTTTTCTAACTGTGTCGCCCAATGCTGTAACTTAATTCCCAAATCATCTTGATTAACTGGCTTACTCAGATAATCATCCATTCCCGCAGCCAAACATTTTTCCCGATCTTCCGGTAAAGCATGAGCAGTTAAAGCAACTACCACAATTCGATGACTTTGTTGAGTTAGTCTACCCTCCATTTCCCATTCTCGCAAGCGCCGAGTCGCAGCGTAACCGTCGAGCAAAGGCATCTGACAATCCATCAACACTAAATCATATTTTTTCTCTGTCAGCATTTGCAAAGCTTGTTCCCCATTCAGCGCTAAATCTGCTTGATAACCTAACAAATCCAATTGATTGAGAATCACCTCTTGATTAATGGGGTGGTCTTCTGCCAATAAAATATTGAGATCGTACTGAGGAATTAAAGCTGCATTTTTTTTGGTGTCTTTCCGTCTTGCTTGCAAAATTTCAGCAAAATCATTTTCCATTGCAGTTAGCAAAGCGTTAAACAAACGAGATGCGCGCACAGGCTTACTAATTGTGCTAGAAACACTCAAATCCGATAATTCAGCGATTTCCTCTCGTTGCTGTATCGAAGTCATTAACACCAACTTCGTTTCCAGCAAAGCGCGATCGCTAGCGATCGCTTCTGCTAAAGTATCTCCCTCACTCGTCAACAACTGTTGGTCAAAGATAATTGCATCATAAGGCTTACCCACAGCCAAACCTTCTTGTAAAGCACTTAAAGCTGCGTTCGCATCTGCTACTTCATTTAACTTCATTCCCCAAGCCGCAGCTAAATAGCGTACTGACTGACGTACTGTAGCTGAAGCATCAGCAATCAATAATTTCAATTCTGTCAGGCTCGGTGGTAAATCAGCTTGATTTGCTGTCTCCGGTTCACTAAATTGTACCGTGAACCAAAAAGTCGAACCGACTCCTACCTTACTCTCAACCCCAATTTCTCCTCCCATTAAATTAACTAACTGCTTCGAGATTGCCAGCCCTAATCCTGTCCCACCATAGTTGCGAGTCGTAGAAGCATCAATTTGGGAAAACGACTGAAATAACTTCGCTTGGGCTTCTTGAGGAATCCCAATTCCCGTATCGCTCACTTCAAAACAAACTCGCAAACTAGAATCTTCTTGACAGTGAACCCGCACTAAAACTTCACCTTCAGAAGTAAATTTAATCGCATTACCCACTAAGTTAAGTAATACTTGACGCAAGCGACCAGGATCTCCCTTCAAGTTTCTCGGTACTTCGCGATCGACCAAAATTGCCAGTTCGAGTCCTTTAGCTTCTGCTTGGGTAGCTAACAAATCGATAATTCCCTCTAAGCAATGATCGAGATTAAACTCTAAAATTTCTAAATCCATTTCCCCAGCTTCTAACTTAGAAAAGTCGAGGATATCGTTAATAATTGCCAGCAAATATTCCGCACTGGTAGAAATTCCCTGAACGAAATCTTGCTGTTTCGGTGTCAGTTCAGTTTTCTGCAATAATCCCGCCATACCTAAAACTCCGTTCATGGGGGTACGAATTTCGTGGCTCATGTTGGCGAGAAATTGAGATTTGAGACGGGCATTTTCTAACGCCACTTCTCTAGCGTTAACCAATTCGTCAATGCGAGTCGTGACAATGACAATACCACCAATGTCGCCATTGGCAGCGTACCACGGATGAATTGCCCAACGCAGATAAACTTCGGTTCCATCGGCAAATTTGAGTAAATCTTCCGAACTAGAAAGAATTTTTCCTTGGAGCGCTCTTTGATGCAGTGAACGACATTTTGCGCCTATTTTTTGGCTAACTTCGTAGTGATTTTGACCAACTAAGGAGCGTCCAATTAAATCATTTTCTTCGACCCACTTATCGCTATAGGCAAGGTAACACATTTCGGTATCGAACATTGCCATTGAGACGGGAGCGTGGGTAACAATTTGTCGTAATTGCTGTCTTTCTCTTTCGAGGGCGGCTGCATATTGTTTGCGTTCGGTGATATCGTGATGAATACCAATCCACTCGCGTACACTACTGTCATCTGCTAAAACTGGAACTGCGCGAACGCTCATGTCGCGATATTCACCATCGTGACGCTGCAAGCGATGTTCAATTTCGTAAGTAGTACGGTTATTGACGGCTTTTGACCAAGCTTGGGCAGTTTTTTGGCGATCGCTCGGATGAACGGCGTTTAACCAGCCCCAATTTTGATACTCCTCAAAACTTTGTCCCGTGAAGCTACTCCAGCGTTGTTGTTCATTGACAAATTTTCCGTTCGCTGGGGTTTGCCAAATAATTTGGGTAGTGGCTTCAACTAAGGTACGGTAGCGTTGTTCGCCTTCTTTAAATGCTTGTTCTTTTTGTTTACGTTCGGTAATATCAGTGGAAATTCCCCCAATTGCATAGGCAATTCCTTCGCTGTTTAACAAAGGAAATTTAACTGAAAGGTAGGTATGGACTCCATCTTGTTGAGGAACCCTTTCTTCCCACTTCATTGCTTCTTTGCTTTCTAGGACTTGGCGATCGTTTTCTCGAAATACTTTCGCTACTTCTAGCGGAAATAGTTCGTAGTCATTTTTGCCAATTACTGCTGCCGAGTTTGTCTTAAATAAAGTTTCAAATTTTCGGTTGATTAAGATTAATTGTCCTTCTAAGTCTTTGAGATAAATTACTGAAGGCGCGTTATTTAAGATTGCTTCTAATTGGGTTTTACTTTCTTGTAAAGCTGTTTCAGCAGTAATCCGCTCTTTAACTTCTACTTCTAGTTTTTCAATTGTTTGTTGTAGTTGCGCAGTCCGTTCTCTCACACGATTTTCTAATTCAGATTTTGCTTGTAATAGTGCGGTTTCTGCGAGTTTAGCCGCACTAATATCACGGGCAATTGTGGAGATGAATTTTACTTGTTGTGTGTTTGCTGATTTATGGGCGATCGCAACTTGGGAAACAGGTATTTCTCCTTGATTGCAATTTCTTAGCGTATTTTCTCCTACCCAAATTTCTGATTCTTTCTCTGGAGATAAACTACATTCTGCGCAGATTTTGTTAAGCTCCTCTGAAGGAACTAAATCAGCTATTTGTAAGTTACTGATTTCTTCGTCTTGCTCAATACTTAGCAGTTGACGACCCGCTTGATTAAGATAAATAATTTTACCAGAGTTGTCGGCGATACTAACTAAGTCACTGGTTGCTTCTAAAATTGCGGTAAGTCGTGTTTGAGCTTGTTGAGAGGAAACGCGATCGCTAATATCTTCGATTGTACCCAAAACCCCAAACACCTCTCCTCCTTCGTTCTGAAGAGGAATTTTGTTCAGTTCAAACCACACTTGTTCTGAGTCGCTTTTAGTTAAGGTTTCACTGACAAGATGCTGAGGATTACCTGTTTCTAACGCTGGGATTTCGCCTCTACTAAAAAAATTCGCTTCGTCGGGTTGCCAAGGTAAATCTTCGTTAGTTTTTCCCATAATTTCCTGTGGGTTATTTAAACCTACTAATTGGGAAAAATTTTGATTACAACCTAGATAAACTAAGTCGGTATTTTTCCAGTAAATTGCTTCGGGAATTGAATCCATCACCACGTAAAGCATTTGTTGTGACTTCCGCAGTGCTTTTTCTGCTGACTTTCGTTCGGCGATCGCGGCTTCAAGTTTCTGGTTTAATGCTAATAGTTTAGTCGGAGTGATAATTGTTAATGCTTGCGGCAAAATCCGCATTGCTAAGATTACGGTGAAAAAAGAAATTACTGCTGTGATCGCTTTGACAAATCCTGAAAACCAGTAATTAGGATACCAGATTGTCCAAACTGACAACAAATGAGTTGTTCCACAACAAATAATAAAAGCAGCAAAATACCAAAATATCCAATCGAAAGGTAAATCTTGTCGTTTTTTATGCAGATAAATCAGAATACCACCAATTAAATAATAAGCTAGTGCTGTTAACAAATCTGAACTGATATGGAGTCCTACTAATCCAGGTTTCCACAAGTAACAATGTCCGTGGGGAATAAAATTTCCTAGTATCCAAAAAGTTTGAATTAATTCCATATTTAAATTTGAGCATAAATATTAACAATTACTTGTAGTTACTCGGTTAATTTGTAATTTCAAGTAAAGTTAGGTGATTAAGTAAGCATACTTATTGCAATGTTAACTAATTTATGATAACGCTAAACATTGATTTAGGAGCGATCGCTCCACCACCTCCGGGTGTCCTAAACCCAATCCAACAATAGTTACTGGTAACTTTAACGAACTTACTCCCTTATCTTAATCGCTGTCTGTTGGTTTTCAGACAAAAACCTCTCGCTCAAATTAGTAAAAATTAACTCCATGCGAGAGCATTGCTGATTTGATTTGCTAGAGAAAGTGGATCAAAAGGTTTCGCAATAATTCCTGCTACCTCTAGCATCGATAAAGGTTTTTCCTGAGTCAAGTTTGTTTTTCCACTCATAATAATCACAGGAATTTCCTTGGTACTATCTTGAGCGCGCAATTTCTCCAATGTCGCGATCCCATTCAACTCAGGCATCATCAGATCCAGCAAAATCGCATCTGGCTGGTTGAGACTAGCTTTTTCCACACCTTCCCAACCGGACTTAGCACTCATAACTTCCCAGCCAGCAGTTATACTAAGAGTTAGTTGAATAACTCGCTGGATTGCAGCTTCGTCGTCAATAACTAAAATTTGTTTCTTCATTTAATTTAACACTAATTGGCGATCGCAAATCTGAGATTAAATATTTCTGAAGTTGATTTTCAGAAAGGTAGTAATAAAATACACCTATTTCCTCAAAAAAGTAAACATTCTTTAATTTGTGTGTCTAGTTATATTCGTTAATTACTTTACTGTAAAAAAAACTCAGTGACTCGCATCTTTGAGCGAGAGTTATTTCCTGACTCACTTACCAAAGACAATTTTGAGTTAAGAAAAATTTCACAAAGTTAAAAAAATCAGAAAGTTTGATCTATCTACCGAATGTTAGAGAGCGTACGGAGAAACAACTAAAATTAATTTACAATTGTGAAATTACCAAATCTTTAGTGGGAAACACTTAATTAAGATTGTTAAGACTCGACCTGAAAAATTAAAATTTGTCAGACTAGCGGCATAAAAATTAAATATCGAGGCAAAATAGTGAATAGTAGAGGATTAGCAGATTAATGAGAATACTAATTATCCACAACAACCAAGCAATGATCAAAGCTCTAGCAGGTGCATTAAAAGGTCAAAATTATATTATTGACTTAGCTAGTGATGGTCAAATTGGTTGGGAATTAGGACAAACTTATAATTATGACCTGATTGTACTCGATGCAGTTTTACCGGAAATTGATGGGGTCGCACTATGTCGTCAACTGCGGAAAAAGTACGCAACTACTCCGATCTTATTATTGACAGATAGCGATCGCAGCAGTCAAGTCTCAAGTGCAGGAGCGGATGAGTACATCACAAAACCTTTTGATTGGTCAGAAATCCTCGCGAGAATTCGTTATTGGCTACATCAACGAAGAGTTGCAAAAGCTCAAGTTTTGTCTTGGGGACAGCTTTCCCTAAATCCGGCTAACTGTCAAGTAACTTATGGAGGAAAACCTGTATCCCTCAGACCAAAAGAATATAGTTTACTAGAATTATTTTTACGCTCGAGCGATCGCATTCTCAATTGTGACCTAATTCTTGAACAACTTTGGGCTTACAATGAATATCCCGGAGAACAAGCCGTAAGAGCGCATATCAAAGGACTAAGACAGCAATTACGCAAAGTAGATGCAGGAAATATCATCGAAACAGTTTATGGACTTGGTTATCGTCTCAAACCCCAAGCTCAATTAGCAAATTCCCACTTAGAAACTAACCCACAAAATAGCTCTTTATCCAGTAATTTACAACAAGCACTAGCCATAAGTTGGCAAGAACTTAAACAAGATACCCTTAAACAAGTAGCAATTCTTAAACAAGCTACTCAACAATTATTAAACTCAGGTGAAATTGATTCCTCCTTACAAGCTGAAGCTATTAACGAAGCCCATAAACTTGCTGGTTTGAGCGGAACTTTTGGCTTCAGCCAAGCTAGCAATTTAGCTCGAAAAATCGAAGAATTATTAGAGCAATCTTCTTCTTTAAACCAAGAAACAGTTGCCTTGTGCCAAAATTGGACAGAAAAGATCGAGCAAGAATTAAAATATTCTCAACCCTCTTTACCCAAGTTTACCAAAAGCAACTCTGAAAATAATCTCGAAGATACTTTTACTCAAAATAATTCCGGAAAAATGAAAGTTTTAGTAGTAGACGACGATCCCAATATTTTACATACAATCAAAAATCTTTTAAATACCCAAGGAATGGAAACTACTACCTTAGAAAATCCCTGTTTTTTCTGGGAAGTGCTAGAAAAATCATCTCCAGATTTAGTCATTTTAGATGTTAAAATGCCTTTTTTCGACGGAATTGAAATTTGTAAACTGATTCGCAAACATACAGAATGGGCAAAACTTCCGGTCTTATTTCTGACTAGATACGACAACACAGAAACAGTCCAAAACGTCTTTGAAGTTGGTGCTGACGACTTCATTACTAAACCTTTTATCGGAACCGAATTAGTAACCAGAATTATAGCTCGGATTGAGCGTAATCGCTTCTTGCGTGGGATCAGACCAGTAAATTTGTTTAATTCACTAGAAAGTCTGCAAACTCAACAAGGGACATAAAACCAGTACAATAAAAATCTGTGCTATAGTTCTCAACTGCTCTCATGTCTAATCCCTTTTCTCCCGAAGAAATTGCCGCCGAAAAACTAACCGAATCAGAATATAACGAAATTGTCAAGCGTTTAAATCGCCATCCTAATAAAGCCGAATTGGGAATGTTTGGGGTAATGTGGTCGGAACATTGTTGTTATAAAAATTCCCGACCTTTGTTAAAACAGTTTCCTACCACCGGAAAACGGATTTTAGTTGGTCCGGGAGAAAACGCAGGCGTAGTAGACTTAGGCGATGGTTTACAACTTGCCTTCAAAATTGAATCTCATAACCATCCTTCCGCAGTCGAACCCTTCCAAGGCGCAGCTACCGGAGTTGGCGGCATTCTCCGCGATATCTTTACAATGGGGGCGCGTCCAATTGCTATCCTCAACTCTTTGCGCTTTGGTTCCCTGGAAAATCCGCGTACGCGCCGGATTTTTGCGGGTGTAGTCTCCGGAATTGCTCATTACGGTAATTGTGTCGGCGTACCTACTGTTGGCGGCGAAATTTACTTCGATACTGCTTATACTGGCAACCCTCTTGTGAATGCGATGGCGTTGGGTTTGATGGAAACCCCAGAAATTGTTAAATCTGGTGCGTCAGGAATTGGGAATCCGGTGTTGTATGTGGGTTCGACCACTGGTAGAGATGGTATGGGTGGGGCGAGTTTTGCGAGTGCGGAATTAAGCGACGAATCGGAAAAAGACCGCCCTGCGGTACAAGTGGGCGACCCTTTTTTGGAAAAATCTTTGATTGAAGCTTGTTTAGAGGCTTTTCAAACAGGTGCAGTGGTTGCTGCACAAGATATGGGTGCAGCCGGAATTACTTGTTCTACCTCGGAAATGGCGGCTAATGGTGGTGTGGGAATTGAGTTAGATTTGGATAAAATTCCGGTGCGGGAAACGGGAATGGTTCCCTATGAATATTTGCTTTCGGAATCTCAAGAGAGAATGCTGTTTGTGGCGCAAGAAGGTAGGGAAACAGAGTTAATTGAGATTTTTCACCGTTGGGGACTTCAGGCGGTAGTTGCGGGAAAAGTGATTTCTGAGGCGATCGTGCGAATTTTGTTTCAAGGGGAAGTCGCCGCAGAAATTCCGGCTACGGCTTTGGCAGATAATACGCCGATTTATGAGCGAGAATTGTTAACAGAACCGCCGGAATATGCGCTGCAAGCTTGGGAATGGTCGGCTGAGGCTTTGCCTGATTGTAGTGTTGAGGGCGTTTTTGTTGAGGGTAATTTGAAAACTTGGAATCAGATTGTTTTCGAGTTATTTGGAAATCCTTCTTTGGGTGATAAGGCTTGGGTTTATCGTCAGTATGACCATCAAGTCCAAAATAATACGGTTATTTTACCAGGTGGTGCGGATGCGGCTGTGGTTCGGGTTCGTCCGGTGAATTCTTTGACGGGAAAGATGACGGAAAAAGGTGTGGCTGCGACTACGGATTGTAATTCTCGTTATGTTTATCTTAATCCTTATGAAGGAGCAAAGGCAGCAGTTGCGGAAGCGGCGCGGAATTTAAGTTGTGTGGGTGCTGAACCTTTGGCGGTTACTGATAATCTTAATTTTGGGAGTCCAGAAAATCCGGTGGGTTATTGGCAACTTGCTGAGGCTTGTCGTGGTATTGCTGAGGCTTGTCGGGAGTTGGAAACGCCTGTGACTGGGGGAAATGTTTCGCTGTATAATGAAACTTTGTCTGCGGATGGTAAGCCTCAACCGATTTATCCGACTCCGGTAATTGGGATGGTGGGTTTGGTTCCGGATGTGAGTCAGGTTTGTGGACAAAGTTTTCAAAGTTCGGGCGATTTGATTTATTTGTTGGGTAGTTCGGCTGCTGGTTTGGGTGGTTCGGAATATTTGGCGACAATTCATGGTGTTGTGGCGGGTAAACCGCCTGTGGTAGATTTTGGTTTGGAACGCCGAGTTCAGGCGGTTTGTCGCTTTGGAATTAGTCAAGGTTGGTTGCATTCTGCTCATGATTGTGCTGAGGGTGGTTTGGCGATCGCGCTGTTAGAATGTTGTTTTCACGATCGCTTTGGTGCAGAAATTTTCTTAAATGTTGATTCTGTGCAAACTGATTCTCGTTGGGATGAAGTTTTGTTTGGGGAAGCAGCAACGCGGATTTTGGTTTCGGTTAATCCTGAAAATCAACAAACTTGGGAAGCTTATCTCCAGAAAGAGTTAAGTAATCATTGGCAAAAAATTGGCTTGGTTACAAATGAGAACTCTGATTTGGGGGTTTTCACGGCTGACAAAGTACCCTTACTTGACGTTAAGATAAATGAAGTAAGTCAGGTTTGGCATCAGGCGATCGCTAAACGCTTACAAACTTAATGTTTTGCATAATTAGTAAGTGCATATTTTAAACAAATTGTCAAGAAAAAAACAAGAAATTTTCGAGCGTGAAATTTGTTGAGCGCATACCCTTCGAGGGGCTAGACTTTACCCAATCGCATCGCGATTTCAGTTTGCAAAAATTAACCAAAGAACTGCTATGGTATTAAATATTAAGGAAATATTAAGTTGAGTTAATCTGGAAATTAGGGAGGTTTGAACTAATTTTGCTTTAGAACTACGAAATCTCCTAGGTAACGCTCAATCATAGTTAACTTACTGCGGCGATCGCGCGAGGACAATTAGAGGATGATTCCCAACCCATCGACCTACTTAAACTGCTCGGACAACGATTCCATCGACAACAATTCTGCCAAAGCAAGAATAGATAAACCAGAAGAAGCTTGTGGCGTATTTGGTGTTTACGCTCCAGAAGAAGATGTTGCCAAGCTAACCTATTTTGGACTTTATGCCTTGCAACATCGAGGACAAGAATCAGCAGGAATAGCTACCTTTGACGGTGAAACAGTCCATTTACATAAAAACATGGGTTTAGTCTCCCAAGTTTTTAATGAAACAATTTTAAACAATTTGCCCGGACAAATAGCAGTTGGTCATACTCGTTATTCAACCACAGGATCTTCACGTATAGCCAATGCTCAACCCGCAGTCGTCGCAACTCGTCTCGGTTCTCTAGCTTTGGCACATAATGGTAACATAGTCAATGTAGTAGAACTACGAGAACACTTAACCAAGCAAAACTGCGACTTTCTGACAAGTACCGACTCAGAAATGATCGCCCTAGCGATCGCCCAAGAAGTAGACAGTGGCAAAGACTGGCTCGAAGCCGCAGTGAGCGCCTTAGAATATTGTCAAGGAGCATACAGTTTAGCGATCGCCACACCAGTAGGATTGATGGGCATACGCGACCCCAACGGTATTCGTCCTCTAGTCATCGGCACACTGGAAAATAACCCTCAACGTTATGTTTTAGCCTCAGAAACCTGCGGCTTAGATATAATCGGCGCTGAATACCTGCGGGATGTCGAACCCGGAGAAATAGTTTGGATTACCGAAGCAGGGATGGCATCTTTGCACTGGGCAAAAAAACCCAAACGAAAACTGTGCATCTTTGAGATGATCTATTTTGCCAGACCAGATAGCGTCATGCACGACGAAACCCTTTACAGCTATCGCTTAGAATTAGGTCGTCAACTCGCCAGAGAATCTTACGTCGATGCCGATATGGTCATTCCCGTACCCGACTCAGGCGTTCCCGCAGCGATCGGTTTTTCCGCAGAATCAGACATACCCTTTGCCGAAGGATTGATTAAAAACCGCTATGTCGGGCGTACCTTTATTCAGCCCACTCAAACTATGCGCGAATCAGGTATTCGCATGAAACTCAATCCCCTCAAAGACGTACTCACAGGTAAACGAGTCATCATGGTAGACGACTCAATCGTCAGAGGTACAACCAGCCGTAAAATTGTTCAAGCACTTCGCGATGCAGGAGCAAAAGAAGTACATATGCGGATTTCCTCACCCCCAGTCACTCATCCTTGCTTCTACGGAATTGATACCGACAGCCAAGATCATCTAATCGCCGCAACGAAATCGGTTGCAGAGATAGCAGAAATTATTGGCGTTGACAGTTTAGCTTATTTAAGTTGGTCAGGAATGCTCGAAGCTACAGGTGAAGACCCGAATAGTTTTTGTTCGGCTTGTTTCACAGGAGATTATCCGATTGAGATTCCCGAAACAATCAAGCGATCTAAATTGATGCTGGAAAAAGCGCAAGTTTAAGTCTAGTAATGAGTTAGCATTTTCTCTAGAGACGTGGCAATGCTACGTCTCTGTTTAATTAATTTCGCTCCAACCAGTCGAGTAAATCTTCAGTCGTAGCGAAATCCAACAGCGCCTCTGCAAGTGATTCTAATTCCACCACTGAAAGCATTTCAATCCGTTGCTGCACAGAAGGCTCCAGCGTCCCCAACCGCCGTGAAACTAGACGGATGACCAGCCCTAGAGCCTCTTGTTGCAAACCTTGTTGCAAACCTTGTTGCAGTCCTCTTTGTACGCCTTTTTGGAGGATATCTTGATAAGTTACTGATTCTTCCATTACTTCCTCGCGAAATAGTTGATTAAGCAAATTTTTCTCAAAGCGCAAACCAGCCAGAATCTCAGCACAAGTCAAAATCTTTCCATGTAAGGAAGTGTTTCTCGAACAGAGATTTTACACTAACCAACCAACAATTACTGATTTTCCTCCAACCAGTTGAGTAAATCTTCAGTCGTAGCGAAATCCAACAACGCCTCTGCAAGTGATTCCAATTGCGCCACTGAAAGCATTTCAATCCGTTGCTGCACAGAAGGCTCCAGCGTCCCCAACCGCCGTGAAACTAGACGGATGACCAGCCCTAGAGCCTCTTGTTGCAAACCTTGTTGCACTCCTTGTTGTAAACCTTGTTGCACTCCTTGTTGCAAACCTTGTTGCACTCCTTGTTGTAAACCTTGTTGCAAACCTTGTTGCAAACCTTGTTGTAAACCTTGTTGCAAACCTTGTTGTACGCCTTTTTGGAGGATATCTTGATAAGTTACTGATTCTTCCATAATTTCC